>CAZIAB010000009.1:0-21773 GCA_964537525.1 uncultured archaeon
CTGTGATTATCCCTGAGAATGACAGGTCCATGCCCTTGACGCTGTAGGGAAGCTCTGTGTATTTACCTTTTTTTGCGAGCTTCTCTATCTTGGGCCCTCCGGGGAATTCCATACCAACAGACCTTCCAAATTTGTCCAGGGCGTTGCCAATCCCCACGTCCATGGTCTCCCCGAAGCAGCGGTATCTTCCCTCAACGAAGGACAGAATCTGGGTGTTCGCTCCGGAGACGTAGAGGACGACCGGGTCCCTCAGCTTCGTGGTCAGACGACTGACCTCTATGTGAGCTATGCAGTGATTGACACCGACGAGGGGCTTCCTGGTTTTCTTTGAAAGTTTCCTGGCGAAATCCAGGCCCGCATGGAGGCATGGAGGAAGGCCAGGCCCTTGGGAGAAGGTTATCAGGCCGATATCATCCAAGGTGAGCTCAGCCTCGCTGAGGGCTCTGTCAAGGAGCTTCTCTGCAACCCTGTCGTGGTGCTTCCTCGCATCCATTGGCTTGATGCCCCACCCCGCAGGAGGGGTATAGGTGTCCCAGACATTGGAGAAGACCTTCCCCTTGTCGGTAAATATGCCGATGCCGAAGGTATGGGCCGTTGACTCTATCCCAAGGCAGTTCATAATATCACTAGTTCAGTTAGTATATATAAAATTTGGCTTCCAGAATAAATTGTGGTTGGTCGTGTCCTTAGATATCGAAGAAAAATGCGCAGTAATTGTAGCTCCCCGCAACATACACGATGCATACAAACTTATAGGTGGGTCACAGAACAGAGGAAGAGAATCTGCCGGGATTGCTGCAAGAAGAGATGATGGCATCGATGTAATTAAATGGGGAGGAGAGGTAGGGGATTTCAAGCGTGAACAGCTTGTGAGGAACATAGATGGTGATATTTATATTGGCCATGTCAGATATTCTACCTTTGGCAAAAAGGAAAGGGTATTAAAGAACGCTCATCCCCACCATATAGGTGGGGTTGTTAGGGATGATGGAACAATTGCGCGCATAAGGGGAGCCGATATTGCAATAGTCCATAATGGTAACTTTCCTTATGTGCCAGGAAATCACAGGGGCGTTGACGAGCTTCTCAAGGAGATGGGTTCGAAGTTATATTCTGATACTGACACGGAGATTATCGCTCACTATTATAAGAGGCATGGGGAAGAGCGGCTCATGGAAGACATACCAGGCTCATATGTTCTCGCCCTGCTGGACTCCAGAAAGAACTATGCTACAGTCATGAGAGACAGGTTCGGATTCAAGCCCGCATGGCTCGGAGAGAAGGATGGCAATTTTATATGCGCATCCGAGGATTCTCCTATAATAGAAATTGGAGGAGAACCCATAAGGGAAATCAGGGAAGGTGAAATTGTTTACATAAACGGTCCTAAATACTGGACTCTTCAGGCCGCTGAACCTGACCCGCATTTCTGCTTTTTTGAATATAACTATTTTGCACGATGGGAAACCGTGTTGAATGGGAGGAGGGTCCTTGAGGCTAGGCGCAAATTAGGAGAACAACTGGCCAGTGAGATTGTGCCCGAAGACGCGGATTTCGTGACATATGCACCCTCCGCACCCAAGCCTATGGCAGAAGCTTACAGCGAATCGTTGGGTATACAACTCAAAGAGATATTTTTCAAGAGAAAGCCAAAACGTTCTTTCCAGGGCCCTTCACAAGAAGACAGAAAGAAGTCTCTAGAGGAAACACTATTCATGGATGACAGGGTAAATATATCTGGTCAGACATTGGTCGTTATAGATGACAGCATCGTAAGGATGAACGTCCTTGAAAGGGTTGTTCAGCTCTCAAAGGAAGGTGGTGCTAAAAGGGTTTATTTTCTCTCAGCAACCCCAATGATAGGAATTTCAGAAGGGGGCTGCGACTTCGGGTGCAAGTTCGGCGTGGACATGCCGCCGGGACATGAGTATTTTGCCGCTCAGAAATTCAATAATTCGGTTGACGGGATGGAAAGATACCTGTCAGACAAGTATAAGATTGAGGTCAGGATACACTATATAGGAAAAGACAACATGATAAAGGCATACAATGGGATATCAGAGGGGAAGCTATGCACCCATTGCATAGGGGGACCTGACCCGATGGAGAAGTATCTGGATTCTGCTTAATTTTATAAGCATTAAGTCCCATTCTATTAAGTGGTTAACATGAAGGGTGGATGTCTTATCCTGGTTTGATGGAATCCAGCCAGAGCTTTTTTCTTTGAGGGTCTCGTGTCATTGGAAGATATTAATAGGATGTCTGAACAAATATCAAGGGGCTGGTGGCGATGTTTGAGGGATATGAGCCGCAGAGGATTGAACGGAGGGTTGCGGATTTCTGGAAGAAGGGAAGGATTTATGAGAAGGTGAAGAGGAAGGCCTCCAAGGGAAGGAAGTTCTTCTTCGCTGACGGCCCTCCCTACGCAACCGGGAACATCCACATGGGAACGGCATGGAACAAGATAATCAAGGACACGTATATAAGATACTGGAGGATGAAGGGATTCAACGTCTGGGACCAGCCGGGTTATGATTCTCACGGGACGCCCATAGAGGTCAAGGTGGAGAAGGAACTGGGTTTCGAGAACAAGAAGGACATAGAGAAGTACGGGGCTGCAAGGTTCATAAGGAAGTGCAGGGAGTTCGCCACCAGGTACATTAACGTGATGAACGGGGAGTTTGCAAACCTCGGGGTCTGGATGGACTGGAAGAACCCGTACGTCACGCTCGATAATTCCTACATAGAGGGTGCGTGGTTCACGTTCAAGAGAGCCTTCCAGAAGAACCTCCTCTTCAAGGGTCTCTATCCGGTGCATGTCTGCCCCAGGTGCGAGACAGGCGTTTCCTATAATGAGATAGTCCACAAGAAGCTCTCAGACCCCTCCATCTTCGTGAAGTTCCCGATAGAGGGGAAGGAGAATGAGTTCTTCGTCATATGGACGACCACGCCCTGGACGATTCCCGCAAACACCGGGATAATGGTCCATCCTGACTTTGTCTACTCACTAATCGAGGCAGAGAGCGGCGAGAAGTACGTGATTGCGAAGGATCTGGTGGAGAAGGTGATGGAGACCGCAGGGATAGAATCATATACAGAGATTTCCAGCTTCACCGGCGACGATATAAGGGGAGTGAAGTACGAGCATCCCCTGAAGGATTTGGTTCCCGCGCTCCAGAAGCTGAAAGGCGCGCACAGGGTTGTGACGTCAGGTAAGCACGTGACCCTGGAGGAGGGGACCGGCCTCGTCCACACGGCACCGGGACACGGGCTCGAGGACTACCAGGTAGGCGTGCAGGAGGGCCTCCCCATGGTTTCACCAGTAGCGCTGGACGGATGCTTTACCAAAGAAGCGGGGGAGTGGCTCGAGGGAAGGTTCACCAAGGACGCTGACACCATGATAATATCAAGGCTATCGGAAAGGGGAGCACTGCTCAAGAGAGAGAATGTGACTCACGATTACCCGACCTGCTGGAGGTGCGAGACACCCCTCCTGCAGATAAGCGTCCCCCAGTGGTTCTTCAGGATAACAGAGGTGAGGGACACCCTCATCAGGGAGAACAGGAAAGTTAACTGGACCCCTGGATGGGCTGGCAACAGGTTCGGTAACTGGCTCGAGAACCTGGGCGACTGGCCTGTCTCTCGTCAGAGGTACTGGGGGATTCCCCTGCCCATATGGGAGTGCGGTTGCGGGGAGATAGAGGTCATAGGCTCGTGGGAGGAACTCAAGAGTAGAGGTTCCCTCAACCGCGAGATTGACTTCCACAGGCCGGAAATCGATAAAGTTAAGATAAAGTGTCCGGGGTGCGGGAAGATGATGGAGAGGACGAAGGACGTGCTGGACGTATGGTTCGATTCCGGCGTCTCTACATGGGCCGCGCTGGGATTCCCCAGGAGGAAGAAGGAATTCCAGAGGTTGTGGCCTGCTGACTTTGAAACAGAGGGACCTGACCAGTTCAGGGGGTGGTGGAACTCCCAGATGATAACTAGCGTCCTGACGCACGGTAAGACCCCTTTCAGGAACGTGATGCTGCACGGGTTCGTTCTCGATGCAAAGGGTAACAAGATGTCAAAGTCCAAAGGGAATGTCGTGGGCCCTCAGGAGGTCATAGACAGGTACGGGAGGGACGTGCTCAGGTTCTACCTGATGAGCAGCGCCCCATGGGATGATTTCTACTTCAACTGGGAGAGCGTCAAGGACACAGGCAAGCTTTTCAACGTATTCTGGAACTCCTACCAGTTCGTCATGACCTACTCACCGCAGGGACCGAAGAAGAGGCCTGCCCTGAAGCCTGAAGACAGGTGGATAATCAGCAGGGTGAACAGCGTCCTGGACGAGGCAGAGTGGGGAGAGAAGTACATGATTCACAAGTTCGTCCAGGGTCTCGGCGACTTCATCCTTAACGACTTCTCGAGGTGGTACATAAAGCTCGTGAGGAACAGGGTGTCACCCTGGTATCAGGGTAAGGACAGGGCGGCCGCACAGTATACGCTGCTTTATGTAATGGAGAAACTGGTGAAGGCCATCGCCCCTGTCGCCCCATACATTTCTGAGAAAATGTACCAGAGCCTTTCCAGAGGAAGCGTCCATGCGGAGATGCTCCCGGAGCCTGACAGGAAGGTGATATCAAAGAGGTTAGAGGAGGGGATGAAGATTATAGAAAGCCTGATAGAGGCAATTAACGCGGAGAGGCAGGAGAGGAAGATGAAGATAAAGTGGCCTGTCTCAGAGGTCTACGTGAAGCCCAAGGACGCGAAGGCAGAGGGGGCGCTGAAGGACTTCGGGGAGATAGTGAAGCTGATGGGCAACGTCAAGGCAATAAAAATCCTGAAGAGGGCATCCAAGGGGATGAGGCCGTTCTCCGCAGGGAAGCTTGCCCTCGGTGACGTTCTCGAGGACGAGGCGTTCATGAGGGAGTTCGTGAGAGCTGTCCAGATGAAGAGGAAGGAGAAGAAACTGGACGTCACGGATAAGGTTGAAAGAATCGTGAAATCAGACAAGGAAACAGAGACCATTCTGAGGAAATTCCAGAAGGATATCAATATAGCAACAGGCTCCCCATGGGTCAGATACGAGGAGCCCAAAGCCGATACAAATACTTTCAGGTTTGAAGACAAAACTATACGCTTCAGCATCAAGAAGAAAGGATAGATTTTTCAGGGGAATCCCGCATGCATTGACGTGAGTCTCATTTATAAACCAGCCCTATAATTATATATTCATGGCGATGTATGCTGCGAGGGAGAGGTTCCAGAGCCTCTCGATAAAGATTGGGATAATCTTCAGCAAGGTTGGTTTGTCCCCGAACCAGTGGACGATGATTTCCATCCTGCCTGTTCTTGTTGCGGTTTATTTTCTCTATTACCATGAGTTCATAACCGCCGCGCTCTTGTTCATAGTATCATCCTTCATAGACCTCGTTGACGGCTCTGTCGCGAGGGTGACGGGAAGGGTCTCCAGGCTCGGGGCCTACCTGGACACCGTGGTTGACAGGTATGTCGAGGGTATAATAATCATAGGCCTTGTGTTCGTTTCCCTGCCCCCGTTCCTCATTGATGCAAGGGTCTGGATAATGATATTCTTCTTCGGCGGGATGATGACCACCTACGTAAAGGCCGCTGCAAAGGAGAAGGAGCTCGTGACCAGGGAACTAAAGGGAGGGTTGCTGGAGAGGGCAGAGCGCCTGATTATCCTGTTCGTGGGGATTCTCCTGGCATCAATCGACATGATGTTCCTTACCTACGTCCTGGTCCTCCTGGCCATCCTGACCAACATCACGGCATTGCAGAGGATGTGGAAGGCCGTGTCATTCAGTTCTGAATAGAGAGCTAGATGCTTCTAAGGTTTCCGTTTATTACCTTGTCCACCATCGCCTTTATCTCATCACTGTAGGGTACGTCCGGGATTGGATTGAGGAGGAAGACCTTCTTGTTGTTGACGTGCGCGAAGCCCATCTCCATCAGGGAGTTTCCGCCGACGTAATTCCTTATGCCTTTCTTGTCAAAATTGCAGACAAGGACGGCATCGCTGTCCACAATCATACTGTACCATGCCCTTATGAAATCGTATTTCTTCTTTATCTCCGAGCTCTCAACGCGGTTCCTGCTGTCCTCAAGCTGGGGGGCCGTCCCGTCAGCGAGGCGGAACATGTGCTCGTGCATGAGCGGCTCGTGGCCCAGCTCCTTCAGCCTGTTGTAAACCTCAACCATCCTTTCGGCAAAGGTGATGCTCCCGCAGACCGTGATTTTCATGGTGAGAATTGGAGGGGTGGTTTAAATTCGTTCTGGATGGCTCAACAATAAATCCTTTCGATACAATGTTAATGGGGGACATGGAGAGGCTCATACCAAAGATAAGGGACATTGCAGAAAGGATCAAGTATACCGAGGGCCAGCGTAAGAAGCTTGCCGACTTCCTCAAGGGAATCGGGGAGAGCAGGAGGATAGTCTTCCCCTCGGGAAATCTCAGCATTGACGGGATGAAGGTGGTTGGCATAGACGGGGGAATCGCAAAGAAATCCCTGCACGGGTTCGACTGCGTCCTTGTCCGGTCGGTGGCGACCTGCTTCCATTACAGGGATGGGAAGGTGGAAAAGGTCGAGTACATACCCTCGAGGATGCCCGTCCCCGAGGCAGACATAATAGAGGCCTTGTCTGACCTGGACTGGTCATACTTCACCTCGACCATGAGGCAGTCATCGGAGGTGAGGACCGCGCTCGAGGCGCTGGAGAGGTTCAGGCCGGATGTCCTCCTCATGGACGGCTCGGTCGTCTCTCACTACTCTGACAGGCCATCCAGGACGTCGCCGATATATCCCTATTACAGGAAGATGCTGAGTCTGTATGAGCGGCTGTATGCAAAGGCTCTGGAGGGGGGGACGATAGTCGCGGGGGTGATAGAGGACTCCAGGGGGGTTTCTTTCTGCAGCATGATAGACAGGGAAATCATGCCCGGCATAGAGCATCCCATGCTTCCGGAGGTGAGGGAGATTCTCCTCAAGACCAGGGACACCAACCTCCTCTACTGGGTCCTTGACAGGGGGGAAAGGACTGCAATCTTCCAGTACTCAGAGAAGACAGAGGAGCATCCTGTCCTCAAGGAGTTCGGGGATTTGGGGAAGAAGATAAGCTCCTTCTACATAAAGACGGCGGCTTATGACCGCCCCATAAGGGTTGATTTCATAGCAGAGTTCGGCCAGGAGGGAGAGACCGTTGAGAAGCTTTCGTCCGTCCTTATGGCGATATCCGGACATCATTCAGGGTATGGCCTGCCGGCCCCTTTGATAGAAGCCGACAACGTGGCAAAGATGTCTGACAACGAGATTGACAATTTCTACACGCACATCATGAGCTTCGCAGGAAACATACCCAGCATGATGAGACTCAGGAGGGACCAGCGCCCCTTCTGACCTTTTTACAGTTACCGAATTCGCCACGTAACTCTTTGGCAGATGCCAATAACGAATGTTATTTGCTGACAAAAAGCTCAATCAAAAAAGCGTTCGCGGAAAACACCCCTTTCATGCCCAGGAGCAACATCTGCATCTCCAATATAATCGTTGCATAGATGTCTCTTGTCCACATTGCAATGGAAGAGACAAGATAAACAATCCTGGGTTTGAAAACCAAAAGCGTGTACGGAAAGAATTATAGCTGCGACCTGATGAGGCGGATTTTTTCCTCTATCCTTTCCTTCTGGGGTGAGTTGAGCTCGAGGGCCTTCTGGTAGTTGTCCAATGCCTTGCCAAACTCTTTCCTCGCGAGGTATATCTCCCCGAGGTTGTAGAAGAAGGAGGAGACATGGGGGAACCTCTCCGTGGCCTCCTCGTTGACCGCAATTGCATCGTCCAGCCTTCCCGCGGCAACGCAGGCCTGGCTTATGCCTATGTAGGCATCGACATAGTCGGGCTTGAGCTGTATCGCTTTCATGTAGTATGATATTGCATCGTCATGGTTGCCTGCCTTGAAGCACTCGAATGCCATGGTGAAGTTGTCCTTGGGGTCGTCGGGATAGCACTCGAGCCTCTTCCTGGTTATCCTGGAATAAAGGGATTCCCTCTTCCCGGGTGCCTGGATGCCTGACTTTGCCTCACCCATGTGGTGGATTGGTATGTTCACCTTGAGGATTTTCCCGCCCGAATTAAGGATTGTGTAGTCAACGACCTCGTGGATGTCCCTCTCAAACCTTATGCCAGGGAGGTTCCTGAACATCCTCACGCATCTCGTGAGGTCCCATCCCTTCCAGCCAGAGGATTCTTCGTAAACGTCACCTTCCGGGACTGGAAGGAAGTTGACCACCCTGTCATTGTTGGTGTAGTTCCTCATCAGGAAGGAGAAGCCGTCAAAATGCTTGTTCTTGGTCAGGGATTTTATTGCATCAACGTCCCTCTCTGATACCACGTCGTCGGCATCCAGGACGAGTATCCACTTCCTGGTCGCCTTGCTCAGGGAGAAGTTCCTGGCGGCAGAGAAGTTGTTGTTCCATTCGAAGTCAAAGACCTTTGTGCCCATTTCCGAAGCGACCCTCTTAGTGTCGTCAGTGGAGCCAGTGTCCACCACGACCATCTCTTCAGCGAGGTTCTTTGCACTGGAAAGGCATTTACCAAGCCATTCTGCCTCGTTCTTGACAATCATGCAGAGTGATATCCCGTTCTCCATAAGGAAAAGATGTCTTTGAAGAATTTATAAGTTGCATCAGCTTACAGACGCTGCCGCTTGATTCTTTTGTTTCAGTCGCAAGCTGATAAGCAACAAGCAAAATTTACATTCGTTTTTTCCGTACACGCTTTTTGCTTTAGAGCCCAGGATAGATTATATTGCTGCTGGGTTCGAAAAGAAAAAGGGTGTTAAAAAAGAGAAAGGGTGGGGGTTTCCCCCCATGAAATACTACATGTTTTGGTTTAAGCCTCGTATGAGAGTGTTCCGCTCATTACCTTTGCAGCTAGGCTTCTCGTGTCGTCTGCGGTTGTACCTGCTACGACTAGAGCCTTCTTTCCGCTACCGAAAGCGTCTGTGTACTCCTTTATTATTCCGGTCGTGTAGGTCCACTGCTCATAACATCCTGGCTCTGTGTTTGGCAATGACATCAACGTTGCTACCAGATCGTTTGCGCAAGGTCCACCAAGCAGGATCAGGTCTGCTGAAAGGCCAGATGTTGACACCTCAGAGTCGAGCTTTGCTACAGGTGACGTTATCTTTACGGCCTGTGCGACTGTTCCTGATGTTCCTGACGTTCCGAATACCGGATTGCCTCCTACTGCAACACCCATGATTGCCTGGTTGTCCGGGTAGTATATGTCTACCTGGTTCTGGTCGTCGGTGTTGTATGCAACCAGTGTCCCGTACCTGTCAAGGTAGTGTGTTATTGACGTGTCTGACTTCAATGACTGGCTGTACTGGGTTGCTGCTGTCAGTGTCGGAGTGTTGACTGCCATCTTGTATGTCGAGGTTCCCTCGTATGTCAGTGGCACGAATACAGCGTCGTTTACCTCGGTTCCTGCCGCATTCTTTCCTAGCTCCTCAAGCACTGAAACCCACGGGTAGTGTGTTGCTCCTGCACTGTTCATGTCGAACGTTATGCCGTTGGAACCGTCGTTGGTCACGTTGTACGTTATCCTGCCAAGGGTTATTGTTCCTGACAAGATGCTGTCGTTAAGGAACAGGTCTGATGCTACGCCTGCAGCGTCAGATAGTGTAAGGTTGGTGTTGCTGACGAATTGGCTGACTCTTACCTGTCCTGTTGGCAAAGTCCAGTTCTTGTTCAGTGCAGCGGTCTGCGCAGCTGTCTGGTTACCAAGCACCAACCCCTCTGCCCTCACGAGTCCGTATACCGGGAAAACGTCGGTTGAAGCGCCAACTGCTGTTGCGCTTGAATCGGTTCCCCAAGTCATCTGGACGACTGTAGAGGTTGCGTTGATGTAGTATGCGTAACCGTCTATGTATGCTGTCGCGTTCGTGTAACCAGGTGCCTCCATGTTGACTGTTACTGACTCCCCTGAAACCACATCCTTCAAGATGACCTTTGCGTTCGATGTTCCGATGCTTGCTATGTCATTTATCTGGAAGATGTGGGAGAAGTCTCCCTGCTTCACGATCACGAAATCCTTCTCTACTGCTGATTCTCCCTCGACTACGTGGTATGCATATCCGTCAGAGTCTGAGAGGATCGGCGTGAAGGTTGTTGCACCTGTGTTTGAGTCCCATGCGAACTCGATGTTCTTTGAGTAGCCTCTCCAGTCCGTGAATGAGACTGTGGCTACGTCGTCGCCCGAGGTGTCAACCGTTATCTGGTCTCTTGCAGAGTCGTCAAGTGCGGGCACTGAACCGCCGAATGCAACCTTGAATCCGCCGAAAAGCGGGTCCGTGTATGACAGGTCTGTTGATACATGATCGTAGTCAGTGTCCTGCGCTGCAACGGCAATGTCAATCTTTGATATCCCCGTGTTTGTTCCTCCGGTTATCGTGACGTATGTGTTCTCTATCGTGTCACCGCTCTCTCCTATCTCTACTGCTGAACCGGTTGTCAGGGTTATCTTTGATGAGCCCACGCTCAGTTTCACCTGGCTTATCTGTGTCTCCTTCGTGAAGTAGAACACAGAGTCTATGTATACCGTCACTCCGCTGATTGTGTATGAACTGCCCTGGTGGACTTCCTTTGAAACACCGTCAACAGATATGACAGCTATCGTTGAGCTGGAAACGCCTATCACGGAAACCGTGTGGTCTGTTCCGCCAACGTTTATTGTCACTGACTCACCCTCGCTGATTGTCTGCGCGTTGGATGAACCGTATAGTATCAGTGCCGAGTTCGTTGAACCGGAACCTATCGTATATTCATTTCCGAAGAAGGTTATCACGTTCCCCTGCACATCGCTGCTTGATACGTTAAGCGGCTTTGTGAAAACCACCCTTGTCGTGTAAAGAGGTGTTGCGTATGATGTTCCTGCGTTTATGTAAAGGGTCGGGTCCTCAATGTCGCTTCCTGAGTTGCCAAAGGTGATTACTCTGCTGCCAACGACTAGGTACTGGTCGTAGTTGTAGTTTGTTCCTGTGTCATCAGAGAATACCCCTGACGCAAGGACCGTTGGAAGCTCAGCCTTTGTAACCGTCTGCTTGGCAGTGTTTATTGCGTCTCCGAGGTAGAGCTTTGTGTTTGCTGTTGAAAGATCAGCCCCGCCGCTAACGGAGATTGATGTCGCACCGCCTACAGCGACGTTCGTTGTTGCGTATCCAGCCACTGCGGCCGCTATGTCAGCTGCACCAACAACGTCCTTTGCATATCCTGCGTTTGCCGGTGTTGCGGGTGTTCCGACCACAATCCATGGTGATGATAGTGCGTTTCCTGAGACTGTTACGAAATCACCGAGGGATGTGCTCTGTGCAAATGCGCCGAATGCTATTGTTGCTCCAGCTGCTACTGCAGCTAAACCGCCTGCTAGAATCTTTTTGATTTTCATTTAGATTCCTCCTATTAATTCCTCCGTTTTGAGATCCATGAAAAGAGCATAACGCCCTGGACATGGGAAACCCTGAAAGAAACTTTCAGGTTCATGATAAATGTATGTCCTTTCCATGTATATATAAACAGCGTGAAACAGTTTCTCGGGCGTAAGTAATACGGGTCTCATGGTATAAAAAACGTAATTCATACCTTATTTATCATTATAATTGTTTCATAAACCTTTTTAGATGTTTTTATTATATATTAAACTCTTTAAGATGTTTTTTTAAAAACTCCTATTCGAGTAGCTCTGAGGAGTCAATCACGCCGTCCCCGTCCATGTCATATCCCCTGACTACCCTTGCCACATGTTTCCTGTTGTTCTTGTTTCCCTGCATTACCTTCTCAAGGTCTTTTATCAGCGATATCACGGCTGCCCTGGTTCCCTGGAACCTCTTTCCCGCTATCAGGAGTATCTTCTTCTTCCTGTCCCATGGGTTGCCTGTGAGGACTATTATGCCGCAGTCATCAGACCTGTAGGATTTTCCAGAGAGCGTTGACTTTATGCTCCTCTCACCCCTGAGCTCAAGCCGAACAGGAAGGCGGTTGTTTATCTTCCTCGTTACCATGTTGACTGCCGGACCTCCTATGAGAATCAGGTTCTCCCTGAGGTCTGATTCCCTGGTCTCTACGTCAAGCATGTAGTTGGGTATTTCCACGCCGCCCGTGAATGAGCCGAGAAACAGGGCCAAATCTATCGCGCAGAAGGAGTCCGACCCCCTGGCCTTCCAGGGCCCGTGCGGGTCAGGAGAGCCGACGATTATCCTTGCGTTCAGCTTGCTGTCCTTTATGAATGGTTCGAGTAGGTTCATCCCGGACGGGGAAGATATGCTCACGTCCATGCCATTGTGCAGAGGGCCCGCATTCACGGCGAAGAGGTTGTCCCTAGCCTGGTAGAACCTGGCTATGGTGCCGTGCCTCTGCTCAGAGCTGACCTCTTTTATCATCCTGGCCTTCCTGAACCTGTTTATGTAATAATATACCTTCTGCTCATGTATCCCGAGCCTCTTTGCTATGTCCATCGGGCACGAAGGCTCTGACATCTCCCTGTATATCCTCCATGCAAGCTCGTTCGAGAGGACAGAGAGATTTTCAGGGGATTCTATCATCCTTACGGGGTATGCAATGCTCTGCTTTCCCTTCGTTTTGAGGAGGAAGTCACCCATTTTCTCACCAAAAAATTTATAATATTATGAATAAGTTTATAATAACATTTATAAAGCTTTCTGTCGCTGAAGGGTTCGATTAAGAGTTTTTTCTCAGTAAAGGGTTTATATGGCGGATGCGAATTCTTTACAGTAAACATGTGCGGGATAATAGGCTACATAGGCAAGGGGGACTCGTTCCCTGTAATAGAGGCTGGCTTGAGGAGGCTTGAATACAGGGGGTACGATTCATTCGGGTTTGCAACGTGCTGCGAGGGGAAGCTGCACATTGAGAAATCGGTCGGGAAAATCAGCAGGTCAAAAGTCAGAAGCCTCCCCGGGACGATAGGAATCGGCCACTCCAGGTGGGCAACCCACGGTGGCGTGACCGCAGAAAATTCCCATCCACATACCGACTGCAAGGGAAGGATAGCCATCGTGCATAACGGGATAATAGAGAACTACCAGTCCCTTAAGAGGGACCTCATCGAAACAGGCCATGTTTTCAGGTCAGAGACTGACAGTGAGATAATAGCCCACCTCATCGAGGAGAACATGGAGCTCGGGTTCGAGGAGGCGGTGAAGGCAACGGTCAGAAGGCTTCACGGAAGGTATGCAATCGTCGTGATAAGCAGGGACGAAAACAAGCTCATTGGCGTAAGGAGGGGCTCTCCATTGATTGTGGGCATCGGTGAGAACGAATTTTTCATGGCGTCTGACATACCTGCCTTCCTGGAGAGGACCAAGAGGGTGATGTACCTGGACGACGGGGAGATTGTCATAATATCCGGAAAGCCTGTTTTCAGGAGCCTGAGGGATGACAGTGTGATAGAGAAGAGGCTCGTTGAGATTGACTGGGATGCGAAGCAGGCAGAGAAGGGGGACTACCCCCATTTCATGATAAAGGAGATAATGGAGCAGAAGGAAACCATCCAGAGGGCAATAAACCAGGACGAGAAAGAGATAACGGACATGGCAGAAAAGATAAACAACGCATATGGAACTTTCTTCACCGGGTGCGGGACAGCGGGCAGGGTCTGCCTTGCAGGGGAGTATATATTCTCCAGGGTCGCGAGGAAGCACGTCAACTTCGTGGTTTCCTCGGAGTTCCCCAACTACCAGCACTTCCTCACGGACAGGACGCTGGTGATAGCGATATCCCAGAGCGGCGAGACCGCTGACGTGCTGGAAGCCATATCTGCGGCAAAGGGGAAAGGCTCCAGCATAATATCCCTTGTGAACGTGATGGGCTCCAGCATAGAGAGGGAGTCAGACCATTCGCTGCTAACGAAGGCCGGCCCTGAGAAGGCCGTGGCCTCGACGAAGGCGACTACCGCGCAGCTCGCGCTGGTCACGCTCCTTGCGTATGCCAGCGCAGGAAAGCTCGAGGAGGGGAAGAGATTGCTGGCAGAGACCGCGGCAAGGGTGAACGACATGCTCAACCCCAGGTACGAGGACAGGATAAGGAAGCTCGCTGAAAAAATAAAGGATAACGAGAACATCTACATAATAGGGAGGTCGCTGAACTATCCCATGGCGCTGGAAGCGGCGATAAAGATACAGGAGGTCTCCTACATCCATGCCGAGGGGTTTGCAGGTGGGGAGCTAAAGCACGGGCCCATTGCGCTGATAGGAAAGGGAACCCCCTGCATCGCGCTGGTTGCGAACGATGAGGTGAAGGATGACGTGATAAGCAACGCCATGGAAATAAGGTCTAGGGGCGGTTACATAATCGGCGTGGCCCCTGAGAACAACGAGGTGTTTGATTACTGGATAAAGGTTCCGGACGTAGGGAACGCCTCCCCGATAGTGAACATAATACCGGTCCAGATGCTCGCATACCACCTGGCCGTATTGAGGGGATGCGACCCGGACTATCCGAAGAACCTGGCAAAGAGCGTGACAGTGAAGTGATGATTATGCAGGCTGTTATATTCGCGGCAGGGAAGTCAACGAGGACGTATCCACTTACCGTTACCATGCCCAAGGTTCTCCTCAGGCTTGCGAACAAGCCGATAATCCAGTACAACCTGGACAATCTCAGGGGGTTGGTTGACGAGGTCATCATGATTGTCGGATACAGGAAGGAGATGATAAAGGAGGCTTTCGGCGACGAGTACAAAGGGATTAGGATAAGGTACGTCGAGCAGGAGAAGCAGCTGGGGACAGCGCACGCGCTTGCCACTGCAGAGCCGCATCTCGGAAAGGGAAGGTTTCTGGTGATAATGGGTGACGACGTCTATTACAGGGAGAACATGAAGAGACTGCTGGATTACGAGCTTTCCCTGCTGGTGCAGAAGGTCAAAGTCCCCCAGAGGTTCGGCGTATGGATGATAGAGGATGGAATGGTCAAGGGCTTTGCAGAGAAGCCCGAAAGATTCGTGTCAGACATGGCGAACTGCGGACTTTACGTCCTTGACCAAAGGATATTCCCCTACATAAGGAAGCTGGAGAAGTCAGTCAGGGGAGAGTACGAGCTCAACGAGGCAGTGAACGAGCTCGCGAAGAAGGCGGGGGTGAAGGCAGTCGATGCGAAAAAGGGCTGGCTCTCTGTCGGGTACCCATGGGACATAATTGACTCCAACCGGAGGCTTCTCGAGGAGATAACCGAATCCTCGATAAAGGGCGAGGTCGAGGAGGGAGCAGTCATAAAGGGGAACGTAATCATTGGCGAGGGCACGCTGATAAGGAGCGGCTCGTACATAGACGGGCCCGTTGTGATAGGTAAGAACTGCGACATAGGACCCAATTGCTTTATAAGGCCCTTCACTACCATAGGCGACAACTCCAGGATTGGCAATGCCGTGGAGATAAAGAATTCTGTTCTCATGGGGAAGGTCAGGATTGGCCACCTCTCCTATCTGGGTGACTCGGTCCTGGGGTTCGACGTCAACATAGGGGCAGGGACTATAATAGCCAACCTCAGGCATGACAACAGGGAGATAGAAACGTACATAAAGGGCGAGATCACCCCAACCTACAGGAGGAAGTTCGGCACCGTCATGGGCGACGGCGTCCACACCGGGATAAACACCTCAATCTATCCCGGGAGGAAGATATGGCCCCACAAGACCACCCTCCCGGGGGAGATAGTGGAGAGGGACATAGCCTGATTTTAAGCATTTAAGCAATCCTGGACAATAATATAGCATGGCGGATTTCGCGCTGCCCATTGACCTGAATTCACTCAACACCATAGCGTCTGCTTCTGGTTTTGGTTACTGGATAAACCTCGCGATAGGGATGATACTCTCCACCATCATAGGGGGGATAGTCCTCATAGTCGTGCTGCAGATATTCAACAGGATTTACGGCGAGACCACCAACCCCAAGAACGCGTTCCTGGTGGTCCTGATAGCGAACATAATAAACTACTTCGGGATAATGGGAATCCTGCTTCCGTATCTTTACATGGTCCCGTTGATAGGCATCATCCTTCCGCTTCTGATATGGATACTCCTCATGAAGGTCTTCTTCGAGGACATGTCATTCCTTCATGTGGTGATAGTTGGCGTGGTTTTCTATGCGCTGACGCTGCTGCTGATACCCATGGTCGTCAGCATGGTTGCCGGATTCATACCGAGCTTCTAGAATTTGGCTTATTTGATTTCTTCAGCGACAATCCTGCACGGGGTCGGGAACTTGGCCGCTGCCCTCTTAAGGGCGTTCTTGGCGTGCGGGAGGGCTGCCTTGCTGAACCTGACTTCAATCAGCCGCTGGTTTGGCCTTATCCTGGCAGCGAGGCCTATCGGTTTTCCGAAGGACTTCCTCATGCCCGTTGAGAACCTGTCAGCGCCCGCGCCTGTCGCGACCGGGTTTTCCCTCATGACGTGGTGGGGAAAAATCAGAATCTTCGCAAAAAAGAGGTCCTTTCCTATCATCTTCTCCAGATGCCGGTTGAGGGTTATCCTCGCGGCCTCAAGGGCATTGTGCCTTACCTGGACGCCGTTCTCTGAAACAAGGTATGCCCTCATAGCGTACTTCTTGTTCGGACTTCCCATCTCGAATTTGTGAATCTTCCTGTCAGGGACCCCCTTTACGTAGGAGCGCCTGGGCTTCCTCCTCGAGACCCTTGTGTTGGGCCTCTCAAGCTTCCTGTAGCATTTGGCCGGTCTTATTGATGCCATAGTTAATCTCCATGACTTGCAAGCTTTGTGACATTGCAATGTCTCATCCCTTCGGGATAAGACCGTTTGCTTAATCTCCATGACTTGCGCAGTTGTCGGTTTCGATTATAGCTATTATGAGCTGTTAAGTATATAAACACCGAGTATTTAAAAGTTTAACATGATTGACGTTCATGCGCATCTGTGCTTCCCCCCGTTCGACCCCTACAGGGATAAGCTTATAGAGGTAGCAAGGAAGGAGATTGTCGGAATAATCGGTTCCTCGGCAAGGCATGAGGAAGGAATCTCTCTTCTGGAGCTTGCGGAGGGAAACAGCGACTTCATCTTCCCTACGCTCGGATACCACCCCACAGAGGGGAAGGGCCTCGAGGGGGTCTTCAAACTGATAGAGGAGAACAGGGGAAGAATCGTGGGGGTCGGTGAAGTGGGCCTGGATTACCACTGGGAGAAAAACCCTCAGAAGAGGGAGGGGCAGAAGGAAATCTTCCAGAAGTTTATTGAGCTCGCGAAGAAACTGAAGAAGCCGATTGTCATCCACAGCTGGGACGCTGAGAGGGATTGCTTCGAGATGGTGAAGGACAGCGGACTGGATTGCGTCTTTCATTGCTACTCAGGGAGCAGGGAGCTTGCCGGGGAGATAATCAGGGAAGGATTCTACATATCGGTTTCCACGCAGGTCATGTTCTCGAAGGGGATAAGGAAGATAGCGAAGGACGTCCCACTGGGACAGATTCTTCTGGAGACGGATGCCCCGTTCCTGAGCCCCTACAAGATGGGCCTCCAGTGCCCGGAGGACTATCCGTTCCCTCCTGACATAAACGCGCCCTGGAACATAAAGCTCTCCGGCGCGAAGATTGCAGAGCTCAAGAAAATCCCCGCAGAGGAACTCCTTAATCACGCAAAGGGGAACGCCGTGAGGGTCTTTGGCCTTCCTCTTAAGTAATATAAGAACAGAGTGCAATAATTCCTTATGGACGGCACGGATTCTGAACCAGGGATTGAAGATGCCCATGAGAGGCAGGAAGAGGAGGCCCAGGAAGCTGAACCCAGCAGAACCCAGACCGAAGCCCGTGCGGAAACCCGGGAAACAAGGAACGGAGCCCAAGCAGAAACCAGGAACGCGGGAAAGAAGGAGATGGCATCGCTGGATGCGAGGTTCCTGGTGAAGGAGCTGAGGTCCCTCCTCACTGGAGGGGTGTTCAGGAAGATATACCAGTACGGGAAATCCAAGTCGAGGCAGTTCCTGATGGAAATCTTTGTCTCAGGGAAGGGCTCATTCTGGCTCTATATTGACAGCAACAAGGTGTTCCTGACCAGGTTCAAGAAGGCGGTCCCTGAGGAGCCGCCGATGTTCTGCATGTTCCTGAGGAAGCACCTGATGGGCAAGAGGATAAAGGAAATAAAGCAGCACGAGTTCGACAGGATAATTGAGATTCATACTGATGACCACATCCTTATCGCGGAGATGTTCGGCACAGGGAACCTGATACTTTGCGACACCGCCCTCATGATAATAATGCCCCTGGAGGTCCAGAGATGGAAGACAAGGGAGATAAGGCCCAAGGTCGTTTACAAATACCCGCCCAGGGCGACGAACCCCTTCAGGATGGATTTCGACGAGTTCAGGAAGGAACTGTCATATTCGGAAAGGAACATGGTTGCCTACCTCGCGACCAACCTGGGGTTCGGGCCAGAGTACGCAGGAGAGGTCTGCGCCAGGGCCGGGGTGGACGGAAAGATGGTAACGAGGGAGGTAGATTCTGCTGACGCCCTGAAGGTCTTCAAGGCAATCGAGTCCATAGGTTCTGAGAAGCCGGAGCCAACTGTGTATGATGGTTTCGTTTCCCCCTTCCGGATGGTGATGTCCAAAGGGGAGGGGAAGCCCGCGGAGAATCTCTCCTCAGCGTTCGATGAGTTCTTCTCGAAGCAGGAGATAGAGGTTAAGAAGGAGGAAGTCACGAAGGATGTGAAGGAGGAGGTCGGCAAGGCAGAGAGGATTGTTAAGCAGCAGGAAGAGGGGATGGAGAAATGGAAGAAAATGGAGTCGGAATCCAAGGAGACTGCTGACATAATATATGCCAATTATTCGACCGTGCAGGCCGCCCTGGATGGAATCAGGAGGGCCAGGGAGATGGGGCTGGAGTGGAAGGAGATAAAGGAGCGGATAAGCTCAGAGGACACGCCAGAGGCAGGGGCGATAAAGGAAATCAGGGAGGGTGACGGCATCATCGTGATGGAACTGGACGGCAAAAGGATAGAGATAGACATCAGGAAGAGCGTTGAGGGGAACGCTGCGGCTTATTATGAGGATTCCAAGTGGGCAAGGAAGAAGCACGGGGGGATAGATGAAGTAAAGGAGGGTTTCGAGAAGAGGCTCGAGGATGCAAAGGGAAAGGAAGAGAAAGTCCTTGGGGAGGATTTCAGGAAGATGATGTTCCCGAGGGAGAAAACGGAAACGAATGAGCAAGCAAAGGGCGAGGATGCGGGGGAGCCAGCGGAGACAGGCGAAGACGCAAAAGAGGCCGTAAGGAAGCCGAAGAGGAAGAAGTGGTTCGAGAAGTTCAAGTGGTTCTTCTCCACGGACGGCTTCCTCGTGGTAGCTGGCAGGGATGCCAGCTCGAATGACATGCTGATAAAGAAGCACAGCCAGGACGATGACGTGGTCTTCCATGCGGACATCCACGGGGCGGCTTTCGTTGTGATAAAGTCCCAGGGAATGGAGGTCCCTGACGAGACCAGGAAGGAGGCAGCGGAGTTCGCGGCCGCCAACTCCAAGGCATGGAGCAGGGGACTGGGGACGATTGACATATACTCCGTGAGGAGGAGCATGGTCTCGAATACCGCACCCTCGGGGCAGAACCTTCCCAAGGGCTCGTTCATGATAAACGGCGAGAGGGAGTGGTTCAGGAACCTGGAGCTCAAGCTGGCGATTGGCATAAGGATAGACCCCGAGAGCAGGGAGGTTTCAGTGGTTTCGGGCCCTCTCATGCCCACCAGGAAGAATTCTGACTATTTCGTCACCATAAAGCCCGGGTACAAGAAGAGCCTCGAGCTCGCCGCGGCGATAAAGAACAAGATACTGATAAAGGCGAGGCCAGAGCACAAGTACCTGATAGAGAAGCTCCCCCTGGACGAGATACAGGTAACCATTCCTTCGGGGATGGGCGACGTGGTGGAGCACGCGGGTCAGGCAGTCTAAGTCAGAACGTGACTATAAATCGTACTCTTTTTTTACCCTTTTGATATATGCTTCTGTGTCATCAAGCATTGTGCGGAGAGTAAAATCAGTAAACGGTAAGGGCTCAGGAGTGGTATAGTGTCTTATAATGCGCGCTCCTATTAAACACGTATTTCCTTTTTGTCTTGACCTCCATCCACTAACCCTTGCGACTTCAGCAGCTATTGCCATTTTTATTATTAAGGGGTTAGCTATTTATTCTTGTGGTTTCTGGTTTGGTGCGGTCTGGCCTGGATTTGTAAAAAACAATCTCCCTCTTCATGGGGTCAATAATGTATGAGCAGAGTGTGTGCTCGTTGTATATGGAATGCTTTCCGTGCCTGTCCGAGAGGAATCCCTCGATATCCTTCCTGTTCCTTATTCCGCGGACCAGCTCCTTTGCCCGGCTCAGCCTTTCCCTGCTTGATTCGTAATCATTCTCCTTCCTCGGTCTATTCCTGCTGTCCAGCCTGATGCTGTGGTTCGTGATGGCGCCATGCTCCCTTATGCTGGTCGCTGAAAAACCGTCGGGTGGACTCTCAATGACGTAAGCCCTGCTACCGTCAGATATTATGATGTTGCCTGATATCCTTTCCTTCTCTATGACCTTTATGGCGTCCTCTATGCTGTCCCTGTCCAGGATTTCCCTTCCTATGTCTGATACTAATTTATATTTCATTGAAGAGCGGGGATTCAGGCTGCTCTCCACGAAACCTATCCCGTGCTGGTTAAGTCCTTCACAGTGGCCCTTTTCATCAACGGCCAGAATCTTCTTCGTTCTGCCTTCTTCAAGGATTATCCTTGTATGCAGGGTTTCAAGCCTGTCCCTGTTCTTGAAAATCAGGAAGTGTTTGCTGATTCTCCTTGCCCCCAGTGTGCACATAAGCAATCATCCTAAATGGCTACCCCATCTCCCTGTTGAATTTCTTGAGGAACTTTTCAAAGGTTCCGAGGGGTATCTTGCAGCCTGCTGCCTCCGGGTGGCCCCCTCCCGAGCCCTTCACGTGCTCAGACGCATTGCTGGCCAGCTCGTTGAGCCTGTATTTCCTGCTCCTGGACCTGATGGTTATGTCAATGTAGTTATCCCTCGTGTGGACGCACATACCAATCGGCTTGTCTTTTATGGTAGCTGAGAAGAGGGCGGCCGGGCCCCTGAACCCGAAGGATGGCTTGTCCATGACGTAGGCGACCTCGCCCGAGGCCTGGGCTATCCCCTTGAGCATCTCGTACAGGTCGAACTCCCTGTTGACTGCCTCCTTTGCGGACTTAACGAGGCCCGGTATGTCGGATGGGTTGTTTCCCTGGGACAGGACCTTCACTATCCGCCTCTTGGCGTCGTAGCTGGAGAACTCGTCGTTCTTTATTCCCAGGACTATGGTGGAGACCTCGAAGTAGAGCGCCCTCCTGTCCCAGTTGAGGAGCCTCCCCTTCACGAAGGGGGTGTCGTCCGCGTAGTCGCCTATCGCCCCGTAGAGCGCAATCCAGACCCTCTCCCTTGGTATGTCGTTCTGGTAGTGGCGGTATATCAGCTCCGAGGCGCTCTCGTCGGTGTCGTGGGCGTATGTCGTGCAGGCCTTCCTTATCTCGCTCTCCCTGACTGTGGGAGGGACTATGTGGTGATCGAAATAGTATATCTTAGCACCCTTCGCGGCCATGGCGGCAACAATCTGCCTGGCGTCCTGCTTGGTGAGCGCTATGTCGCATATTATTATGTTGTCTGATTCCACGCTGCGGAGGTCATCGAGGAAGGAGGTCGGCCTGGTGAAGAAGACGTCTGCCTTCGG
>CAZIAB010000010.1:0-20602 GCA_964537525.1 uncultured archaeon
GGTTCATATGCAAGGTGAAGGACGGGAAGAGGATGAAGTTCTCCACCCTCACCCCCGGGGACCTTACAGAGGCGTTTGACAAGGCCTCGAAGCATCTTGACTTCCCGCAGATTCACGCGGGGCTTGCCAGGCACCAGATGGACTGGTATTTCGGAATCAACCTATCGAGGGCGCTGACACTCTCCCTTGAGCATTCCGGTGGATTCTGGACGCTTTCCACGGGAAGGGTGCAGGGTCCCACATTGAAGCTTCTCTACCTGAGGCAGAAGAGCATAGAGGCCTTCAAGCCCAAGCCCTACTGGGAACTTGAGTTGACCGGGAAGATTGACGGCAAGGAGATACTCGCCTCCCACGCGAAGGACAAGTTCTGGAAGCAGGAAGAGGCAGATGGGGTGATGGACAGGTGCAGGGGAAAGGACGGTGAGGTCTCTGAGGTCACGAAGCAGGAGAAGAAGCAGCTGCCTCCCACGCCCTTTGACCTGACAACGCTCCAGAGGGATTCTTACAATCTCTTCAGTTATTCGCCCAAGAGGACGCTGGATATTGCCCAGAGCCTGTATGAAGGGGCTCTGATATCATACCCGAGGACCTCCAGCCAGAAGCTCCCCGCGAAGCTCGGGTTCAGGAAGATACTGGAGGGGCTTGCGGGGCAGGACGAATACAAGTTCCTCGCGAAGAGGGTGATGGAGGGGAAGCTCAAGCCGAATGAGGGCAAGAAAACGGATTCAGCGCACCCTGCAGTATATCCCACGGGCCACAAGCCCAGGCGTCTTTCCGCTCAACAGAAGAAGGTATATGACCTGATAGTGAGGAGGTTCCTCGCTGTTTTCGGGGAGCCGGCGGTCAGGGAGCATTCCAGGATAACCATACTCATAGAGGGGGAAGAATTTCTCACGCATGGGGTGAGGACCCTGAAACCCGGATGGATAGATTTCTACAAGCCCTACGCCAGGTTCAAGGAGCAGCTTCTACCTGAGGTGAACAAGGGGGATAAATTCAGCAACGAGAAGCTGGAGAAGCTGGACAAGGAGACCCAGCCCCCGGGAAGGTTCTCGCAGGCATCCATCCTCAAGGAGATGGAGGAGCTGGAGCTGGGAACAAAGGCCACGAGGGCGGGAATCCTGCAGACCCTGTATGACAGGGGATATATCAGGGAACAGTCAATAGAGGTGACCGACCTTGGCGTTGCGGTGGTCAAGGCCCTTGAGAAGCACTGCCCTGAGATAATATCAGTGGAGCTCACGAGGAAGTTCGACAATGAGATGGACCAGATAGAGGAAGGGAAGATGAAGATGGAAAATGTCATAAAGGAGGCAGAGGAAGAGCTCAGGAGGATACTCACCGATTTCAAGGCGCATGAGAAGGAGATAGGAACTCACATAAAGGAGGCAGTCCGGGAGTATGAGAAGGAGATACATACCGTAGGGGTATGCAACAAGTGCGGCAAGGGGGAGCTCAGGATAATCCATTCAAGGAGGACCGGAAAGAGGTTCGTGGGATGCTCTAACTACCCTAAATGCCACAACTCGTTCCCTCTCCCACAGCACGGTTATGTCGAGGTGATATCCAGGAAGTGCAAGTGCGGGCTGGGACTGGTCCAGGTAAGGGCAGCAGGAAGGAGGCCCTGGAGGTTCTGCCTCGTCCACAAGTTCGAATACTATGACAAGAAGGGCCAGAAAGGGAAGCCTGCAAAGAAGGCAAAGAAGTAATGTTTATTTTAAGCTATAACGGGTTAATTATAAAACATGGGAAAGAAGTACATAATCCAGAAGAGGGAGCTCGGCGAGGGGCATGACAAGAAGCCCCACCTCATGGGACCCTACAGGACGGTCTACAGCGAGGGAAGGGCTCCGTTCGGCCTTGACGATACCGATTACATCAAGCGCCAGCTCCTGAAGAAATACGGGCAGGGAAGATACCAGGTAAAGTCAATAGGCGCCGAGAAGGAGGGGGAAAGGAGCCAGATAATCATCCATTTCGTGGGCGACGTCATTGATGTTCAGGAATACACCAGGAAATGGTCAAGAGAGGAGAGGTTCAAGCTCCTCAAAAAGAGGTTCTATTCCCGCAAGGTTAAGGCGTTCACCGCCGTCGCGTTCCTTTCATTATTCCTTCTGCTTTCAGGAACCTTCATAAACGGCCTCAAGACAGGCATGTCAATCGACATGCTCCTGGCCCTCATGATGGCCATACTCATAACGGCAATCATGGCGTTCTTCTTCATGGATCACATATTCTACGAGGTTGATTAGGTGACCATTCTCGCCATAATCGCGACACTGTTCGGTACAATCAGCGGTATAGCGAACCTCCCGCAGGCACTTAGGATATTCAGGAGAAAGAGCGCCGGGGACATATCCATCCTCACGTACTCAATCCTTCTGGCAGGGGCGCTGGTCTGGATTCTCTACGGCATCGAGATATGGAATTTTCCCATAATCATAACAAACGTTTTCGGCGCAGTGAACATAGGCCTGGTCGTCCTGGGCTGGTTTCTGTACGGAAGGGAATAGTTCTCTGGTTGCTCCTCGGCTTGCATAAGGCCGTGGCCTATCGTAAGCCGAGTTAGGCACCCTGCTGGGAATCGAGGATGACTTCCCTGAACTCGAGGTTCTCCTTCTCGCGGCTCCTTGCCCTCAGGCCTTTCCTCATCATGATAAGCCTCTTCCTGGGCCCGGGCACTGAACCCCTCAGGATTATGTAGTCGCCGTCAACCTCACCATAGTTGAGCCACCCGCCCTTCGGGGTGAGCTTCCCGCTCCCAATCGAGATTACCCTTTTGTTGAACTCTGTCCTCGTCTGGAAACCCAGCTGGCCTGCCATTGCAATCTTCCCGGGCAGGACCCTCGCGACGCCCCTCGTCCCGATAACACCTGTATGTCTCCTCTTCTTCTCGTGCTTCCTCGGCCTTACCTTTATACCGAACCTCTTCACAGGTCCCTGGAAGCCCTTGCCTGTCGTTACAGAAGAAACATCAATCCATTCGCCGTCTTTGAAGACGTCCGAGACCTTGATCTCGCTCCCGAGCCTCTCCTTGGCGTAATTCCATTTCGAAGCGACGTCGCCTCCTATCCCCAGCTCAAATACCTCCGGCTTCTTCTTTCCTATTCCAGAGCCCCTCGGTTTGGTGTGGACCAGAAGCCTTACGTCAGCAAGCTTCTCAGCCTGCTTGTCTATCACAGAAATCTTTGACCTGTCCGGCTTCTTCGGAACCTTGAACCTCCTGTCAAGGTCCTTGTCGAGCTTCTCGCTCCATATGGTGGCATTGTTCTTTAACCCATCATGATCCTTTATGTACGTCTTAATACCGCAAACCATTAGGGGTGGGCACTCTATCACCGTAGCGGGCTTTATGACCTCCTCCCCCTCTGTCAGGGAGTCTTTCGTGTTGTCAACGCACTTTACCTGGGTCATCCCGGCCTTGTATCCCGCAAACGATAATGGGCCTTCCGACTTCACTGCCCTCGTCCTGGCTGGGGGGTATATCCTCTTTGCCCTCTTCTTCGGCCAGTATGCCCTCGAACCAGCTACGGGTTTATGATGCTTTGCCATTCTTACACCCTCCTTCCTCTCCTGCCACCCGCCTTCCTCGTGGTGTCGTGCGGGATGGGGGTGACGTCCTCTATCCTTCCCACCCTGAGGCCTGCCCTGACAAGTGCTCTTATAGCAGGCTGCGCCCCCTGGCCAGGCATCTTCTTCTTGTGCCCTCCCGGAGCGCGAATCTTCAGGTGGATTCCTGTTATCCCCTTGTTCCGTGAATCATAAGCAGCCTTCTGCGCAGCCTTCATTGCAGGGAAGGGCATGCCCTTGTCCTTTGCCCTGTTGGTCATCATGCCGCCTGAGACGCGGGATATGGTTTCCGCGCCCGTCATGTCAGTGATGTGGATAATCGTGTTGTTGCTCGAGGAATAGATGTGGGCAATGCCCCATTTGACAGGAGACCTCTGCGGCCTGTCGAACCTTCTCTCCCTGTAAACGGGTTTCTCTTCATCCTCACCTGCAGGTTCCTTTGACTGCTCCTTTGCCCCTTCTCCTGAGGGCTCAATCTCCTCCTTGCTGATTGGCTTGAAACCCTCTTTCACTTCTACCCTGACCTCTGCCTCAGCCGGTTTGGCTCCTTCTGGTTTCTTTCCCTCTGCTGGCTTTTCCTTTGCATGCTCGCCTCTCTCTGCGGGCCTGGCCTTTTTCTCTGCCTTCTTTGCATCAGCCTTCTCTTTCTCTGCCTTCTTTGCGTCTGCCATCTAACCACCATGAACCGATATCTTTCCCTCTTCCTCTGCAGGGACCATGTAAGCGGGGAACTTAGTCCTCCTTCCTGCGACAGAGACCCTGCCATGGCTTATCATCTGCCTGGCTTCCATTATGCTCTTCGCCACCCTCTTCCTGAAGACGAGCGTCTGCAACCTTCTTTCCAGGACGTTCTTCACGTCCAGCGCAAGGACATCATCCAGGCCCGAAGCCTTGGTAAGCAGGCCAATCCTGGCCATCTTCTCTATCAGGACCTTCTCGCTCTCCGGGTCCTTCAGGGCTATCAGGTCCCTTGCCCTTCTCCTGTACTGCCTGAGTATCTCCCTTGCCCTCCAGAGCTCCCTCTTCTTCCTGAGGCCATACTCCTTCATGAGGGCTTTCTCTTCCTTTATCAAGGCCGAATCCCACGGCCTCTTGGGTCTCTTGTACTTCTTTGCAATCCTTCTCATCATTCCACCTTCGACATGTATTCTACATGACTATCGAAAGACGGCTTTGTTCAATTTGTTAATGCCGTCCAGCTGATTTATCTTTATGCGATTTGTTGGTTGTTATTGTCGCGCCGTATTTATATCTTTATGCAGTTAGCGCAAGAACGAGCCGTGACGGTCAACGGAACCCAAAACACCCAGGTTGGCTCCATGGGTGCTTGGGTCTAAGTCCTTGCGCCAGCCAATGATGCCTCATCGACATGCATTCCATATGACTATGAGGCATGAGCATGATTTTACTTCTTCTTTGCAGCCGCAGCCTTCCTGCTCACGCCGACTACCTTGCCCTTCCTGAAGGAGCCTCTCGTCCTCTGCCCCCTCACGGTCAGGTGCTCTCCGTGGCGGATTCCCTTGTACGTCTTCTTCTTCTTCATCTCGTTTATGTCCATCTTCTTCGCGAACTCCAGGCTCGATACGGTGAGGTGCCTGTCCTCACCCGTGACCGGGTCAGCCCTCCTGTTGCACATCCACTGCGGGATTCCATGCTTCTGGGGATTGGTCATGACTTCCTCGAGCTTCTTCATCTCGCTGTCACCTATCTCTCCCAGCTTCCTGTCCGCGAAGTCTATCTTCTGGGAGACGGCGTTGCTGAACATGAAAGAGACGCCCCTCACGCGCCTTATGGCCCTCCGCACGGGCATGTTTCCATCCAAATTAGTTTCCATAACCCTGATGATGTTGACCCTTTCCTTTGCCTTCCCTTTTGCCTGCTCCTTTGCCTGCTCGCCCGTTTCCGCAGGCTTCCCTTCCTTCCTTCCCTCTTTCTTTACCTCTACGGGTTTCTCCTTGGATTCCTGAACCTCTTTCTTTCGGGCCTCTTCCTGCTCAGGAGCCTCATCGCCGGATTCCTCTTCTGGGGATTCCTCTTCCTGGGACTCTTCCTCCTGGGCCTCTTCCTGCTGCTCGAGCTCTTCCCCGTTCGCTTCCATCTCTTTCTCTTCCGGTTTGTCTGCCATATCTTGACCTCGATATTGGAATGCCGCATTAATCCAACATGGTAAATGCGGCCAACTGTTTTATGGCTAATAATGTGCAGTAGGGTATTTAAATATACACCTTTTCGGACAGTAAACGCCCGAAAACGTGTACGAAAAGACCGCTGCCGCAAAAGCGTGTACGGAAAAAACTCCTGGGAACACATCCCTTTAAATTGACAATACAAAAGAAAGGGGGCCTGCTATCCTAAATAACAGAGCCCCCTTTCCCTATTCTCTACATGACATGGCCGCCGGTGTAATAGGAGGCCTTTTAAGCGTTTTGGTTTCCGGATCCTGTTTGATTATCACCGATTCCTCCTTCACTATTCCAGAACCATTGGGATAGAGCGATGTCTTTATTTCCGTTTCGGGAGGGCTATCCCATAGTATCACTATTTCTTTTATCATCTTTCTCTGCTCAGCGCTCATATGGTTAAGAAGGAAATAATTTATTTGGAGCATGAGCTCCTCTCCAATGCAACTCGCATCGGAGCACAAAACTTTCACCTCCCTTGTCATGCTGGCAGGCGGTTTCAGCTCCTCATACATTATTTTCGTTTCATGATACACAAAACCAACTGCGAAGAGAAAAACAGCCACCGCCAAGGAACTCAACAAAACTGTTACTCTGTTACTCATTCTTCATATCCTCCCTTCCTGGGGGCGGGACGAACAGAAGTCCCGCCCTGGAGCGGTTTGGTTGCGGAATTATCCACCACCGTATGGTCTGAAGCTGGTTTGTTTTTTCCCCAGATGCGGTGACAAAGGGTTCACCAGCATGTCTTTGGTGCGTTGGTCGAGGCCAGATTTCTCAATGGCCCAGAAAAACGCCTCCTTATCGCCCCTGAGATTCTTGATGATGGCTAAAATCTGCCTCGGTTTCATCTCTTTTTTCTTTTTATTCTCGATGAGGATTTGGGCCACCACCCTCTCGAGATTATATTCCCTGGTCTCTATTCCAACCAGAACCTCGAAGAGGTCATCCCGGGACAATTTACCCATCTCTCCTTTCAGCCCTTCCAGGGCTTCAGGGGTACTTATCTCCTTTATAAGCGACTTCAATCCATTCAGTTCAGGGGCTGTCTCTTTTATAATCTTTACTATGAGCCAGCTTCCCCAAACCCGATTTCCCTGCTGAATTGCCCTGAAATGCCTGAAGTCAACGAGGGCATCGTCATCCACCACGATCCCCTCTCCTTCCAGGGTTTTCCTCAGGAAGGCCATCAGGCCATCGGGGGGACTCCAGCCCTCGATTTTTCCCACCCGAACGCATGCCTTCTTAACCGCGGTCCTGCAGTTCCTTCTCTTCCTGGCCATAATTCTCTCCTTTCCAGGGCAGGGCCTCAGTACCCGCCCCTCTGAATTGTTGTTACGCCACCGCAATTCCCATATTGGCGGGAATAAACGGCGTTATTTTTACGCCACCACGGTTCCTATTCCTTATATCCTGTATTGTAGGTCCATGCGTGAAAGAATCCTCGGTAACGGAGAGCGGAATACCGTTCACAGCATCCCGCTTTATTTCCTCGACTTCTTCATCCCCATTATCCCTCATCAAAACCAGCCTATCACCATCCATCTTCTTTAGAGCGACGAACTCAACCCCATTGATTTCTATGAACAACAATTCCACGGGGACAACCACCACTTCATGGTATCCAGACATAGCAAGGTCTCCTTTCAAAAGGCATGATTAGTTAGTTGTCACCCAAGACTTCCGGGGACAAACAAAAGACAGAAAAAATCACTAATGGCCATATCCACTACTGGAAAAACCATCTCCCTTGAACCGGCTTCTCCAGGTTGATTAATTGTTACTCGAATGTGGTAATGATAGGAATATGACTATAGAATAATGTCCCCAGTAAGCTTTATATAGATATAAGGTCATTTGTTATAGAATCGCAAGCGAACCCAATCCAAACCAGGATTGGCATGAAGCATGTTTGGTTCAAAGGGGTGCAGGATAAGGACCGTTGTATCTGCATCCGGCCTAAGGCAGGTCGGTAGGGTTCTTCTTCTGCACAACAATCGAACAACGAGGCTGGATATGAAGGTAAGTGTTTACAACCTGAAAGGCGAGGCAAGGAGGGAGATGACCGCAGCGAAGGCTTTCTCCGGGAAGGTGAGGAAGGACCTCATCAAAAGAGCTGTTCAGGCAGAGCAGGCAATGAGCAGGCAGCCATACGGGACAGACCCCATGGCCGGGCAGAGGACATCCGCCCATTACCACGCCAGGAGGGGCATAAGGATGAGCATGATGAACAGGGAGATGGCGAGGATGAAGAGGATTCATGGCTCCGGCTTCCTTTCGATGAGGGCGAGGCACGTCCCCCAGGCAATCAAGGGAAGGAAAGCCCACCCACCCAAGGCAGGGAAGGTCTGGGAGAAGAAGATGAACAAGAAGGAGAGGATGATTGCGCTCCTATCCGCTGTCGCGGCAACATCCAGGAAGGACCTGGTCCAGGAGAGAGGACACAAGATAGAGGGGGTAAAGCATTTCCCGCTCGTTGCCGAGAACAAAATCGAGGAACTGACCTCCCTGAAGGACGTGAAGGAGATATTCGGGAAGATGGGCCTGAAGGAGGAGATTGAGAGGACGAAGGAGAAGAAGGTCAGGCCTGGCAGGGGAACCATGAGGGGGAGGAAATACAAGAGGAGGAAGGGAATCCTTCTCGTGATTAATGATGACAGGGGCATAACGAGGGCCGCGAGGAACATCGCTGGCGTTGACGTTGTCCATGTTGATGACCTGAGCGTGGGTCACCTAGCTCCCGGGGCAGAACCGGGAAGGCTGTGCGTCTGGACAGAGGGAGCGCTCCAGAAGATGGAGGAGCTGGCGAAGTGATTCTTATGGGCAAATCAGGAAAGTCAAAGAGGGGTTTCAGCGACCCATGGAAGGTCCTCCTCTACCCGCAGCTCGCAGAGAAGAGCATGAATATGGTAGAGGTAGAGAACAAGCTGGTTTTCATAGTCAACAAGAAGGCCTCCAGGCAGGACGTCAAGGAGGCTGTTGAGAAGAACTTCGACGTCAAGGTGGATTCGGTCAACATGATGGTCTCTACCAAGAACCAGAAGAAGGCATTCGTGAAGCTGCATCCAGACCATTCCGCGGCTGACATTGCCTCAAGGATGGGAATGCTTTAATTCATGGTGAATAATTATGGGAAAGAGGATAATCGCTCAGAGAAGGGGAAAGGGAAGCCATACCTACAGGACCCCTAATTATGCTTTCAAGCCTGATATAAGATATAATGACGCCGAGGGATTGGTGAGGGACCTGGTCAATGACAAGCTCAGGAATGCCCCGCTCGCCGAGGTCATGTATTCGGACAGGACGATGGGGCACGTCATCGCCCCTGAGGGGATGAGGGTCGGTGACAAAATCCAGGATTACGTGATGCCCGTCTCAAAGGTCGATGAGGGGACGAAAGTCTTCGCCATAGAGACCTATCCCAATTCAGGGCCGAAGCTGTGCAGGACCTCGGGCTCCGCGGCCATGGTGGTCTCTAAGAGCGCCAGAGAGGTCATCATCCAGCTGCCTTCCAAGAAGAAGAAGAGGCTCCACCCCACCTGCCGCGTTACCATTGGAATACCAGCGGGCGAGGGAAGGGGTGAGAAGCCGTGGGTAAAGGCAGGAAAGAGATTTAAGGCAATGCATGCAAGAGGTAAGCTATACCCAAGGACATCCGGCGTCGCGATGAATGCTTACGACCATCCTTTCGGGGCCGGATATTCAGGCCTTGGGAAGCACAAGACAGTCTCCAGGAACGCCCCGCCAGGAAGGAAGGTCGGTTCAATATCACCCAAGAGGACGGGCAAGAAGAGGTAAACATGGCAAGGGAATTTTACTTCAAGGGAAAGAAGCTGGATGAGCTCAAGGGAATGTCTGCTTACGAATTTGCAAAGATATGCAGGGCAAGGGAGCGGAGGAGCCTTAAGAGGGGGCTCACAGAGATCCAGAAGAAGTTCCTGAAGAGGCTCGAGAAGAATCCCAAGAAGTTCAACAAGACCAGGGAGAGGGACATGGTCATAATACCCCAGATGCTCGGCCACAAGATAGGGATATATAACGGCAAGGAGTACGTGCAGCTTGATATCAGGCCTGACATGCTCGGCCACAGGCTCGGTGAGTTCATAATGACGAGGAGGCTGGTGAAGCACTCGGCGCCGGGATTCGGTGCCACGAGGTCTTCGAAGTACGTCCCGCTGAAGTAGGTGAAGCATGAGGAAATACGCATTCAACCCGGAAGGGAAGTCAGCAAGGGTGTTCGGCAGAGGACTGAGGATATCCCAGAAGTCATCTGTTGTGGTGTGCAGGAAGGTCACCGGAATGAGGTCTGACAAGGCAAGGCAGCTGCTCCAGAACATGGTCAGCCAGAAGCAGAGCCTCGACGGGAAGTTTTACACCAACACCTCGAAGGAGGTCCTGAACCTGATAGAGAGCGCAGAGAAAAACGCTGACAGCAAGGGGCTCGACACAGAGAAGCTTTATGTTCATGCCTCGGCACACAAGGGATTTTCGTTCTTCAGGCCGAGGGCTTGGAAAAGGAGAAGGGAACAGAGGAAGGTCACGAACCTCCAGGTCGTTCTCGTCCAGAGGTAGAACATGTTGAACGAGCATTTCATCAAGCAGGGAATAAAGGAAGCAGAGATAGAGGATTTCATAAAGAAGATTTTCCCTCTCGGTGACTACTCGAAAACAGAGTTACAGAGGACGCCCCTGGGGATAAAGATAATAATCTACACCAACAAGCCGGGAAGGATAATAGGTAAGGGAGGCAAGAACATCAACGAGATGACTGATGCAATCAAGGTCAGGTTCGGGCTTGAGAACCCGCAGCTGGACGTCAAGGCCATACGGAACCCCAACATGGACCCCAAGATAGTGGCGAAGCAGATAGCGTCCGCCCTGGAAAAGGGCTACAACTACAAGAAGATAGGCAACCTGACCATAAAGAGAATAATGGACGCAGGGGCGATAGGCGCGCAGATTGTGATATCAGGAAAGCTCGGCGGAGGGAAGTCCATGACAGGCAAGTTCCAGGAGGGACACCTCAAGCACTGCGGGCAGCCCGCGAAGGATCTGGTGGATTATGCTTTCGAGACCGCGCTCGTGAAGCTCGGAAAGATAGGGATAAAGGTAAAGATAATGCGCGAGTTCATGGACGTCACAGGGGATCTCCTGAACAAGGAGCAGATGAGGAAGATAAAGGACAAGATAGAGACCCCCCAGGAGATGATGGAGAGGGAGATGAAGGAGAAAGAGGAATACCTGAAGAAGGTGAGAGAGGAAAAGGAGAAAGCCGGGGAAAGGGGCCCTAAGAAGAAGGGCAGGGCAGCCACACCCAAGAGGAAGGGCATAGGCAAGCTTCCTGATGGAATGGCAGAGAAAAAGCCAGCAGAGGGAAAGAAGAAGCCCAAAGCCCCAAAAAAGGAATCTGCGGAGGGAAAGAAGGGCCCAGGAAAACGGGGCGAAAGGAAAGAGGCAAAGCCAGGGAAGGCAAAGTGATTTAAGTCATTTTAATAACTATGAGTGTATACATGGCAATAATGAGGAACAAAGACATAAGGAAGATGGAAAGGAAGGACATCGACAAGAGGGTCGGCGAGCTGAGGCTTGAGATGGCCAAGGAGAGGGCCAACATCAAGATAGGCGCTAATGTTACTTCTCCGGGAAGGATCAAAGAGATAAGAAGGACCATAGCCCGGGCCAGCACGATAAAGAGGGAGAAAATCAATACGGAGGAAAAGAAGTAATGGATAAGACATGCGAGAAATGCGGACTCCCCAAAGAGCTCTGTGTTTGCGAGACGATTGCAAAGGAAAAGGAAAAGGTTAAGGTTTCTTCTGTAAGAAGGCGATACGGCAAGCAGATAACCCTTGTAGAGGGCATAGGGAAGGGCATAGACATAAAGAAGGTCCTAAAGGAGCTCAAGCAGAGGCTTGCCTGCGGAGGGACCCTGAAAGGGAATGTCATAGAGCTGCAGGGAGGACACATGGAAAAGGTAAAGGACATCCTGAAGAAGCTTGGCTTCACAGAGGACCAGATAGTGGTAGAATAGGTCGGCGAACCAACTGAACCCAGCAACTGAGGGGTGGTTTATTAGTAATAGCGTCAATCTTTCTTCATGATGACCCCGGAGAACCTAATAAGGCACGAGTTGATTGGCCTCAAAGTAAAGGTCGTTTCTTCTGGTAACCAGAGCCAGATTGGTATGAAGGGTGAGGTTGCTGACGAGACCAGAAATACACTGGTCATAAGGACTGATACAAAGAACAAGACCATCATCAAGGCTCAGGCAATCTTTGAATTTACACTCCCCTCAGGAGAGAGGGTGAGGGTAGAAGGAAGGTTGCTCGTGGCGAGACCAGAAGACAGGGTCAGGAAGACACTTAAGAAGTGGTAAATAACCCTTTTACAGTATGATACACGTCAAAAGCGTTAGCGGAAAAAATCGTGAACCTTTAAATATACATACCTGCATGATATATCATAACTTATGACGGACATTGGTCCGGGCTGAGTTACCCACCTCCGCGCCCCGGTGCGGAGAAGGTAGAGAGGCTGGCGTTTACTTCTCTCTACTTACGATGCAAGTCACGAGGATTAACATATGGTTGCGAAGAAGAAGGCTCACAAGGTCCCTGCAAAACGGGCAGAGAAGGCTGGAAGGAAGGAGCTCGGGCTAGGCATCTCTCCGCCAGATACCGTCTGCGAGGACAAGAACTGCGCATGGCACGGGAGCCTCCCGGTGAGGGGAAAGGTCTTCTGGGGCATCGTTAAAGCAACCAAGATGAGCAAGACAGCCGTCATTGAGTGGGGATACCACAGGTTCGTGCGGAAGTATGAATCCTACGAGAGGAGGAAGTCAAAGGTAATAGCCCATAACCCGCCGTGCATGCACGCAAGGGACGGCGACCAGGTCGTGATAGCCGAGTGCAGGCCGCTCTCCAAGACCAAGAGCTTTGTGATAGTTGGCATTGAAAAAAGGAAAGGTGAGTCATAGATAGTTTCATGGTGATCGAGTAAACAGCCGGACTCCTAAGGATGTTCGGTCTTGCAGTATCACGTAGATTGAAAGTCGTGGAGATTAAACATGAAAGCGATTCCGAGCAATATAACAAGGGGATTGCCCGTTGGGGCAAAGATGAACTGTGTTGATAATAGCGGTGCGAAGGTCGTACAAATCATTTCAGTCAGGGGATTCAAGGGCAAAAGGAGGACAAAGCCTGCCGCAGGCGTTGCAGGGATAGTCAACGTCAAGGTCATTCGGGGCGAGCAGAAGGTGAGGCACGAGGTGCACAGGGCCGTGATAATAAGGCAGACGAGGCCGTTCAGGAGGCCTGATGGCATGAGGGTCTCGTTTGAGGACAATGCCTGCGTGCTGGTTAATGATAACCTTGAACCGAAGGGCTCACTGATAAAGGGGCCTGTGCCGAAAGAGGTTGTTCAGCGATTCCAGCTGATAGGAAAGATATCAAGGATGGTGGTATAATGTCAGGAAAATACCCTACAGGATTTGAAGTCAGTGAACCACATGGTGTTGGAGTATCTTCACCATGTAGCATTAGTGTGGCTAAAAGGTCGGTAAGAGATGGGACATACTTTACAGAAGCCGACACGAGTCAATACCCAACAATAGATACGGACGGGATGGGCATTGGTGCGGTCACACCCGGGTGCATGGGTGATATATTGCCCAAGGGACCGGTTGTTATTACGGTTCCTATGAAGAGGCGAAGATGATGAAGCAGGAATGGTCACGGAAATGGGTCTCGAGCGTGCAGCCGAGGAAGCAGAGGAAGTACAGGTATAACGCTCCACTGCACGTCAGGCAGGGGTTCGTTTCCGCGAACCTCTCGAAGGCCCTCAGGGAGAGGTTCGGCAAGAGGAGCATGCCACTCCGGAAGGGCGACGAGGTAGAGGTCATGAGGGGAAGCTTCAGTGGACAGAGAGGAAACATCGACAGGGTCGACCTCTCCAAGGCGAAGATTTACGTTGATGAAATCAAGGTGAAGAAGTCGGATGGCTCTGAGGTCATGAGGGCGCTGCAGCCCTCCAACCTGAGGATAGTGAAGTTGAACCTTGACGACAAGAAGAGGCAGGCCATCCTGGACAGGGTATCAAAACCAGCGGAAACAGGCAAGCAGGCAAAGGAAAAGAAAACGAAGGAAGATAAGCCTGTGGAGGGAAAGAAGAGGGAGAAGCAAGCAAAGGTAAATTCAGTGAAGAAGGAGAAGCCAAAAGCAAAGCACAAGGCCGTTAAGAAGGCAGCCAAGAAGGCAAAGAAAAAGAAGTGATTATCATGGCACACATGAAGAGGTATTCGGTTCCGGGATTCTGGCCTGTTCCAAAGAAGGAGAAGGTCTTCGTGGTGAGGCCCTCTGCAGGGCCGCACGGCAAAAGGGAATCCATCCCCCTGCAGGTCCTCCTCAGGGAGGTGCTAGGCTATGCCCAAGACGCGAGGGAAGTCAGGGCAATCCTGAACACGGGTGGAGTGTTAGTGGACAAGAGGGTCAGGAAGGAGCCGAAGTATCCGGTCGGGCTCATGGACGTGGTCGAGATGCCCGAGATAAACGCAAATTTCAGGATTGTTGCCGGCAGGAAGGGCCTCTCGGCAGAGAAGATAGGGAAGGAAGAGACCCACGTGAAGCTTTGCAGGATAACGGGAAAGAGGAACATCAGGGGCGGAGGGTTCCAGCTGAGCCTCCATGACGGGAGGAACGTGACGATTAGAAAGAATGCATATAAGGTTGGTGATTCCCTGCTGATATCGCTTCCGGGCCAGGACATACTGAAGCATTACGGGTTCGAGAAGGGAGCGAAGGGAACGATAATAGCAGGAAAGAACATCGGGATATCAGGAAAGGTCAAGGATTTCATTGTCAAGAAGAACATGCTCGAGAAGTCAACCGTGACGATAGAGAGCGATAAGAGAGAGATAAAAACCCTCACAGAATACATACTCATAGGGGAGATAACGAAGCACGCTGAAGACAGGAAGCCTGACAAGAGGGAGGCAAGGCAGAAGAAGAAAGAGGCGGTGAGGAAGAAGAGGAAGGAGAGGCTTGCGAAGCAGAAGAAGAAAAAGGGAAGGAAGAGGGCAGAGAAGATGCCCAGCAGCAAGAAGAAGAGTGATGAGTGATTATGATGAGAAAGGATAACCCGATGAGGGAGATAAGGCTCGAGAAGGTTACCCTCAACGTTGGCGCAGGAGAGGCAGGCCCCAAGCTGGACAAGTCAAAGAAGCTCCTTGAGGACCTTTCGGGCTCGAAGGTAGTGATAACCCACACCAAGAAGAGGAGCACGTTCGGTCCTGCAAAGGGAAGGCCCATAGGGGCAATGGTCACAATAAGGGGAGCCAGGGCAAGGGAGCTCCTGGAAAGGCTGCTCCAGGCAGTTGACAGCAAGCTGAAGCCAGGCCAGTTCGATACCAATGGCAACTTCTCGTTCGGGATAAAGGAATACATACACATACCGGGTTTCAAGTACGACCCTGACATAGGGATAATAGGGCTCGACGTCGCGGTCACGCTGACGAGGCCGGGATTCAGGGTGAGCAGGAGAAGGCTGAGGCCCGGTAAGGTCGGAAAGAAGCACAGGATAACCCCTGAAGAGGCAATGGAGTGGGCAAAGAGGGAGTTCAAGGTCAACGTCACTGAAGAAGTGGAAGAGATGTGGTAATGATGTCATTCGAGAGAGTAAGGAAGCAGATAGAGAACAAGCCCGAAAGGGTCAGCAGGTATGACAGGTTCAACAAGTCAAAGGACAGGAAATTCGGCAAGATAACCCACCCATGCAGGAAGTGCGGGAAGAAGGCAGGCGTGATAAGGAAATACGGTCTCATGTACTGCAGGCAGTGCTTCAGGGAAGAGGCAGAGAGGGTGGGATTCAGGAAATATTCATGAGGTGATTACATGAAGCATGACCCCCTGGCAGACGCGTTCGCGATAATAAAGAATACAGAAGGCATAGGAAGGAGGGAGTGCACGCTCCCTGCGTCAAAGGTGATAAGAGGGGTTTTGGAAGTGATGAAGAGGAAGGATTATGTCGGTGACTTCAGGTTCATCGAGGACGGCAAGGGGGGCCAAATAAAGCTGAAGCTCCTGGGAAGGGTTAACGACTGCGGTGTCATAAAGCCAAGGTTCTCTGTGACAAGCAGGGAAATGATAAGGTGGGAAAAACAGTTCCTTCCCGCGGACGGGATAGGGGTGCTGATACTGACCACATCAAAGGGGATAATGAACCAGAAGGATGCGGTGAAGCACAGGACCGGAGGAAAGCTCCTTGGTTATGTTTATTAGGTGGTTCCATGAGCATACAGGCGGATATCAAGGGAGCGATGAAGAAGGAAAAGGTAGTCATGGGAAGCAGGAGCGTTATAAAGTCAGTGAAGAACGGGAAGGCGGCTTCGGTCATATACGCGAGCAACCTCCCGAAGACTGTCCTCAGGGACCTCAACAGGTATTTGAACATATCGAAGATGGAGTTAAAGGAGTTCGAGGGCAACAGCGCAGAGCTGGGTGAGCTCCTTGGAAAGCCGTTCCCGGTCCTGATGCTGGGAATCAGGAAGTAGACTTATATTAACCGCTTGCAATAATTAAGAGAAGATAACATGGCAGTGAAGCTTGACACGGAAACGATAAGGAACATAGCGGCATTCGAAAAGATAACGAAGGTCCATGCAAGGGACTGCCTCGTGATGGACGACTGCGTTTATTTCCTCGTGGACCCCGACAAGATGGGGGTCGCGATAGGGAAGAACGGCTCTGTCATAAAGGAGGTAAGGAAGGCGTTCGGAAAGCCTGTCAAGCTCTTCGGCTACAGGGACAAGCCAGAGGAGTTCCTCAGGGAGGTCATACCCAACATAAGCAGCATGGACATGAACAATGACTCCATAACGATAACCGTCCCGAATGACGACAGGGTCGCTGTCATAGGAAAGAACGGAAGGAACATAAAGGCGATAAAGGAGATAATGAAGAGGCATTTTGACATAAAGAACCTTAAGCTGAGGTGATTTTCATGAAGGTACAGGTCCTGAAGAAGAAGGGAGACAAGGTGACGTTCGTGCTGGACGGGGCAACCCCGGCCTTTGCGAACGCATTGAGGAGGGTAATGATATCAGAGGTTCCCACACTCGCCGTGGAGTGGGTTGACATGCACTACAACAGCTCAATCCTCTACGATGAGATAGTGGCTCACCGTTTGGCGATGATACCTCTGAAGTTCGACCCCAAGAAGATGAACATGAAGGCAGAGTGCAAGTGTGGGGGGAAGGGATGCTCCCTATGCCAGGTGGTGTTCGCCGCGGAGAAGAACGGTCCAGGAAGCCTCCTGTCAGGGGACATGAAGTCCTCGAACAGGAGCGTTGCTCCGACGAGCCCTGATTTCCCGGTAATCCAGCTCCTCAAGGGCCACAAGATAAGCTTCGAGGCCACCGCTGAGATGGGCATCGGAAGGGACCATTCCAAGTGGCAGGCTGCAAATGCATCCTACCAGTACTGGCCTGAGATAATGACAGAAGGCAAGCCCAGCGCGACCGACCTGAAGAAATGCGTCACGGTCTGCCCCAAGAACACCCTTGCCTTGAAGGGGAGCAAGCTGGGCATGAAGGACCCGGCGGAATGCGACCTCTGCATGAAGTGCGCCGAGGTGTGCGCTAACGTAAAGATAGAGGGCAATACGGGCAAGTTCATATTCTTCGTTGAGAGCGTCTCCGGCCTTGAGCCATGCTACATAGTGGAGAAGGCAGCGGAGATATTGGCGGAAAAAGCAGAGGAATTTAAAAAGAAGGTCGGCAAATTATAAACAGGTATCTTCAACGGGACAATAGAAGTTGAAGAGATATGCCGAATCAAATCCTGACTGAATCAGGAACAGGGGCATACGATAATGACTGCAAGACTCGTCATCTCCTGGGCAATCGGAGGTTTGTTCATACTCCTCGGAGTCTGGATAATCAACAACCTCAAGCTGACCCTCGGCGTGTCCGAGCTCTCCTACGTGGTGGCCATGATCGTTGCCTACATACTAATCCTTATCGGAGGGCTCCTCTGGATTAACATCGCCGTCGCGGTCAAGACAAGGATGTAACCCTTTTACGGTTTATTCCATCGCCAGATAACCCATTGGCAGTTAACACTGACGAATACTACTTTTCCCCAAAAGCGTTAACGGAAAATAACCCCTTGCGCGATAAAGAAAACGAAGCCCGTATTCCCGGAACCTTTTTAAACCTATTTAAATAAATAAACTGATAATTCCACACGCAAAACAGAGTGATACGATGCCAGGAGAATTCAGCGCCAGGAACCTGAAGAAGAAGAGGAAGAAGTTCAAGTGGAAGTCCACTGTCCACAAGAGGAAGACCCTCAAGCTCTGGAAGAAGGACCCCCTTGAAGGAGCGCCCAGAGGAAGGGCGATAGTCCTCAAGAAGAAGGGAGTGGAGCAGAAGCAGCCCCACTCAGGGATAATCAAGGCGGTCAGGTGCCAACTGGTTAAGAATGGCATCCAGGTGACCGCGTTCGTTCCAGGCGACAACGCGATAAAGTTCGTTGACGAGCACAACGAGGTCATGCTCGAGGGGATAGGCGGGTCGCAGGGAGGGGCGGTAGGTTCCATGCACGGCATCAAGTACAAGGTGGTAGGAGTGAGCGGCATATCGCTCAACGAGCTGCTGAAGGGAAAGAAGGAGAAGCCTAAGGGCGCTTGATGATATCATGGACATTCTTTTGTTCAACAGGTGGGACATTTCCGATGTCAGGGTCTCTGACCTCGGCCTTAGGAACCAGATTAACCTGAACCCGGTTATAGTTCCCAGGAGCTGCGGGAAGTTCTATGGCCAGGAGGCATCAGGTGGAAAAACCAACGTCGTTGAGAGGTTCATCAACAAGCTCATGGTTGACGGCCACAGGGGAAAGAAGCACAAGCTCACCTCAGGCCATCACGTAGGTAACACGGAAGTTCTGTACAATTCAATCAGTGAGGCATTCCAGGTCATAGAGAAGAGGACGAAGAAGAACCCTGTCCAGGTCCTCGTGGAAGCCATAGAGAACGCAGCGCTCCTCGAGGAGGTAGCTTCCTACAGGATGGGCGGGATAATAGCAAGGAACGCTGTCATAACCTCGCCCCAGAGGAGGATGGACCTCGCTTTGAGGCACCTCACCCAGGGGATATACAGGGCATCCTTCAGGAACAGGAGACCCCTCTCGTATGTCATTGCAGAGGAGCTCATTGCTGCCTCGAACAACGACTCCAAGTCCTTCGCGGTCATGGAGAGGAACAGGATAGAGAAAGAGGCAGAAGGCGCGAGATAAGCTACGGCTTCTCGATTATTGTGGGACCGTTCTTTGACTTGTCCCTCTCCAGCCTGTAGAGGGAACCGGATATCCCTTCGGAGAGGCTGTCCTCATGGGTTATCAGGAAGACCTGGTCAGCAAACCTCCCAATCCTTTCCTTGAGGACCTCGGAAAGGTGCTCTATGGCGCTGGAGTCCAGGTTATGGGTTGGCTCATCGAGGATTAGCCATCGGAGCTTTGGTATGAAGGCCATGGAGAAGGCGACCCTCAAAGCCAGGGCAGCTATCGAGCGCTCCCCTCCTGAGGCGATGCCGTCCACGGAGACCCACCCCGTGGAATCTCTCAGCTGGAGGACATAGTCCCCTTCAATGGCGAGCCGTATGTCAGTGAAGTCGTCATAGGGGTATAGCTGCTCCCATATGATGCTCATCGCGTCGTTGACCGTCTTCAGGAACTCCTCCCTGAGCTGCTCCTGGGTGACCTTGAGGACCTCGGTGAACCTTCGCAGGGACTCCCCTATCCCCCTGTCTCTCTCCATCTCCCTCCTGTAGGAATCGATGAGGGACAGCCGCTCCCTGAGCTCCCTGAGCATCTCCCTCCTGTCAGATACCCTCTCCTCCAGTGACTTAATCATGGCCCTGGCCTCGCCCTGCCTCGAAATCAGATTTTGGTATTCCTCCCTCTTCCCTGATATTAGTTTCCTGTCAACCCTTCCCAGTTTCCTTATCTCCGCTTCGAGTTCCTTCCTTCTTTCCCTCAATGAATCCCTCCTCTTTTTCATGCCCGCTAACTCCCTGATTTCCTCTTCCATTGCCTCCAGTCTCTCCATCTCCCTCAGCGCTTCCCTCAGTCGCTCATCATATTCGTCCGCAATCCTTGCGGAATCGGAGGCCTTCTCAGCCAGCTTCCTGACGCTTTCCCTGAGCTTCTCCTCCTCTGATAGCCTCTTCTCCTCAATCCTCCTCTTGTGCTCGGGGCTGATATCGCTCTCGCACAGCGGACACCTCGCGCCGACCTTCCTGAGCTCCCCAACGCTTTCCCTTATAATCCTTATTTCTGTATTCAGTGACGCGACCCTCTCCCTCGCTTCTCGGAGATTCTCCCTTTCTTCCTTCATGCCCTTCTCGAGGAAGGAGACCTCTTTCCTCTTGTCCTTCAGAGTCTTGTCTATATCCTTCCCTCCAGCGCCCTTGCTCCTGCCCATGCTCTCTTCCATGCCCTCAAGGCTTGCCCTGACCCCCTCCAGCTCCTGCCTCTTCTGGTTAAGCGTCTCTGCCTTATCATCCAGCCCCTCAAGTTCTCCTCTAAGCGAGCTTATCTGTCCCGCAAGCTCCCTAACCGCGGCTTCGTTATCTTTCCTCTCCTTCTCAATCTCCTTTATCTCCTTCTCCACCCCTTCGATATCATCCTCTATCCCCTCTCTCTTCATTGTGTCCAGCATCCTCGCCCTCTCTGTTAAAGAGCCGGCTATGCGGTTGGAAAGAGAGACGGATTCCGCCCTCACGAAATCAAACCTATCCAGACGGAGCATCCTGTCTATCAGCCCCATCCTCTGGCCCCTTGGTATCCTGAGGAAGAAGT
>CAZIAB010000011.1:0-20158 GCA_964537525.1 uncultured archaeon
AAGAGGCCGCAGCGGAGACAGGCGAGCCTGCAAAGGAAGGCGAAGCAAAGGAAGGCGCCGCAGAGGGCGAGCCTGCAAAAGAGGGAAAGAAGCCAGAGAAGAAGGAAGAGTAATCAAAAGCAGCTATTTTTGCCGAAAAGAGTCACCGAAACCTTTAAATGTTTTCACCTGAAAATAATAACATTCCTATAAAAGGATATGATATTATGGCTATTAGGTCCGACGCTGTTGAATGCTTCCTTGAGTGGTATACTTTCCACTACAACAAGTTCTTCTGGCTGATTTTCCTTGCGGCAGGCATAACCTTCATAGCAGGGCTGATATGGTCCATCGCGCTGGTCTTCTACTTCCAGGTCCTCCTGGGGGCGGTCATAATCACCGGAGGGATACACAGGCTCGGTGAGGAGCTGAATTCGAGGAGCATGAGGAGGGTGCAGGCACGGATTGACAGGGACATCGACGAGATAATACAGTGGATGACCAAATCGCATGATTACACGCTTTCCTTCAAGAACAGGCACGAGAACCGGTTCATGAGGCTTGACAAGAAGAGGGCGGAGCTCGAGAGCAAGTTCGATTCCCACGCGGACGGCATGGCAAAGAAGATGATAGACGTCGAGAACAAGGTCAACAGGACCCTGAAGAGGGCAGAGAGGGATGCCCTAGTCCTGGACAGGATAGAGCAGATGGCGAAGCAGATGATGAGGGAGAGGGAACTCCTGGAGAGGAGGATACTCGACCTGTCATCCAGGCAGGCAAGGGCCCTCAAGCAGATAAGGAAGGGTGGCCAGATAACCAACAAGGAATACAGGGTCAGCTACAAGGTCTCTGAGAAGTCCGCCTACAACGAGCTCAAGGACCTTGAGAGCAAGGGCCTAATCACCAAGAAAGGAAGGGGAAGGACGACCCACTACGTTCTGGCCTTCTAGTTTTGCGCAGACCGGCGATACTTTAATGGATGACTATCAGGGTCTCTGTATTGACTATTCCTTCTATGTGCTGGATTTTCCCCAGAATCAGTTCATCCAGTTCCTGAACATCCTTCACCCTGACATAAGCCATCATGTCAGTGCCCCCGACGACGATATCAACTCTCTCCACCCCGGCTATCCTTCCAATCTCCTTTGCAAGGATGTATTGTGTCCTGTTCCTTTCCTTGAGGAGCTTCAGGTCCACAGAAATCATTACGTATGCGCCGATTTTCTTCCCAATCTTATCATTGTCCAGCTCTATCGTGTATCTCTTTATTATTCCTTCCCTTCTCAGCTTCCTGATGCGCTTGTGCACTGTTGTCATCGGAATTGCCGTTTTTCTCGCTATCGACCGGATGGATAAACTACCGTCTTCCTTGAGGAGTTTAATTATTTTTTCATCCTTTTCGTCCATTATTGAACAAATGTATCCAAATATTTATAAAACTTTCCATAAATTCCATTATTTTCCCGTTTTAAGGGAACATCTTTAAATAACGGAGTTACATCTAATCTGTAACAAAAATCGAAAGTTTGGTGCATGCATATGGAAATAAAATTCGTCACAACAGGAGGAACAATAGACAAGGCATACTCCAAGAGCAAGGGGACATACAATTTCGATATAATGAGTCCGTCGATATGCAGCATCCTGAAAAATGCGAACCCCAACTTCGAGCATGAAGTTGTTTCAGTTGCCAAGAAGGACAGCCTGGATTTGACCGAAGATGATAGGCAGCTAATCTTTGACTCATGCAAGAGAATCGAGAACAAAAGGATAATAATCACCCACGGGACCGATACCATGATAGAAACCGCCAGGAAACTCAGTACGTTGAAAAACAAAATCATAGTTCTGGTAGGCTCTTCGCAGCCAGAGAGATTCAAGGAAACAGATGCCGATTTCAATGTCGGCTGCGCCGTGGGAGCAATCAACGTACTCTCATCCGGCGTATACATCGCGATGAACGGGAGGGTATACAGGTGGGACGAGTGCAGGAAGCTCGATTCCGGGCATTTCGTCGAAAAACAGGGCCAGAATAAACCTTTATAAAGGTTAACGGTTTATTATTGTTACATATCCGCACGGTACGGCCTCCGTGCCGCGTTCACTACCTAGGTAGGAGGATAGCATGAGAAACATTCTGGAGAAGCTCAAGAAGGCAAGGGAAGACTCCAAGAAGAGAAAATTCAAGCAGACCTGGGACTTTTCCATCAACCTCAAGGGGGTTGACCTGAAGAAGCCAGAGCACAGGTTCTCAATCGATTTCGTCCTTCCGGAAGGAAGGGGGAAGGACACGAAAGTAGTCATATTCGCAGACACCATGATGGCCGAAGCAAAGAAGAACGCTGACCTCGTCATAACAAAGGACGACATGCCAGGCTATGCCAAGGACAGGAAGAAGCTCAAGGAGCTGGCCAACAATTATGACTGGTTCTTCGGTGAGGTGAGCCTCATGGCGGGCATAGGAAAGTCGTTCGGCGCTGTCCTGGGAACCAGGGGAAAGATGCCCAAGCCAATCCCTCCCAAGGTTCCGATAAAGCCGTTCGTTGAGAGGGCAAAGAGGTCAACCAGGATAGCTGTCAAGTCCTCGCCGGTAATCCACGTGGTGGTAGGTTCAGAGGACATGAGCGACGAGCAGATTGCAAGGAACGTCCAGGCAGTCTTCAATGCAGTCAAGGAGAAGCTGCCCAAGGGAGCGAGCAGCATGAAATCCGCTTACGTAAAACTCACCATGGGAAAACCGATGAAGCTGGAGGTGGCCTGATGGTATCAGAGAAGAAGAAGGAGACCGTGAAGGAAGTGAAATCCCGGCTCAGGGACTGCTCTGTTATAGGCATACTCGACATGACCTCCCTGCCGGCCAGGCAGCTGCACGACATGAGGAAGAAGATGAAGGATAACGCCAGGATAATGATGGTCAAGAAGCGCCTGATTTCAATCATACTCAAGGGGTCCGGACTGAAAGGCGCGGATGAGTTATCCTCTGCCATGAAGGGCCAGCCAGCCCTGCTGATGAGCAAGGAAAATCCTTTCAGGCTGGCAAGGATTATAGCCGAGTCAAAGAGCCCTGCACCCGCAAGGGGCGGAGACACCGCACCAATGGACATAATCGTGAAGGCCGGCCCCACGAGCCTTCCTGCAGGGCCCGTGATAGGGGAGCTGCAGAGGGTGAAGATACCGGCAATGATAGAGGGCGACAAGATATCAATAAGGAAGGAAACACTCCTGGTTAAGGAAGGTAACGAAATCTCTCCCGAACAGGCAGACATAATGGCAAAGCTCGGCATAGAGCCAATGGAGATAGGGCTTGACCTCGTTGCCGCGCTCGAGGACGGCATCGTCTACGCCAAGGACGTGCTGTTCGTCCCGCAGGAAGAATACGTTAATGGTTTGAAGAACGCCGCGCAGAGGGCGTTCAACCTCACCTGCAGCATAGGATACTACACTTCCCAGAACATCGGAATATTCCTGTCAAAGGCCCACAACGAGGCGTTCAGCCTCTCGATGGAGGCAGGTCTCGTCAACCCAGAGACCGTCGGGTTCCTACTTTCCAGGGGCCACTCACAGGCAGAGGCCCTGAAGGCGGCAGCCAAGCCCCCCGCGGAACCAGAAGAGCCAAAGGAACAGGCAAAGGAGCCGGCAGAAGAAAAAACAACAGAAGAGGAACCGAAGGAAGAGACTCCAGCCGAGGAAAAGTCGGGGGACGAGAAACCGGCAGAGGAACCAAAAGAAGAAAAGCCCGCAGAAGAAGCTGAGGCAAAGGAAGAACCTGCGGAGGAAGAGGCTCCCGCAGAAGAGAAGGAAGAAAAACCAAAGGAAGAGGAAAAGAAAGACGAGGCCCCGGAAGAGAAGAATGAACCAGAAGAGAAACCTGCGGGGAAGGAAAAGAAAGATGATGCTAACAAGGAGGTAGAGTAACATGGATTTAATCTATGGTGCACTTCTCCTTCACAGCGCGAAAAAGGAGATAAACGAGGCAAACCTCAAGAAGGTCGTTGAGGCAGTCGGTGAGAAGCCGGAGGCCGGAAAGATAAAGGCCCTCGTCTCCAGCCTCGAGGGCGTTGACATCGAAGAGGCAATAAAGCAGACGGCTGTTGCAACCGCTGCACCCGCAGCTACGGCAGCAGAGAGCGCAAGTGAGGAGAAGAAGGAAGAGAAGAAGGAAGAGGACCAGGGAAAGAAGGCCGAAGAGGCTGCAGCAGGACTATCGTCCCTGTTCGGTTAAGTTTGCACGTTTTCCTTCAAGGACCGTGCAATCCCTGGACAGAATCCCTCTATGAAGGCCTTTCCTTAGCCTCAACACTATTCTGATAAAATGGATTATTTCGGCGGGGGTATCTCCGTTAGGGCATTGCCCTCTGCCACCGTAAGCTCCGGCACGTCAAGGGAGTCGCACATCTCCCTCTTCTCCATTATCTGCAGCCTGATTGCCTCCTGCTGCTCCCCTTGGTCGCTGTGCCTCTCTCCCTCCTCCATTGCCTTCTGCTGTGAGATTATGGAATCCACCAGGAAGTTCGGGCTCCTCGTGATTATGAACATTATCATGAAAAGGATGGCGAGGAAGCTGAAGACAGACTGCCACATCGTCGTTTCAGACATCGACTTGTCCAGGTCAGCAATCTGTCTCTCTGCGGCAGCTATCGCCGAGATGCAGTCCTGAACAGACTCCGTATATTCCTTGTTTATACCCAGCTCAGCTTCCCCCTCTATGCTCTGCGTGACAGTGAAATTGCTTATCTTGTAGTTGATAATCATCATAGTCTTGACTGATATGTTCGCAATACCCGGTTCGGTAGCCCCGGGCACGGTTACGTTCTCGAGCGCAAACGGACAAATGTAATGGTTCTTCCCTGTCTCGTTGCAGAGGACGGGGGTGTCCTCCTGCTCAACTGCCGAGTAGTATGCGTCAACTGCCATCACCCCCGCGGGCGGGTTGACGATACTCACGTGGGCCAGCGTGCTCGTGGTTATCCTGCATGTCTGGCCTTCCCTGTAGATGAAGCAGTCCGTCGGGTCAGGCTCGAACCCAGTTATCTCCAGAAGGATGCTGCTGTTCGGGAGGCAGACACCATTGGGATTGTGGCCGGTGTAGCAGAAATATTCCTCACCGTAGACAGAGCACCCGCAATCGCGGCAGCAGCTCGACTGCGTCTCATCGAAATTCTCCTCGCAGCCGCCCTCCCCGCAGTGCGAGGTGACGTTTATCCTTATCTCATCAACAGGAACGTCATAAGCATCTATAATTTTGTCCGGGCCCTCGTTATAAGTGTGACTTATTGAAAACATGCTCTGGGTAAGAACGAGCTCCCTGGTGGCGGGATGGAAATACGGGCTTCCCACATAATCAATCGGGGGGATAATCATCTGGCACGTGAAGTTGTATTCTGCCTCATACTGGGATTCCACCCTCGTGCATATAAGCATGCACTCGAACTCGCCTGCCTGTATCATACATTCCCCGGACACGGATGTCCCGCTCGGGTAGTTCGGTATGTGTCCTGATATGTCGAGGTAATGCTGTATCGAAGAATCCTGGAACATGTCATCCTCCACGTAATCCACATCCACCCCGAAATCCATGTTCCTGCACCCGTCCCCGCTGGTCGGCCCGCCCGTGTCATAGGTATCGCAGTAATATCCGGTGGGGCACCCGCAGTCATAGCAGCATAACAGGTAGTCCTCATCGGCCCCGCAGACATTGTCCCCGCACCAGTGTCCGCCTATTGATATCGCAGGGAACGTCCTGACCATGGTAGCCTCCATCACCCCCCCTGTCCCGTTGCTGTACCTGACCTCTGCAGTGAAGACGGGCGACAGCTCATAGTCAGCGAGGGGGTCATAACCGGAAACGTAAAACGACAACAAGCATCTTGCCCTGTACTCGCCCGATTCATAATAACCTTCGCAGTCCTCGACCACGCATGTTGATTCGCACTCACCCCCGCCGCTCGAGCACCCCATTTCGCAGGAGAGGGAATCGAGGTGCAGGTTCAAGGGGCTGTTCTTCACCCCCACGACGATGTCGGCCCTGTTAGCGCCATACCTCTGGTCATAGAAGTGCGACGGGTCTATGGAAACCATATACAGGTCGCTGTCGGTAATGGGATCCTTGCACTTGGCATCGCTGGGAACAGAACCGGCCCCTCCCCAGTCGCAATACTCCCCTGCAGGACACATGCAATCAAGGCAGCAGCTCGACTGGCTCTCGCCGAGACCGGATTCGCAGGCAAGGTTGCCGCACTCGAAAGAGCCTATCGTGACGTTCGGGAAGGACGCAGTCAGCTCCTTTGTCCTGATGGTTTCACCGTCAGAATACCCTATCACCATGGTTATGCTGTTCGGTCCCACGCTATAATCGCCCGTGTTGCAGTCCCCGACGGCAGGGACGTTGACAGCGCACGAGAAGACCCCTGAGGAACCCTCAGTGCAGGTGGTAGGCTCCACATGGCCTGCAAGCCTGTAACGGAAGCTCTTGGCGGTTGCATCAGAGGGAGGGTTGTTCACCTTCACCGGTATGTATATCACATGGTCCTCGTTGCAGTTTATCACCCTGGTGTCAGGGGTCCCGTGCAGTGACATGGTTATCGCGCTGCTCACTTTGCACACCATTGCAGCATCGCAATAGTATCCTGCCGGGCAGCCACAATCATAGCAGCAGTTTGACTGGCTCTCGTCAACGTAACCCTCGCAGGTACCGTCGCCGCACGTGTAATCGGGGTTCAGGCTCAGGGCAATGGAACCCATTATCCCTGAATCGTTCTTCGGGAACGCGAAATAATAGGAGTTGGTTATGGACCCCAGTTCGTCACCGCTTACGGTCTCCACCCAGAACTCCGGTGGTTCCTCAGACTCCAGGCCGCGTATCTCAGTGGCGGTCCTGAACACGACCTTATATATCCAGTCAGGATTCATCGGAACCATTAGGAAGTTCTCCACGTAATACCTTATCTGGCCCAGGAACTGCGACGCCTTCGCGTGTATTTCTATCTCACCTATCTCCCTGGAGTCCAGGGCAAAGTTCAGTTCGCTGCTCCTTGTCACGATGTCCCAGTTCCCTACCCATGATATCCCACCCAGCCGCTTCACCCTCACGAGAGTCATGATGTTGGCAGCCTGGGGATATCCCACCCCTCCGCTCACATCCGACCACAGATACTCCGCGACAAAGTTTCCCTCATACTTTACAGGGGTGACCTGGTTTACACAGACTCGCGGGTCCCTCCCCCCGCACCTGTAGACATAGGATTCCAGAACCCTCACGCCCCCAGTTGCGTTGGAAATAGAAACCGTGACGCTTGCGGACGCCCCGGGATTCTTGACCGTGACAGACTTCTTCACGAACCCGGAATATTCCATTCCTATCGGAGGGCCGGACTGCGCGCCGCCGTAATATATGCTCACCTCTGTCGCCCCGGCGACCGGGAGGGTAAGGATTAGGTACGAAGCAATTATCGCAAATATCTCTGCAGAAAGCTTCCAGTCCATGTCCTGCACACCCACTTGATTATAACATGCCGATAAATGAGCAATGAACTATGACGTGTGTATCGGCGGCAGCTCGGTGAGCCCGCCTCCCTGCGCCATGGCCAGCTCTGCAGTGGTCTGGGCGTCGCACATCGCAATCTTCTGCTGCTTCTGCGCCTCGAGCGCCGCTATCTGGTCGTCCTGGCTGCTCGCTGAATTCATCATGCTGAGCGCCGAGGTGAGGCACGTGAGAGCCAGCGTGAGCCACACGGTCTGGCACTTGCTGAAGCAGGTTATTATGAATATCACGAGGAATATCGCTGCCAGGACCATGAAGACAATCATCCATGTGTTGGTGCTGCTCTTCGAGCCCTCGAGCTTGGATATCTGGTTGTCTATGCTCTCAATCATCTTCTGGCACGACATCACGGATGTGGAGTAATTCTTGTTCACGGTGATGGATGTGGTGTCCTGGATGCTTTGCCACACTATGGCATCGTTCATCGCGTATTCGATGGTCATCTTCAGCGTAAGGGAGAGGTTCTCCGTCCCCTCTGACGCACCGTCAGGTATGTTCTCCAGCGCTATCGGGCACGTATACACGTTATCGTTCAGGGTCTCGAAGCACGAGATTGAGGTGTCGTTCTCCTGCGAGCTGGTCGAGTAGTATGACTCAACTATATCGATTCCCGCCGGAGGGTTAACGACCTCCGCGTCCACAAGCGTGTTTATGGTGACTATGCATTCCTCCCCCTCCTTGTATATTATGCAGTCCACGGGCTCTGGCTCATACCCTATTATCTCCATGATTATGCTGCTGTTCGGGAGGCAGGCGCCGTTCGGGTTCTTCCCGGTGTAGCAGAAATAGTCATTCCCATAGGTAGAACACCCACAATCCCTGCAGCAGGTTGCCTGCGTCTCATCGAGGTTGGTCTCGCAGCCACCCTCCCCGCAATGGGAGGTCACGTTGAGCCGTATGTCGCCGGCAGTGAAGTTGTAACCCTCCGTAACGTTGTCAGGACCATCGTTGTACACATGTATTATCGTGAAGGAATTTCCGGTCAGCGTTATTTCCCTCGTCTCTGGGTCATAGTAAGGGCTGCCTATATAGTCAATCGGGGGGATAATCATCTGGCACGTGAAGTTGTATTCCGTCCCGATAGGAGAATCCTCCCTCATGCATATCACCGCGCACTCGAACTCTCCGTCCTGAATCTCACACTCTCCATACATTTCTGTACCGCTGGGATAGCCGGATACTGTTCCTGGGATGTCAAGGTAGTGCTGTATTGATGAGTCCTGGAACAGCTTCCCCCCGACACTTTCCACCTCCACGGCAAAGTCCCTGTTCCTGCATCCGTCCCCGCTGCTGGGTCCGGTCCTGGTCTTGGTGTCACAGTACTGCCCCTCTGGACACCCACAGTCATAGCAGCACTTGTATGAACTCTCGTCGCTCCCGCATACCACGTCACCGCACCAGTGCGCCCCTATCGAGATTATGGGAAAGGTGTTGGTAAGGGTCGCCTCCATCACCCCCCCTGTCCCGTTGCTGTACCTGACCTCTGCAGTGAAGACGGGCGACAGCTCATAGTCAGTGAGGGGGTCGTAATTGGATATGATGAAATTCAGCTCACAGTCCCTGCTGAATATGCCTGGAACCGATTCATCTGTCACGCAGCTCTGGAGGGTGCACGTCGAGGCGCATATACCCTCGCTGCTCGAGCACTCCATCGTGCAGGAGAGGGAATCGAGGTGGAGGTTCAAGGGGCTGTTCTTTATGCTGACGACAATGTCAGGGGAATTTCCTGTAAGTGGCTGGTCGCTGAAGTGTGAAGGCTTTATGGAGCCGAGGTAGAGGTCGCCGTTGGCAAGAGGGTCCTTGCACTTCGCATCGCTGGGGACAGAACCGAACCCTCCCCAGTCACAGTATTTCCCTGCAGGACACATGCAATCGAGGCAGCAGTTTGACTGGCTTTCCCCGAGGCTCGATTCGCAGACCTCATTGCCGCACTCGAATGAGCCTATGGTGATGTCAGGGAAACCAACACTCATGCTCTTCGTGGCCTTTATTGCACCATTGGAATACTCTATTACCAAAGTTAAGCTGTTCGGACCGACCCAGTATTCCCCTGTGTCACAGTCCTCAACAGCAGGAACAAAGACGGCGCATGAGAATATCCCTCCAGAGCCCTTGGTGCAGGCCAATGACCTGACGCTCCCGCCAAGGCTCTGGGTGGCGCTCTTCACGGCCGCATCAGAGGGAAGGTTGTTCACCTTCACCGGTATGTATATCACATGGTCCTCGTTGCAGTTTATCACCCTGGTGTCAGGGGTCCCGTGCAGTGACATGGTTATCGCGCTGCTCACTTTGCACACCATTGCAGCATCGCAATAGGACCCTGCCGGGCAGCCACAATCGTAGCAGCAGTTGGACTGCCCCTCAGTCAGGTCGGTCTCGCACCCGTATGCGCCGCACGTGTAATCAGGGTTCAGGTTCAGGGTTGAAGAGCCCAACACAACCGAGCCCTTGGGGAAGATGAAGCCATAGGTTTCTCCCACCGAAGTCAGCTCATTCCCGCTCACCACCTCCGCGTCGATGATTGGCATCTCTGATGATTTAAGAACATTAAGATCAGTGGCGGTCCTGAAGACAATCTTGGATATCCATTTTGGGTTCATTGGCAGCATATAGAAGCTCTGTATGAAATACCTTATAGGGCTGATGAACTGCGACGCCTTCGCGTGCACCTCTATCTCGCTTATGTCCCTTGAATCCACGCTGAAGCTCGTCTCGCTGGTCCTCGTTATGACGTCCCAGTAACCCAGCCAAGAAACCCCCCCGTTCCTCTTGACCTTCACGAACGTCATGGTGTTTGCCACCTGAGGGTATCCTCCACCAACACTGACCTCTGACCATGCATACTCCGCGAGGAAGCTGCTGGCATAGGTGACAGGGCTGGCCTGGCTCAAACAGACAGAGGGGTTGCTGCCCTTGCACTTATACACATGCGCTTCAAGAATCATGCCATCAACTGTTGCGTTGGTGACAGAGAGGCTCACGCTCGCAGACACCCCCGGGTTCTTTATTGTTAAGGATTTCTTCACCATCCCCGAATAATCCAGCACTATCGGGCTACCTGAAGGCGCGTTGTTATAATATATACTCACCTCGGTCGCCCCAGCGACAGGGAGCGTAAGGATTAGGTATGACGCCAGTATCGCAAACGCCTCGATGGAAAGTTTCAGGTTCATTTGCATATCAGCCTCGTATCGGTCTTTAGCTGGACAGGCCCGCTGTTGATGTAATCGACCAGGCCCGTGACGTCGCAGCACGTCATGCACGGTGACAGCCACTCACTATCACCACAAGCACTATCACATCCCTGTGGGGTTCTGTCGCAGCACCCGGAGCCGTAGCTTGAGCCATCAGGGCACGTACAGAACATCTCCTTGGTATCGGACTCTATCCCCACGTCATTCACGAATTCGAGCAGGTTATCGCAGCTGCAGGTCATGACCACGGTCTTCTGTATGACCTCGCTGCTTGATATGGGGTCTATGTCACATGTTGCAAGATAGCTCGTCAGGCACGACTTCTCGGAATCGCTCACCTGGTAGTTATTCCCGGTCTTCGTCTCTGACCTCGGCATGTTTATGTAGACCTCGTCCTCGTTCCTGTCAAGATTGTAGCTGGTTATCATCCCGCCCGCCTCCCTGCTCGTGTAGGGATTGAACACCGTCCCCTCAACAGAATGCTGCCCTGACATTATGTATTTGACTGTCCTGTTCTCTAAAACCCCGGAGGCGCAGTCTATGCTGCACTGCTGGCAGGCCTCCCTCACATCTCCCATGTTCTCTGTGTTTATGTCGTTTGAATGCTCTGTGCAGAACTGGCAAGCTTCGGAATCCATGCAGTCGGGGTCTATGCTGCTGCTGTCGATGTTTGTTATAGGAAGCGTGACAGTCGGCTTGTGCGAGGGCGTGAACTCCACGTACATGTATTCCTTGTCCATGAGGTCGGTCTCGCACCTTATCCTGGTGTCAGTGGCGTAGCCGGTGTTGCACGAGCCGCATGCCGTGCATGTCTGCCAGCCCGTTCCAAGATAGGGCTTGTAATCGATGAATATCTTTACCTCCCTGAAGTGCGCGGTGAAGAAAGGAATCCTGTGAAGGACGTAAACACTGTCAATCTCACTGTTCGTTATCTCCTCCTCGAGGTAGTATTCGTACGTGTCGTTCTTGTATATGCTCAGGTCACCGAAGCATGCTGACGGGCCGGAGACAAGGCCGTTGGCGTCGCTGTACCCCACAGGGCAGTCACCGAACGCAACGAATGCTCCCACTATCGGATTCGAGAGGTCATCGATGACCCTCATATTCACCGAGCACTGCAAATCCTCGCACTCTCCCTGCCCGGGAGCGGTTATGCTGCTGCACGACCCCGGATACATCTGCAGGCCCTGGCTCTCTACAAAAACGTGGCTCGCGAAATTGAAGAAGTTGCCAGTTTCCACGTCCTTTACGCTTACTATGAGCGGGTAATCAACGTCATACCCCATATTGAACTCCTGGACACAGACCGGCGGGGTCAGGACGCTTGATGTCACGAGGGGCTTGTTGTTCGTGACCATTATAACATTATGAGTGTCAAAGGCGAAATTGTCAGCCATGCGCAGGTATATGTCAAGGTCCCTGTACTCCTCCCCGTTCAGCGCCTGTATGGCAAAAATCTTCGGAATCCCATAATCGGTCGTCATGACATCCCACCACCTCAGCTGGGTTATCACGTAATTGATGAGGTCATAGAGATGCCTGTTTATCTGCTCAGGGTCCCTGTGAAGGACCTGGCCGCACTCGGTAAGGACCCCGCTCGTGGGAAGCCTCCCGAAGCCGTCCGGCTCGACCGTAGAGAAATAGACGCCGTATATCGTGAAGATTTCCATGTTCCTTTTCGCTGCATTGTCCTTCGCATAGTCGCTCGCAAACCTTATTATCTCACCGAACCTCGTGTCTATGCTGTGCTTGTAGGGATGATACTGCGCAGGCATGTCATACCCGTCAACCCTTGTCGGGAGGGTGACCGAGACGTCAATCCTCTTTGCCTCACCCTTGTTCCAGCCCAGGATGTTGGCATCGACAGAAACCGAGTTGGCATCAAAGGTGACGTTCTTGCCGAAGAGATCGCTCACCTCCCTTATGTTGTCCTTTATATGCTTCGCTACAGAGAGCTCGAAGTTCCTTGTTATCTCGTCCTTCGTAAGCGAATAATCATTCTCGCACATCTGCCAGTATGCCACCCCTGACATCATGAACTGCACGTTAGGCGCGTCCCTCCAGGACTTCCCGGTTATTGACGGGTCATCGAGATACCCTCCGTGCCTCTCCATGACCCTCAGCGTCTGCTCGACGCCGTCCTTTATCACACCGAGGACCATGGTGCTGACCGCTGCCTGCTTCTCGGCAACGCCGCCCGGTATCGGGCTCGCGAAGAAGTTGCTCCCGATTCCGGAGAAGAGGACGACTAGGAACAGGAATATGATTCCGAGGATTATGACCAGCTCCACCTGGCCCTTTCTCTTCTTCATATAATATATTATTATAGGTTTGGTATATATTAAGAATAAACCCTTTTGTCCAAGCAAGCGGACAATCGCGTCTCACCTAAACAATGTGACGCGAGACGTCTCTGCGAGGGGTTGAAGGGGGACGCAGAAAGCGTTTGCGGAAAAAACCTGCCGCAAAACCCTGGCTAAGAAACAAGGAACAGGATGTTCATGGCATTCACGAAGGAGTCACTGAAAAAGGAATTCACAAAGGACTGGAAGAAGCATTATCAGCTTGAGATATTCAAGGAAAAGGGCTTCAAGAGAAAAAGGTGTCCACGCTGCGGGAAGAATTTCTGGACGCTTGATGAGGGCAGGAAGCTCTGCGGTGACCCGCCCTGCGAGAGCTACGGCTTCCTTGGGATGCCGATAACAAAGAAGAAATGGGATTACATAGAGGCATGGAGGCAGTTCGAGCTGTTCTTCAAGAAGAACGGACACGATTCAGTTCCCCGCTATCCTGTTATAGACCGGTGGAGGCCTGACCTCTATTTCACCATGGCGTCAATACAGGACTTCCAGCGCCTTGACAAGGGGAACATGGTTTTCGAGTTTCCCTCCAACCCCCTCATCGTTCCCCAGATGTGCATGAGGTTCAATGACATACCGAACGTCGGCATAACCGGGCGCCATCACACATCGTTCATAATGGGCGGACAGCATTCCTTTGGCGACTACTGGAAGGACAGGTGCATAGAGCTGAATTTTGATTTCCTCACGAAATCCATGGGAATCCCTGAGAAGGAGCTCACCTACACGGAGGATTTGTGGGCAATGCCCGACTTCTCTGCATTCGGCCCCTCGATGGAGACCTTCTCAAAGGGCCTCGAGATTGTCAACTCTGTTTTCATGCAGTTCACGAGGAAAGGAAGCTCCTTCAGGGAGCTTCCCATGAAGGTCATAGACGTTGGCTGGGGGCACGAGAGGATTGCATGGTTCACCACGGGAACGTACACGGGTTACGATACTACCTTCGGCCCTGTAATAAAGTGGATGAAGAAGCAGACAGGCTTCCACCAGAATGACCTCTTCGATGAGTATTCGAAGTTCGCAGGCCATCTCAACGTTGACGAGGTCAAAAACACCGATAAGATAAGGAAAGAGATAGCAAAGACCCTGGGGGTCGATGTCAGGGAGCTTAACTCCGTCGTTGAGCCGGTCCAGGCGCTCTATGCAATAGCAGACCACGCAAAGACCCTCCTGTTTGCAATAACGGACGGTGGGATTCCATCCAACGTGGGGGGCGGCTACAACCTGAGGGTCCTGCTCAGGAGGGCATTCTCGTTCATGAAGGATTTCGATTTCAACTTCACCCTGCCTAAGGTGGCAGAGCTCCACGCAAAGCATCTCTACCCGCTATTCCCCGAGCTCATGGGAGGAAGGGACAACCTATCTAAGATAGTGGACATGGAGAACGAGAGGTATGAAAAGACGCTCGAGAAGACAGGTCTCCTGATTAAGACAGAGCTCAATAGGGGGAAGCTGGACACCAAGAAAATGATACAGCTCTACATATCCAACGGGATAAACCCGGAGCTCATAGAAAAGGTCGCGAGGGAGCAGGGCCATGATTTCTCGGTACCTACGGATTTCTACATAAAGCTGACTGACGCCCACATGACAGGAGAGAAGGAGAAAGACAAGGGGCACCTCAGGGTTTCCACGAGGGGAATCCAGGAGACAAGGATGCTCTACTACGACGATCCATACCAGAAGGAGTTCGACGCCCACGTAGTTGCAAAGAAGAAGTCAGGGAAAGACACATGGCTGGTACTTGACAAGACCCTCTTTTACCCAGAGGGCGGAGGGCAGCCCTTTGACCAGGGGATGCTTACAAAGGGGGCTGAAGAGTTCACGGTCAGCAGCGTCCAGAAGCTCGAGGGCATAGTGTTCCACAGGATAAACAAGCCCGACAAGATAAAGAAGGGCGACATCCTGCACGGGAAGATAGACTGGGAAAAGAGATACACGCTGATGAAGATGCACAGTGCAACCCACCTCGTTGCAGGTGCAGCGAGAAAGGTCATAGGGCCCCACATATGGCAGGCCGGAGCTAACAAGGGCTTTGAAAGGTCGAGGATAGACCTCACCCACTACAAGCCCTTTACCCACGAGGAGGTAGCCCAGATAGAGAGGGTTGCCAATGACATGGTCAAGAGGGAGATGCCCATAAAGTCACAGGTCCTGCCCAGGGCAGAGGCAGAGAAGAAATACGGGTTCATACTCTACCAGGGTGGCGCCTCCCCTGGAAAGGACGTGAGGGTCATAAACACAGCCAACGGGTTCGATGTCGAGGCATGCGGAGGGACGCACCTCCAGAACACGGGCGAGATAGACCTGATAAAGATAATAAGGACAGAGAGGATACAGGACGGGGTCAACAGGATAGAGTTCGCTGCAGGGAACCCGGCCTTTGATTTCATAACAGAGAACGAGGCCGTCGTGAAGAAGATACTCCATTCCGTAAGCAAGATAGGTTTCTATGAGAACATTGCCCGCTCCCTGCAGACAGAGGAGGATGCATCCTACGACGTAATATCAGCTTCATCCGTCTTCTCAGTGGAACCCAAAACCCTCCTGAACACATTCCAGCGCTTCGTGGACGAGATGGGGAAAGACCACGATGAACTCAACAGGATAAGGAAGGAGATGGGGATGCCGGAGAAGATTCTTCCAACCGAGACATTCTTCAGGAATGCCCCGAGGGTATCAAACATGAGGACGCTTGCAGCGAACATCTTCCATGTCTGGAAGGAGCAGAAGAAGGAGATTGACGGCCAGAAGGAGTCCCTGGCAAGGGTCAAGGCATCAAAACTCATTTCCAAGTCCAGGAAAGGAAGACTGATGGACATAATAAAGGGTGAGAGGAGCGACCTCATAAAGACAGCTTCAGAGATAGTGGACAAGAACCCTGACGTCACGGTCATCCTGTCCAACCAGGCCGGGGACCTCGTCGTGATGAGCCGCAGGGAGAATGCCGGCGACGTCCTGAATGAAATAACAAAGAAGGCCGGTGGCTCTGGCGGGGGAAAGGGAAACCTTGCGCAGGGCAGGGTTGAGGTATCAAAGTTCGTGAAGCTGCTGGGTTAGTATTCCAACATAAGGCATTCCCTCGGCTGGGCAATCGCGTTCTCGCAAAAAACCTGCAAGAGGCTACTGTCAGTTATCTCCATGCCATCGAGGGATATTATCCTTCCCTGGTTCCCTATAAGGCCGAGCCTGGTTTCATTCCCTTCAATGTTCTCCAGGACCACGTATCCCTTCATCCTCGCTGCAAAGCCGTTGAGTATAAAGTTCCTGTCAACGCACTCCGTGCAGTTCTCTGCATAGAAGTTCTCTATCAGGACCATACCTGTCCTCAGGACCTGTATCTGCTCCTGCGGGCTGAGCTCATAATCTATTATGCTCGGTATCTCCTCTGCCTGCGGCTGGCTCGAGAGGTTCGCGCTGTTCATTGCGAAGCCTACGGCTGACATCACCATTATGACCAGCACGAGCAATGAGCCCGCAAGCTTCATCTGTCCCATACTAACCCATAAAGGGCAAGGATATAAAAAGCTTGTGTTATTCGTACCTCTCCCACCTGACGACTTCCTTGAGGTCCCACCTCTTCGGAGGGTTGGGCTTCTCGGCAGGATAACCGAGGGTTATTATCATCATCGGTCTCACGTGGCTTGGAAGGATGACCGCGTTCGCGACCTCGGTCTCGTCAAACCCGCCAATCCAGCACGAGCCGATACCGAGCTCCCACGCGGCGAGCATGAGGTTCTGCGCGGCAGCGGCTGTATTCTGTATGGAAAAGAGATTCCTGCCGCGTTCCCCGTATTGTGACAGCTTGTTGTTGTCAGAGCAGACGACAATCACCACAGGAGCATTCTCAACGAGCTCCTTCTGGTAGCTGGCCTCGGCCAGCTTCTTCTTCGTGGTTTCGTTCCTTACTATTATGAACTCCCAGTTCTGGGCGTTCCTCGAGGAGGGGGCATGTATCGCGGCCTCCATTATCCTGAACATCACGTCCTCCCCGATAGGAGTTGGGTTGTACTTTCTGATGCTCCTCCTGGTCTTTATGCACTCGAGAGTATTCATCTACGCACCTAATATCTATTAAATCCCGTAAACTTAAAATAAACAGGCGATTTCATGAAGAGATGGGAGCCCATTAGGCAACATATTAAGACAGGAGAATGGCACGTCCACACCAACTACACCGACGGCTACAACACGGTCATGGAGATGTGTGAGCAGGCAAAAAAGAACGGCCTTACCCTAATGGCCATCGCTGAGCACGTCAGGAAGGAGACTCTCTACGAATGGGACTCCCTGAAGAAGGAGGTGGAGGAGGCCAGGAAGCGCTTCCCCAAAATGAAAATCCTTCTCGGATGCGAGGCAAAGGTCATGGGAACGGATGGGGAGCTGGACATAAATGAGCCACTCAAGAACGAGTGCGACCTTCTGGTCGGCGTGTTCCACGGCTTCCCAACGAACGACAAGCACTCCCTTTTGCAGGCCGCGAGGAACATGCTCAAGGACCCGCTCCTCGATGTCTTCGGCCACCCAATGACCCTCCTGAACAGGAGCACCCCTCCACTCACAGAGCCAGAGCTCCTGTCGTTAATGGAAGACTGCAGAAAAAACAACGTCCTCGTCGAAATAAGCAGCCGCTATCCGAGCTCTCCCGAGCTCACCGAGGCAATAAAGAGGAGCGGCGCCCTGACGGTCCCGGGCTCTGACGCCCATAGGACCACCGAGATAAGGAAAATCTGAGGTAACGGCCACGAGAAGGGCTTTGGTACAGAAAAGGTTTATAAAATTTTAATCAATGGATTAGCACATGAGCCATGAACAAATGGAAATGTTTGTAATAACGTTCAGAGCTTTCTGTAGTGAAAGGCCGTGCCGCAAATACATAGGAGAAGGTAGGAACGGTGTTCATTATTTACAGTGTGGAGAAGATAATGTTTTAGCTTTGCATGAGAAATCCGGATTAATGGATGTTTTAACCGATGATTTGCCACCCGGAGTTTCTGATTTGATAGAAGCGGGCGAAAAAGCAGGCTACAAAATCCACTATTTAAAATAACCACAAAACGCTCTTTAATCACCACTTTATATATTTCTATAACAATCCACAATAGCCTGGTGTAATGATGTACGAGATTCTGGTTTCAGGTCTGATTTCGTTCCTTCTAGTCATGATTCTCATGCCCCTGTGGATAAGGAGGGCGCACAGGAAGGGGCTGGTCGGGAAGGACATGAACAAGAAGAGCAAACCCAAGGTAGCTGAGACAGGAGGGGTGGTTGTCTTCCTTTCCTTCATAATTGGCGTCATGGTCCTCTCTGTAATCAACTACATGAGTGAGCAGTATACGGACATGATAGTGATAATGATATCCCTGTTCTCAATAACCATAATAACACTTATTGCCTACATCGATGACGTGTCCGGCTGGAAGAAAGGCTTCGTGAGATGGAAGAAGCCCCTGATAACGATAACTGCGGTAATACCTCTCCTTCCCTTCATGCTGGGAAGGGACATGATAACAGTCCTCGGGAACGTGATAACCCTTCCATACCTCTTCTACCCCCTGATAATGGTCCCCATAGGTTTCGTGGTCGCAACCAATGCAGTCAACCTCCTCGGGGGCTTCAACGGCCTCGAGGCAGGTCTAGGAACAATCGGTTTCGCTACCCTCCTCTGGTTTGCTTGGGGGACCCCGTTTTCATCCTTAATCGTGATAGCGATTGCCTGCATGCTCGGCTTCCTCTGGTTCAACCGATACCCGTCAAGGGTCTTCCCTGGCGACACGCTCACGTACTTTATTGGCGGGACGTTTGCGATAGTCGCGGTCTTCGGATATTTCCAGACAGTGACCATCCTCATAATGGCTCCGTACATCCTCGAGGGAATCATCAAGTCAAGGGAGATTCATTACATCTGGAGGAACAAGAGGATTTTCAAGCCAGAGTGTTTCGGCAAGGTCCAGAGGGACGGAAGCCTGAAGGCACCCTACCCGCAGATATGGTCAACCACCCACATAGCGATGCGGTTGATAAGGAGGATAAAGGGGAAGTGCTACGAGAACGACGTCACCTTCCTGATGGTCGGCATGTATGCAATATGGTGCCTTATCATAATAGCTTTCCTGGGGATGATGATATGAAATTTCTGGTTACCGGTGCCGGGGGGCCGGCAGGGATGAACACAATAAGCTATTTCCCCAAGACAGAGACCGTAATCGCGTGCGATGCAGACCCCGGGGCAAGGAAGCGGCTCGCAAGGATAGGAATGGGCAAGATAAAGTTCTACAGGGTCCCTCTTGCAGGGGACGAATCCTTCCAGTCAGAGCTGGCCAAGATAGTGGATTCTGAGAAGCCTGACTACATAATACCCACGGTCGACGAGGAGCTCGTTGTCCTTTCAGATAGCAAGGCCGCTTTCATGAAGATTGTCCTGATTTCCCCTCCCAAGACGATAAAGGCCTGCCTGGACAAGAAGAACCTCTATGACTTCTTCGAGGGGGAGCCTTTCTGCCCTGCCTTCGTTTCGGCATACGACAGGGAGCAGCTCGAGGACAGGTTCGAGGACAGGCCCGTATTCATGAAGCCCCGCGTCGGGAGGGGCACCAAGGGGACGCAGTACTTCGACAACGTGGAGGCCATCCCTGACAAGGCGATAAGCACTGACAACATATTCTGCGAGTTCCTTCCCGGACAGGAATACACGGTTGACGTAATCTGCGACACGAAGGGGAAGCCAATCATAATTGTCCCGAGGAAGCGGCTCGACACAGATCAGGGGATATCAGTCCTCGGGGAGACAGAGAAGAGGGCGGACATCATCGAAATCGTGAAGGAGATTTGCGGGGAGCTCGTGTTCGTTGGGGGCACCAACATGCAGTTCAAGCTCGACTGCGGGGGGAAACCCAAGCTAGTTGAAATCAACCCCAGGTTCTCCGGAGGCCTTCCGATAACTGTGGCGGCGGGCATAAACCCTGTCAAGATTCTGGTCGAGCTCCTACACAAGAGGAAGATAAGCAGGAACATGCTCCTGTGGTCAGAGGTCAAGGCAGAGAACAGGATAGCCAAGAAGGTAGGCCGCGACTACAAGCAGCCCT
>CAZIAB010000012.1:0-19734 GCA_964537525.1 uncultured archaeon
CGGCTACCCTCACTGCCTCCTCCCTGCAGTCGTCATCCACGGAGACGACGAAGAACTCTGTCCTCGTCCCGGGCTGGGTGAACATCCCCTCTGTTTCCATTATCTCGAATATCCTCTCAATGCCAAACGAAAAGCCTGTCGCCGGGGTCCACCTCCCCCCGTACATCTCTATGAGGCCGTCATACCTCCCCCCTCCGGCAACGCTTCCAAGGTTGCCGGATTCTATGGATACCTCAAAGATAGGGCCCGTATAATAATCCAACCCCCTCACCAGGCTGAAATCCACCTCTATGAACCTGTCAATCCCATACACCCTTGCCTTGTCAACTATGTCCAGCAGCTCGTCCCTTCCCTGGTCACCAACCGTCGTTGTGAAGACTTCCAGGTCCCTTTTCATCACGGCTTTGGGCTTCCCCTTCCTCTCTATGAACTCCATAATCATGCTAATCTCCTTTGCCTTGAGAAGACCCCTCAGCTCCTCCCTGACGCCGCCCTTTCCAATCTTGTCCAGCTTATCCAGTGCCCTGAACACCTGTGGATACATCTCCTTCTTTACACTGAGCAGCTCCACCATGCCGTTGAGAATCTTCCTGTTGTTCAGCCTTATCCTGAACTTCCTGAAACCCAGCTGCCTCAGGACCGACACGGCAATGGCAAGGCACTCTGCCTCCGCATCCATACTCTTGGTTCCCACTATGTCGGCATCGGCCTGCCAGAACTCCCTGAACCTGCCTGCCTGGGGCCTGTCATACCTCCAGACCCTGCTTATCTGGTACCTCTTGAAGGGCTTCTTCAACTGGGGGTTTGCAGCGACCACCCTCGCCAGAGGGACGGTCAGGTCGAACCTGAGGCCAACCCTCCGGTCGCCCTTGTCCCTGAACGTATATATTTCATTGTCAACGTCCTCCCCGCCAACGCCCTTCTTTCCAAGAAGCTCCATGCTCTCCATCGCAGGGGTCTCCATCGGGCTGAAACCATAGTCTTCAAAGACGGCCCTGATTAAATCCATCAGGTACTGCCTCCTTATCATCTGCCCGGGAAGGAAGTCCCTCATTCCCCTCAGCGGCTGGATTGCCATGTTTTCACCCTGAACTCTAATTGGTTCTTATGATTCTTAAAGGATTTCCGGAAAAATAAACTTCTTTAATAACCCCCTCCAATATTTTATCATGCCCGAAGACGATGAAAAGAAAAAGCAATCCACGATTCTTAGGAGGATAAGTCCTTCTTCAAACGAAAAGGAGATGACCAGAAAACACAAGGACGATGTCCTGAGTACGAGGGTCATCCAGAAGGAGGGCCAGAGGCCAATCATCATAAAGCATGTCCAGCCCCCTGAAGTAAAGATATACGGAGGAACCCATCTCCAGAAGCTGAACCTCGGTCAGAGTGCAGCCGACGGCATAGCCAAGTGGGGTGGGAGCTGGTGGTTCATCACAATATTCATGATTCTTCTCGTAATCTGGATGATAATCAATTTCTTTGCCCTGACGCACGTATGGGACCCCTACCCTTTCATACTCCTGAACCTGGTTCTCTCATGCCTCGCTGCAATACAGGCCCCGATAATCCTGATGTCCCAGAACCGTGCGGCCGAGAGGGACCGCGCAAAGGCAGAGAGGGATTATGCGGTCAACAGGAGGTCAGAGAAGGAGATAGAGAACATACAGGACGACCTTGACCACATAAAGAGGAAGCTGGCAGAGATTTCATGCAGGCTCCCTGAAAAGCCCAGGAAGTGCTATACAAGATAACCGACGCCTTTAAATGACTGAAAATGAAACAATTCATAAACCTTCTTGTGATGAAACAATCACAGGTGAAACAATCATGGCAGGCATGAAACAATCCATTCTAATAGTTTCATTGGCGATATTGTTACTCCTTTCCATGTCAGTGACTGCCAGCGCACAGGAAATTGAATATTACGGGGTGGATGCATCGATAGGCGAGGACCTCTCTGTCAGGAACAAGGCTGTCTTCAAGTTCAGCGAGCTCACAAACCATTTCAATTACGAACTCAACTTCCCGATATACAACCTCCGGGCATCGAGCGATTTCGATTTCGCAGATTGTTTGGTAAACAACAAGCAGGAATCCGCGACAGTGAGCTGCGACTTCATAGGAATGTCAAGGACGATGAACACCCTGACCCTGGAGTTTGACACAAGTAACCAGATAAGGAGGGTCGGCGACAACTACCAGCTCGTCGTTGACTATTCCATAAACAATCCTGTGCAAAGGAGCTTCATAATAATAAACCTCCCCGAGTTCGGCATCCTCGCCGCTGACAACCAGTCGTTCTTCCCCACGGACGGAAAGACCCTGCTGACGGCAGACGGGAGGAAGATAGCGGTCTACTGGGAGGAGGACCCTACCGACCAGAACCAGCTCCAGTTCTCTGTGACCTACAACACCCCTAACGTGGGAGGCCCTTTCTACAGCTTCCTTCTCGCGGCGCTCACCTTCATAGTCATAGTCGTGATGATAGCGGTCGCTGTCTACATAAGGAGGGACAGGCGGCCGGCCGACGTCGTCAGGTCGGTCCTCAATTCTGATGAAAAGAGGATTATTGACATCCTCGGCGACCACAAGGGCAAGGCAGGCCAGAAGATTCTCGTGAGGGAATCTGACTTCTCAAAGGCAAAGGTCTCCCGAATCGTCAATTCCCTGAAGGGCAGGGGCGTGGTCAGCACGGAACCTATTTCAGGCAGGGAGAACAGGGTGATTCTTTCCATAGAGGGCCCGAAGAGGGAGGAGAAAGACAATGAAAGGGAAGCACGACAAGACGGTTCTGGAGAGGATTGACGTCCTCTTCTCCAGGGCAGAGAAACTGGCGGAGACCAGCCCTGCCAATGCCAGGCGCTGCGTCGAGCTCGCGATAAAGAACGCGATGCGGTACAACGTCACCGTCCCCAAGAGATACAGGATGTCCTACTGCAGGAAATGCCACTCATACCTCAAGCCAGGAATCTCCTCCGTTCACAGGGCCTCACCCAAGCAGGAAGCCCTGATAGTCACATGCAGGGAATGCGGCAGCGTGATGAGGTTCCCCTACAGGAAGGAGAAGTCCGCAGCAAAGGCCGCCAAAAAACAGAAATCCCGAAATACCAAACCCATCAGGAAACCTGCAGGGAAAACCCACCCCAGGGGCAAATCAAAGAAATAATTAATACACTCCCTTCCAAATATTAACAGTGGTCTGATGAGGATGCTCATAGCGATAGGGATGCTGATAATATTCATATCCGTCTTCTTCATCCTCCTGATAGGGAGCAGCATAATCAACAGCGCCTTCCAGTGCACCCCAATCGAGAAGGGATACGAATGCACCTACAGGGGGATAGGCCATGGCGAGATAATAGGCTTCCTCGTGATATTCTTCTTTCTTCTAATCGATGTCATAACAGTCTACATGATAGTCGGAACCATCTCTGTTTCCGGCAAGGCCCTGTAACACCATTTCTGCATCCGGAAAACACCCATCGATAACTTATAATAACCCTTTCTTTTCGTGTCCATGAACAATGCAACCAATCCTGGGTTCGAAAGGCGTTAACGGAAAAACACCCCTTTCATGCCCAGGAGCAACATCTACATCTCCAATATAATCGTTGCATAGATGTCTCTTGTCCACATTGCAATGGAAGAGACAAGATAAACAATCCTGGGTTTGAAAACCAAAAGCGTGTACGGAAAGACATAACAACACAATAGGAATCTTTATAAACTTATATATATATCTTGTATAACAGTTATTATTACCCGATTGCGGAGTGATAGCATGGTAAGCGTCAGGGATGCCGATACAGGGAAGCTGATAGAGATGACAGCAGAGGTTCTGAAAAAGCTAGACGTTATAAGGCCCCCGGAATGGGCATCCTTCGTGAAGACAGGGACCCATAAGGAGAGGCCACCCGAACAGGAGGACTGGTGGTACATCAGGACGGCCTCCATCCTCAGGAAGATTTACCTTGAGAACGCGGGAGTCGAGAGGCTCAGGAAGGTATACGGCGGGAGGAAGAACCTCGGACACCAGCCGGAACACAAGAGAAAGGCATCGGGTGCAATCATAAGGAAGGCCCTCCAGCAACTCGAGGCAGCAGGGCTAGTGGAGAAGGATGTCCAGAAAGGCGGCAAGACAAAGGGGAGGAAGATATCGCCCAAGGGGCAGTCACTCCTCAACAATGTCGCCAAAAGGATGAAGTGATACCATGGAGCAGAGCGACTACCAGCAACAGATTGAGCAGGAAAGGGTTGAGCAGCTCAAGAGGCAGATACTGTCCGGCATGCTAACGAAGGATGCATACGAGAGGCTCTCGAGGGTCCGCTCGGTGAACCAGAACCTTGCGGGAAACGCAGAGCTCTACCTGCTCCAGGCCTACCAGGCAGGGCAGGTAAAGGGAACGGTTGATGATGACCAACTCAAGGAGCTCCTGAGGGCCATCTCCTCAGGGATGACCAAGGACTTCAAAATCACGAGGAGATAGCACAGTGATTAAGCAGTTGGCCGGACCCCGAATGGCGTTCGGCTTTCAAATGATGGAGATAAAATGTCAAGGAACAAGCACCCTGCAACGAAGGTGAAGCTTTCGGTCAGAGGCAGGAAGAGGTCTGCCCCGAGATGGGCTGACATCAAGAAGTTCGGGCTCAAGAGGGCGAGGTCCAGGAGAATCAGGGTCAGGACGAAGTCCTGGAGAAGGGACAAGCTCAAGATACAGTGATTGTCATGGCTGAAAAGGAATCAGAGAGGCTTTACACCATCCCCCTCAGGGGAGAGGCAATGAAATCCCCGAGGGTGAAGAGGGCGAACAGGGCAGTCAAGACCATACAGTCATTCCTCCAGAGGCACATGAAGTCAGATACTGTCAAGGTATCCCAGAAGCTCAATGAGACAGTCTGGGTGAGGGGAATACACCATCCCCCTTCAAAGATAAAGCTAAAGGCAAGGAAGGAGGGAGGAATCGTCTACGCTATGCTGCCTGACGAAACCTTTGAGGTAAAGAAGAAAGAGCAACCAAAAGAGGAGGCGAAGACTGCGCTCCAGAAGAAGGCAGAGGAGCTCTCCGAAAAACTGAAGAGGGAAAAGCAGGCAAAGGCCGCGAAGCCAGCGGAAACAGGCGAGCAGGCAAAAGAGGCAAAGGAAACCAAGAAAGAAGAGCCAAGAAAGGAAGACGAGAAAAAGGAAACAAAAAAGAAGAAATGATTTCTGAAAACAAAACCAATAAGAACCCTTAATCCAACTTTTTTTGATGAAACCGAACAAGGGGTTCAGGAAGCTCGTTCTGGACAACCTTCATCTTTCCGCTGAGCAGAAGAAGCTCCTTCCGGCAGGATTCCAGAGGATTGGCCACATCGTTATCCTGAATCTCCGGCCGGAGATTATTCCGCTCGCCCCCGAGATGGCAGATTTGCTCATCAATAAGTACAAGTACGTAAGGACCGTCTGCCTCAGGGAGGATTCCGTCCAGGGAGAGCTCAGGGAGCCCAGGGTGGAATGGATAGCAGGCGAAAGGGAGACTGTCACAACCCACACAGAGAACGGCTGCAGATTCAGGCTGGACGTAACTAAGATAATGTTCTCAAAGGGAAACCTCTCCGAGAGGGCGCGCATACCCCCGCTCGTAAATCCCAGAGAGGTTGTAGCTGACCTATTCGCAGGAATAGGCTACTTCTCCATACCGATAGCGGTCCACTCAAATGCAAGGAGAATCTACTCCATAGAGCTCAACCCAACAGCATTCCGCTTCCTCAATGAGAACATCCACCTCAACAAGTCCCGGGCAAGGATAACCCCAATCCTCGGGGACTGCAGGAAGGTTTTGATGGGCGACGTGGCAGACAGGGTGGTCATGGGATACCTGCCGAAGACCTATGAATACCTCCCCGCCGCGTTCGAGGCCCTCAAGCCAGAGGGTGGGATTATCCACTACCACGACACCTTCCATAAGGATGAGCTATGGGAAAAGCCAATCGACCTGCTCGATACCAGAGGCTTTCGCGCGGGCTACATCCTCAGGAAAATCCACCATAAGGCAATCGTGAAGGAATTTTCACCTAACGTCTTCCATGTCGTGGTAGACGCAGAATTTTCCGGGGAGCGACCCCGATAAGATGCTTAGCGAACCAGCTGATAATCTCCCTGTTAACCTCTTTCCTCGCTCTCTCGCCGCCAAAGACATGGTTTGCTCCTCTTATTATCCTGAGGTCCTTCTTCCCTCCGAAATACTGGAGATTTTTCCTCGAACTGTCCAGGGGAATCCTCTTATCCCAGCTCCCGTGAACAATCAGCACCGGGCACTTGACTAGCCTGATGAAGGGCTTCACGTCAAGGTCCCTCATCCTGTTGAATAAATCCATCCCGACCTTCACTCCCTTCTTCTCGAAATGGCCCTCCTTCCTTGCCACGTCAAGGAATCCCATGCTGTCATACCTCTGGTACATCTCCTGCGCATCGAGTACCGGAGCCATCAGGACCATCGCCTCAACGTCCTGCTCCCACGCCATTACTGAATTAAGACCGCCGAGCGACATCCCCACGACGCCTATCCTGGTGTCATCAACGTAATCCACTGCCTTTAGATAGTTTATGGCATGCCTGACGTCCATCGCCATCGTTTTCGGCGTGCTCAGGGAAAAATCACCCCCGCTCTCCCCAATCCCCGTCATGTCAAACCTCAGTACATTGAAACCGTGCGCGTGAAGGAAATCTGCCATGTCAGTAAACATGCCCATGCTCTCGTTCTTACCCCCAGTGAAACCATGGACCAGGACAATCCCCGGCCTCTTCTCGCTGACGTGGAGCTTGTCGTGGGCGTGCAGGATGCCTGTCAAGCGGTCCCCCCGGTAATTGTCAAAAACCACCTTCATGCTTTATCTTGTCTGCCATGAAATAAAAGCGCTTCCGGATTTAAGGCAAACCTATTTAAATAGGTTCATATAAACATATTTTTATCCAATTCCTTTAACCTTGGAGTTACTTGGATATAAGGTTTCCTGGAATTCCACGCGGGGGTATGCATAATGCGTCGTGAAAAAGATTCGATGATCAGCAATGAGAGACCAAAACCGATATCTGGAACTGAAGATGGGCAGCCCGCCGGACAAGTCCCAGGTTCACATGCTCCACGAATCAGGAACAATATTGGTGATAAAACCCGGAAAAAAGGAAAAGCCAGAACCAAGCCACACGATGACTTCTGTCAAGAGGTATAGTGGCAGGGAACTCAAGAAAGACCTTGACAATTCCGTCATCGAGGGGGCGCTCGGAAACGTTTCAGCAAGCACGGTCGCCTCCTACTCTGTCCCCTATGCACTTTTCCTGAATGCTTCCAACGCTGAAATAGGCCTTATGAATTCCCTGCAGAGCCTTGCAGGACTGGTTTCCCAGATTCCGGGCGCAAGGCTTACAAGGATCATGCCCAGGAAGAGGATATGGCTCCTGTGCAGCATCATATCAAGGATAATGCTCATACCCCTGGTCTTCGTGGCATTCCTTTTCGGTTCGGCTTCAGTTTGGACACTCATACTTTCGCTGGCGGCATTCTCGTTCTTCACATCGATGAAGACCCCGGCCTGGTCAAGCATGATGGGTGACCTTGTCCCGCCCGGGATAAGGGGAAAGTTCTTCGGCAAGAGGAACATGGTGATGGGGTTTGCAGGAATCGTTGCAACCCTCTCCGCGGGATTCATACTCCAGAGCTCGGGCTTCCCTGCAGTGTTCGCTTTCGCGATACTGGTTTCCTCACTCTCGATTATATTCTCCAGCGCGATAAGGGAGCCACCGATGAATTTGCACACAAGATACAGGTACAGGGTGAGCTTCAATCTCCACCATTTCCTTTATTCGATAAAGAGAAACATGGGCTTCGCGAAGTTCACCGCATACCTTTCCTTCACCAATTTCGCGGTCAACGTAGCAGCCCCCTTCATCGCGGTCTACATGATTAGGGAGCTTGACATAGGATACGGCTGGTTCGCGGTGGTGGTAACGGTAGGCGCTCTCTCCCAGATACTCTCGCACAGGCATTGGGGAGCGGCGATAGACAGGTTCGGGAGCAGGAAGATACTTGTAATCTCCGGGATGCTGATATGCTTCATACCCTTCGGTTACATGCTCTCGTCAGGAATCGCCCACCTGATAATAGTCAAGGTTTTCGAGGGGTTCGCGTGGGGCGCATTCGACCTGGTCTGCTTCAACTACCTGCTTGCCGTAACACCCTCTGAAAAGAGGCCCGGTTACGTCGCCAACCACAACGTGATAATAGGGATGGGAACCGTCCTCGGCGCGCTGTCCGGTGGCCTGATGGCCCAGGGACTCCAGTCATCGGAGTTCCTGTTCCTCCACGGACTCCAGATAGTCTTTTTCATATCATTCTTCCTGAGGTTGCTGTCAGTAGGACTGCTGGCGGGCATTTCGGATGCCGGAATTAAGGAAATAGACAAGGCGCCCGTAAGGTATGTCTTCTGGGAGACCGTTGCCGTCGGACCCTCGAAGGGCATAGAGCACACGATAACGAACGCGTTCCAGTATCCTTACGGTGTCAGGATAAGGAAGGCCTTCAGGATGGGCAACAGGAAAGTAAAGATAAGAATCCCGGAAAGAAGGGATGACCGCCACCGAGACGTGACAGCACCTCGGGAACCAAAAACAAAGGAGGTGTCAAAAATGGCAGCAGTAAGGTCCGGCAAACCCGCAAGGTTCACGGAGATAAGGGCCAACGTAGAGAGAAGGAAGTTTCTCAGGATATCCGTGATAAGGCTCAATGCCTTTTCAGATACGGACTCCATAGTCAGGAAGATAAGGGAGAGGGACCTGGTCTTCGTTGACCTCAAAGGGATGAAGAGGGACAGGAGGGACGAGCTCAAGCAGTCCGCTGCGAAGATAAACAAGGCCTGTGTGGAATGCGGCTCGAGACTCTCGCTGGTCGAGGAGGAATGGCTGGTAGCGTCACCACCCGGGGCGGAATTCGTTTGAACCGCCCGGCCTCCTTCATATGGCAAGGACGCCCCACAGGACCAGTGCCTTTTCTATGAGGCCTATCGCTATGGCAGCGGTGAGCATCCCCATTATCCTGGTTATTATCTTGAGACCGTTGTTTCCTATGGTCCTAGATATCCTGTTGCTGAAATAGAGGAAAACGAAGCAGGCGGCCATCACCAGGGCTATGGCGGACAGGGTCAGGCCCGCCCCGTAAACGTGCGTGAAGTATATGGAGGTGGTTATGGCGCCCGGTCCTGCCAGGAGGGGCGTCGCTACAGGAACTATCACCTCAGCGGGGTCATCCTCTATCGTCCTCGTCTTCGGTATCTCACCCCTTATGAAGTCAAAGGAAAGGTAGAGCAGCAGAATCCCTCCCGCTATCATGAATGCTGATATGGATATGCTCATCCATCCCAGTATGGCAGAGCCGAACAGCGAGAAAACGACGAGAATCAGGAGCGCGGCGACCGCCGCGTCCAGCGCGGCCCTCCTCTGCTTCCTCCTTTCGGACCTCCCGAAAAGGGACATGAAGACGGGTATGGAAACGAGCGGGTCTATTATAACGAACAGGGAAATGAAGACTATCAGGAAATCCGCGACCATGAATATTATTACATGCGCACGTTAAAGAAGCTCACTTTGTCTGCCTCAAGCTTATGCCCAGTTTTCTCATGTCCATCTTCAGCTGTTCATAATCAGTGAAAAGTATGGCCTCCATCCCAATCCTCTTGGCGGGCTCGATGTCATCCACCACCTTGTCGCCTACCATCACGCACTCCCCTGGCTCGAAGCCCGATACCTCCAAGACCCTCCTGAACATCCTCAGGTCCGGCTTCACCGCCCCGACCTCAAAGGAAAAGACCGGATAGTCAATGTAATCTATATCCTGGTCTCCTTCTTCAGGACATTAGCAGCAAACACAGAAGAGTTCGAGAGCAAACCCGTCTTGTATCCGCCTTTCCTTATGCCCTTGAGCATCCCGATGGTGTGCGGGAATTCCTTCATTGATTCGTCTGCCACGTCAGCTATCTCGGTCATGGTCCCCACGTCCTTCCTGTCCGTGCCTATCCCAATCTTCCTGCAGAAATTCTCATACGCCCTCTGCTTTGATTTCCACTTCCTGGTCTGGACAGAGTACTCGAACACCCTCACCATTTTTTCAATCGGGACATCAATCCCGAACTCCTCGGCAACCCTCCGCGTACAATATCCGTGCGACCTGGATGCAAGCGTTTTCCACAAATCGAACACGACTAACCTTATCATAAAATCACCGGTATTTTATCTTCTTTCAGTGTTAAATAAAAATATGAGAATTACCAGCGCTTGCTGGCTACGCACTGCATGCACACGCCCTTCTTCGTCCGCGTCTTTATGAGGAACGCCGTCCTCTTCTGGTATTTTTCAAGGCAGTCCTCTGAACAGAAGTTCCTTTTGTGAAGCCCGACAAGGCTGTATACCTCGACCTTTTTGGTTATCCCGCTTCCCTTGGGAATCTTCTCCCTGCACAACTCGCACTTCTTCGGGAACAGCATGAATCTATTTTGAGGGTTTGTTATTAAAAGCTACCCCTCTCTCCCGAAGGCCATCAGATACAGGCAGCCCCACTTCCTGTCCCTGAACCTGTCCAGGAACATCTGCGCCCTGTCCCTGAGAGAGAATCCCTGGAAGTTCCCCCATTTGGGGTTGGCTGCCCTGTACAGGGAATCAAACCCCACCAGACCGAACCCATTCTTCTGAAACTCCGTGGTTAGCTCCTCCCTGGTAAAGAGATGCATCCTCATCTTCACCCCATGGACGTGGACCTTCTTTACCTGCGCATACTTGTCCACGCGGAGGCTCTTCTTCTCTTTCAGGCTGTATCCCTTGTCATAAACAGATGAGACAGAAAGGATGACGCTCCCTCTGCAGACCCTGCACATCTCACCAATGGCCTTCCTCCAGTCTGCCACGTTGAGGACAGAATACATGCATATTACCGAATCGAACTCCCTCTCCCCAAACGGGAGCTTCTCGACATCCCCGTCAAGAATCTCCTTTCCTGTCTTCATGGCAATCTCCCTCATCCCCTCCGCTGGCTCGAGCCCTATCACATCATCCAGATAGGGGAGATGGAAACCCGTCCCGCACCCGGCGTCAAGGACCCTCCCCTTTGCAAACTTCTTCAGGAACCCTATCTCCATGCCCCTGAATCTCATGGTGTAGGGATTGGAGTTCCTCCTGTCATAAATCCCTGCAGTCTTCTCGTAGACCTCCCTTGCATCCTTCCTCATGCTTATTAGTTGCCAAGCCAATTAATAAAATCAGGCACAAGGCGTTTGATATGAACTACAGGAGGACGTTGCTCGTTTTTGCCCTGTTGGTCCTCTTCATGCAGGTAGCCGACCGCCTGATGTTCATAATCCTTCCCATGTGGCTCCTGGACAAGTCGTTCTCTGCAACAGAGATAGGCGCGATATTCTCCGCTGCCGGTTTTGTCCTTATGGTTGCGAGCTTCCTCATTTCGAAGATGTCTGACCGCTGGGGTAGGAAGAGGATAATGCTCGCAGGAGCCCTCGTAAGCTCCATATCAACGACATTCTATCCCCTCGCTTCCAGAGTCTACGATTACGTTGCGGTCAGGTCTGTCCAGGATACGGGAAGGAAGCTGATTAGCTCTGTCTGGAACGCGATGACAGGCGACAAATTCAGGGGAAGGGAAAGGACACGCGCCCTTTCCATACTCGGGACGGCCTTGCCGCTGGGCAGGGCATGCGCTGCCATCATAGGGATAATAATAACCACCTTCCTCTCCGTTGCCTACGGCTTCTATGCAGCGGCAGCATCCTTCCTGATAATAGCCATTATAGTCCTGCTCTTCTACAGGGAAGACGGCCTCGTGAAATCGCAGAAAAGGGTTATCGGCCTCCATGGGATAAGCGTGCCGATAATCATGGTTTCCATGGTCGCATTCTGCAATTCCATGAATTTCTCGCTGGCATACACACCCGCGTTCTTCGTGCTCTCCAGGTCGCTGGGCCTTACCGAGAACGGCCTATTCTACTACTACCTCCTTGCCTATGTAATCAGCGCGTTATTCGCGTACAAAACCGGTTCCTGGATAAAGAGGCACGGGAAGGAGAGGGTCCTCGCAATCTCAATGGCGCTGACAGGGGCGTTCAGCATGCTCTATGCTGCCGCGGGCTCTGTCATCCTGCTCGTCTTGCCGCTGATAGGGATTGCGGTCTCGTTCTATGTCTACAACATAGCATACAGTAACGTCCTCCTCGACCTCACTCATGATGACAGGAGGGGCGAGCAGACAGGCTTCTCAAAGCTTATATCAGACACGGGTATGGTGGCAGGACCAATCATTGGCGGCCTCTTAATAGACGCGGTTTCCCTCCAGTCAGCCTTCATGACAGCAGGGGCTTTCGCTGTTTTTGGTGCCCTTTTCGCGCTCTGCCTCAAGAGGTATGGATAGCTTTTATTAAAGCCCCCTGAGAATTAATATCCAGATGAAAAAAATAAAGATTCATTTGGACACGAAGAGGGGAGAGACCTATTATCAGGGAATGAACTCGATAGTCCAGCACAGGACAGTGCACCTGCGCTACCAGAACGGGGTTGAGCGCTACCTGGGGTACGGGGCCAGGAGGATTGTCTATAACGCAGCAAAGACCATCGCCAGGAAAAGGTTCTGTGAGATGGTCCGTGGCCTGAAGGGGGCTGACTGGAACGTCATGAAAAGGGTTCTCGAGCACATCAGCCTGTGCGGATACGGTTTGTTCGAGATAAAGAGGTTTGGAAAGGAAACCATGATAAACCTCAGGAATTCTTCAAATGCCTCCAAACACCGCTCGGACAGGCCGGTCTGCTACGTGATGGCAGGCTACCTGGCAGGCATCATGGAGTTGATTACAGGCAAGGAGTGCCTGTGCATAGAAGAGAAGTGCATTGCAAAGGGGGACGGGATATGCACGTTCAGTATAAGGGTTATGCCGGAGAAGGCAGAGTCCGTCAGGGAATGCTGGAAGAGCAAGGTGCCGAAGGACGTTGAGGAAACCTTCGTGGAATATGACGGGAGCAGGGGAGAGTTGTTCTTCAAGGGGGTGACATCAGTTGTAAATGCGAGGCAGGAGTTATGCGAATTCCAGAAAGAGCTGCAGAGGATGGTAGGGTCTGCCTACAAGACCATAATATTCGAGGTCATAGGAAGGGGTTCTGCTGGTGCCGTTGTCAGCAAAAGGTATAAGCTTGTCATAAAGGTCGTCAGGATGTTCTCAAAGAAACTGATTATAAAGAAGCTTGCGGGGGAGTTCGGTCACTGGGGCCTCGGTGTGGCAGAAATCCTGGATTTTGATGAGAAGAATTTTAGAGCAAGGATTTCCGTGAAGAACTCCTACAATGCAATGGGATACAAGAGGACAAAGGAGCCGGTCTGCTATGTCATAGCAGGCCTGTTCTCAAGCGGCGGGAGCCTGATATTCGGAAGGAACATAGCTTGCAGGGAAACCAAATGCATAGCCAAAGGAGACGAACACTGCGAGTTCGAGCTCTACCCAGAGAAACCCGAGAAAGTACGCTAATTATTAAGAAACGAAACAAATATAATGAGATGAAAAGGACAAAGCTCTTCTTTGACCGGAAGACCGGAGAGGCTTATTACCAGGGGGAGAGCTGCATAATACAGAACAGGACTGCACACTCATTCTACCAGAAGGGGGCCGAGCGATATCTCGGGCCCGGGGCCAAGATGATAATATACCATGCCGCCAAGAACATGGCCAAGAAGAGGTTCTGCGAGACCGTCAGGAATTTCAGGCAACCCGGAGAGGATGCCATTAAAATAATCCTTGAGCACATGAGCCTCTGCGGCTATGGCCTTTTCAATATAAGGGGCTTCGGAGAGGAAACGCTGGTGGAACTGAGGAACTCCCACAACGCACTTGGTTACCGCTCAGAGAGGCCGGTCTGCTACGTGATATCGGGATACCTCGCGGGAATAATGGAGCTGATTACTGGAAAGGAATGCGTGTGCATAGAGGAGAAATGCATCGCCAAGGGCGACAGGTTATGCACGTTCAGGATAAGCAAGCTCCCCTCTGGTTCGGATGCAGAGCCAGTAAAGGACTGTTGGAAGGGGAAGAAACCCCCGAAGGGAGCTGAAGAAACGTTCGTGGAATACAACGAAAAAAAGGGAGAGGTCCTGTTCGGCGGGGTGAATTCCTCAATAAATACAAGGGCAGACCTGAGCGAATTCCAGAAAGAGTTCCAGAGGATGATAGGCCCTGCATACAAGACCATAATATACGAAGTCGTGGGAAAAGGTCCCTCTGCGGCTTCCCTCGGCCAGATGCGCAGGTTCGTTATAACCGTGATGCGTGTCTTCTCCAAGAGGAAGATTGCGGAAAAGCTCGTTGAGGAGTTCTCCAAGAGGGGATTCGGCGCAACAGATCTCCTGGAATTCGATGTGAAGAGGATGACAGCAAGGGTTTCTGTCAAGAATTGCCACAACGCCCTGGGTTACCATTCAAAGGAGCCGGTCTGCCATGCCACTGCAGGGGTTTTTGCCAACGGGGGAGAGCTCATGTTCGGAAAAAAGATTCTATGCAAGGAAACCAAATGCATAGCCAAAGGAGACGACCATTGCGAGTTCGAGCTCTATCCGGAGAAATAACCCGGCCAGGAACATTTTAAAGAACGAAGCCAATAATAGAGCATGCCCTATTCAAGAAAGGTGGAAACCCTCTTCGGCAGGAAAAAAGTGAGGGTCGGTGACAGGATTCTCCTCAAGTCAGGTTCACGTTCTTACGAGGGCCTCCTGATGCCCAAGACCGGCGCAGGGGACCCCGACTCAATCGTCATAAAGCTGGATTCCGGTTACAACATAGGACTCAAGCTCGATGCAAAGCTATCCCTCTCAAAGAGCAGGACAAAGGAGCCGGATGCGATTGAGGACGAGGAGCAGTTCGAGCTCGGAAGGATATCCGACAAGCTCATCAAGCTGAAGTTCGACCCGAAGAAACCACCTATCTCATTAGTAGCCACTGGCGGGACAATCGCGTCGAGGGTGGACTACAGGACAGGTGGCGTCAAGATGCAGATGAATCCCAGGGAGTTCCTCCACAACGTCCCTGAGCTCGCGGGGATAGTCAACCTCAGGAGCGTGAGCAATCCATTCAACATGGCCAGCGAGGACATGCTTCCCTCCGACTGGATTGCGATAGCAAGGGACGTTGCAAGGCGCCTCAACTCCGGAGATAAGGGGGTTATAGTAACCCACGGGACAGACTTCCTCCATTACACATCGGCCGCCCTTTCATTCTTCCTGAGAAACCTCACCAAGCCGGTCGTACTGGTCGGTGCCCAGCGCTCCTCGGACAGGGGCTCTTCTGACGGTGGGATGAACCTCATATGCGCCTCCCGCGTCGCCACGGGCGATATGGCAGAGGTCGGAATCTGCATGCACGGCCGTCCGGATGACGATTACTGCCTCTTCATCCGGGGGACCCATGTCCGCAAGATGGACACTCAGCGGAGGGACGCATTCCGTCCAATCAACGAATACCCCCTCGCCCATGTCTGGCCTGACGGAAGGATTAAGATAAGGAACAGGAACTACAAGAAGAGGAACGACAGGCAAAAGGTAAGGCTGGACACGAAATTCGAGCCAAAGGTCGCCATACTAAAGGCATATCCCGGTTCTGACCCATCCATAATAGACTATCTTGTTTCAAAGCATTACGTGGGGTTCGTTATCGAGGCAAGCGGTCTCGGCCACGTCCCAACCAACGGTAAGGGTTCATGGATTCCCACCATAAGCAGGCACGTAAAGAAGGGAATACCCTTCGTGACGACCCCGCAGACAATCTACGGGAGGATAAACCCCAACGTATACAGCAACCTTAGAGTCCTATACAAGGAAACGGGAGCGATACCCGGAGGTGACATGCTGACAGAGGTCGCTTACATAAAGCTGGGCTGGGTCCTCGGCCACACCAGGAACCCGGAGAAGGTGAGGGAGATGATGCTTACTGATTACGCGGGCGAGATAACGGGAAGGAGCCTCGCGGGAACCTTCCTCTACTGAGGTGTTCGGATGCTTGATTATGAGAAACTGGGATTCAGGTGCGGGATTGAAATCCACCAACAATTAGCAACAGAGAACAAGCTGTTCTGCAACTGTAGCGCCGCGATGTCTGATCCCCAGCCGGTCTTCGAGATAAGGAGGAAGCTGAGGCCCGTCGCGGGCGAGATGGGCGACGTTGACGCCGCTGCAGCCTTCGAAAACCTGAGGGACAAGACGTTCATATACAAGGTCTACCTCAACGAGACCTGCCTGGTGGAGCTTGATGAAGAGCCAATCCACCCGCTCAACCCCGATGCACTCGACACCTCCCTTGTAATTTCCACCATGCTCAACTGCGAGATACCCGACGAGATTCATGTCATGAGGAAGACCGTGATAGACGGCTCCAACACCTCTGGATTCCAGAGGACTGCGATAGTGGGAATGAATGGCTGGCTCAGGACAGAATCCGGCAAGGTCGGGATAGACAACGTTGCCGTTGAGGAGGATGCATGCCAGATACTCGAGCGCAGGGAGAACGAGATTGTCTACGGCCTCAACAGGCTTGCCATCCCCCTAGTCGAGATAGGAACGGACTCCACCATAAGGAATCCCCAGCACGCAAGGGAGGTCGCTGCCCACCTGGGAATGGTTCTCCGCTCAACCGACAGGGTAAGGAGGGGGCTGGGAACAATCCGCCAGGATATCAACATCTCAATAAGGGACGGTGCCAGGATAGAGATAAAGGGGGCACAGGACCTCTCCATGGTCCCAAAATACGTGGAGAACGAAACCCTCCGCCAGGTCTCCCTTGTCCAGATAAGGGATAGACTGAAGAAGATGAAGTTCAAGCCAGTGAAGGCAGACCCGAAACACGTCTCCCACATATTCAGGGATTCCAAATCCCATATAACCATGGGAAAGCAAACCTACTCAATCGTTATACCCGGCTTCGCCGGATTCCTCAAGACAAACCTGACCCCCACCAGGACACTGGGAAATGAGATAGCAAACTACATCAAGGTCAGGATAGGTGCAAGGGGATTCGTCCATTCCGATGAGGATCTATCAAAATACGGCTTGGAGAAGCACTTCGAATCACTCAGGAAGCACCACAAGGCGGGAAAAGGAGATACAGTCCTCATCGTCTCAGGCGATAGGGAGCATTGCTACAGGACCATTGAAGCGATAGTCGAGCGCATCAACCAGCTTATTGCCGGTGTCCCCGAGGAGGTCAGGAGAGCATTGGATAATGGTGATTCAGAATTCATGAGGCCCCTGCCAGGTGCGGCCAGGATGTATCCGGAGACAGATGCCGTCCCTATAGGCATAACACCGAAAATCCTCAGGGAGATAAGGAAGAACCTTCCTGAACTCCTTGACTCAAGGGTCATGAAGCTCGAAACCATGTACAAGATAAGCCATGATTTGGCTTACCAGGTCGTGCATTCCGGGATGACGGAATCCTTTGAGAAGGGCGTCTCCTCTGGCCTGGAACCAACCTTTGTTTCGAGCATACTCACTTCAGGCCTCACCCAGCTCAGGAGGAAGGACAACGTCCCTGTCGACAACCTCACGGACAGGGAAATCAGCAGGGTTCTGGAACTCTCCTCGAAGAATAAGCTACCCAAGGAAAGCGTCCTGGAGATGCTCTCCCGCCTTGCCAGGAACCCCAACGAGAGCATAGAAGACCTCGCAGCTGACGGCTTCTCAGAGGAAAAGCTCAGGGAAACGGTCCGCAGGATAATCTCAAAGAACAAAGATGCCCTGAAGAAGCACAATCCAGAGAAGATACTCATGGGAGAGGTAATGAAGGAGCTCAGGGGCAAGGCTGGCGGAAAGCTCGTGATGAAGATTCTTTCTGAGGAGATTAAATGCACCACGAAAACGAAGTGAAGTTCAGGCTTCAGGACCCCGAGCCCATAAGGAAGCTCCTGAAGAAGCTCGACGCAAAGAACAAGGGGAAATTCCTGGAGCACAACGTCTGCCTTGAGGGCGGCGCCATAAGCCGCGAGAAGGGAAACTTCCTCCGCGTCAGGAAAGCCAATAAGGTCACGGTCACCTTCAAGGACAAAATCGTGGAGGGAAAGAAATTCAAGAACAGGAGGGAGGTAGAGATGGAGGTTCCTGACTTCGGCAAGGCTGTCCAGCTCTTCCATGATATCGGTTTACGGGATTACTGGCGCTACGAGAAGGAGAGGGAGACCTGGCTCCTGGATGGTGTCGAGATAGTGATAGACCGCCTCCCGGAACTTGGTTACTATATAGAGATAGAGGGGACAGACGATGAGATAGAAGCCACGGCAAGGAAGCTCGGCCTCAACATCAGAGAGGGCATAACCAGTACTTACCACTCCATATGGGAGGAGCACAAGAAACAAACCAAGCCGGTTGACATGTTATTCAGAAACAGCCTTCCGGCTAACAAATCAAAAATAAAAAATAGTCTTTCAACCAAATCAATTAAGAAACCTCTCCTCTTGCAGAGAAAAAGTCGCTAATCTTTACTAACCTTTAGAATCGCTTCGGTCGGTGCTTCTGGAAACAGTCCCTGCAGAAAACAGGCCTGTCGCCATCCGGCTTGAAGGGAACTTCGTCTTCCTTTCCACAGTCAGAGCACTTTATCTTGTGCATCTCCCTGGGTGGTCGGTCTCGGTCAAAGTCTCGCTTTCTGTCACCGAATCTCTTCTCTTTTCTTTCCATTCGATATCTCCTATTAATCTATTACAGCCCCCACCTTTTCATGTAAACCGGGAACTGTCCCTTATAATAAGGGCGTCGGGTATTTAAAGCTGCGCTTTCCCCACGCCTGAATCCCTATAAATCCAGCAATCCTTTTATGCCGGCCCTTCCATAAATCAATCATGAAGAAAACATTCATCCTTTCACCATGCATCCTGCTTGCGGTCCTCGTCTCCGGCTGCACCCAGCAGCCGATAGGGGGAGTTCCTGACGCCTGGGAAGGATATCTTGACCCAGAAGGCTGCAACTCCTCTTGCATGGCGATGGGTTATGACGTGGGGCACTGCATGCATCCTGAAGAGATATGCGAGGATGACGTTGAATCCGGCAACTGCCTCCCGGGCGCCTGTGAGAAAGATGGGGACTGCAGATGTTACTGCAAAAACGAGACCCTGCCAGAGGACCAGTGCTGCACCAGGCAGAACACAAACTTCAGCATGTGCTTACCGGAGGCCATGGAGATAGCGGAAAACAGCGCATGCGTCGAGAACGGAACCCTCACTGAGAATCATTTCTGTAATGAATACACCGGGACATGGTGGATTGACCTTGACATAGAGAAGGATGGGTGCAGCCCCGCCTGCGTAGTCGACGTCGAGACAGGGCAGGCCGAGATAAACTGGAGATGCACCGGCCTCCTCCTGCCAGAATAAAATAAGGGATAGCCCCGCGCGGATTCCCAGAACCACTGCCTTTTGCGGCAGCGTTCTTTTCGTGAACGTTTTTGGACGTTTACCGGTCCAAAAAGGTTCTTTCGAACCGCGGTCTCCAGGTATCTCCCTTGAGAGTTCCGTTGGACGCGGAAGCTCCTTTTGGGGTGAAGCCCTTTTTTCAAAAGGGCTCTCCAGAGCCTGATATCCTTAGCCAAGCCTTTTCGTGAAAAGCATCAGCCTCTTTTTGGAAGCGGAAGCTCCTTTTGGCTTAAGCCTTTTTCCAAAAGGCTTATTGGCCACTAGAC
>CAZIAB010000013.1:0-19497 GCA_964537525.1 uncultured archaeon
TTAGAATGCCGCATTAATCCGATGGGGTAAATGCGGCCAACTATTCCTCTTCCATCCATCTCTTCTTCTTGATGGGGACCTCTGCCATCTCCCTGGCCTTCTCGCCGGCCATCCTGACAGCGGTCTCCTCATCGACCCTCTCCAGGTCATCTATCGCCTTAAGAATCTGGTGGGACTCCTCGTCCACGGGAAGGTCCTCCTTCGCGAAGACCCTTCTGAGCTTGCTCTTGACCGTGTCCATCCTGCCCTCTTCCATGGCCTTCCGGACGTCGGTGTCGAACAGGACCTTGTTGAGGTGCTCCATGTCAGAGTCAAGAATCTTCTCTATGAACTCGTTCTTCTCCTCTGACTTCTGGTGCTCCTTCATCGCCTCGAGCAGGAGCATCAGCTGCTGCTCCTTCAGGAGGGTGGTCGCCTCCTCCTGCTTGGCAACGCTCTCCAGCCTCAGGGCCTTAATCTTCTGGATATTGAGCATCTTCATCGTGTTCGGCTGGCCCTTCGATTCCAGCATAAGGTTCCTTATCTTCTCCTGTATGCGCTTGAGTTCGTCAGAAATTATCTCAATCTGCTTCTCGAGGCGGACCCTCTGCTTCTCAATGTCCCTCTCCTTAAGCTTGGAGAACATGTCCTGCTTGAACGTCTTCTTTAGCAAGCTCCTCAAATCCATAAGAACCTGTTAATAATTAGATATAGTGATTTATATATTCCGGTTGGGTACGGTAAATGTCGGGACAATAAAGCAATATATAATTTGGCTGGTTATCATTAACTATCCGGGTCATTTTCACTAAGATACTTCATCCAGAACTTTACGGCCCATCGAACTTGAGGCTTCAAAGGAAACACGTCACTGCTGACTGCGTCAACAGGACTTTATATAGATAGATGACTGGAAAGCATCGGGTTTTCCTGTCTTTGCTGGTTCTTTTGCAATCTTTAAAGGAAAGGGGTGATAGAGATGATAATCAAATTCTTCAGGAAACCGGTCCTGTCCCCTGCTGCCGAGAGAGGTCTGATAGAGAGGTTCAACTCGGAACTGGGGAGGGAAAGGATAGGTAGCGTTCCTAGCGAGTGGTGCCTTTACATAATGACATCCGAGGGTCTTTCTGAAAAGGATGCCCGGAAGCTTGAATGGATACTCTCTGAAACCTTTGAACCCGGTAATTTCGGCAAAAGGGAGTTCCTCGGTGCAGGAGTCCTGGAGGTGGGCCCGAGGCTGAACTTTGCAACATCCTGGTTCACCAATGCAAGGCAGGTATTTGAGCAGTGCGGAATTACGTACATAGAGCGGATAGAGCGCTCAAGGCGTTACCTGCCTGTCACAACCGATAACACGCTCCTGACTTCAGAGGAGAGGCAGCTCTTCCTGGGCATCGTTCATGACAGGATGACCGAGCAGCCTTACCCTGAACCTCTCAGTTCTTTCAAGACAGGAATTGTTCCCCAACCGGTCAGGGACATCCCTATCCTTGAGAGGGGAATCGGGGCCCTTGATGAGGCGGCAAAAGAACTTGGTCTGGCATTCGATGATTTCGACAAGAAGCACATCTATAACCATTTCACTGGAATAGGAAGGAACCCCACGGGTGTGGAGATATTCCAGTATGGCCAGGCCAACTCCGAGCACTCCCGTCACGGTTTCTTCAAGGCAAGAATCATCATTGACAGCCGGGAGATGGGAATGAGCCTGATGGAAATGGTCAGGCGACCCTTTGAGGTGAACCCCGGGAACAGCCTCGTGGCGTTCATGGACAATGCTTCTGTCACAAGGGGGTTTCCCGTGACCCTCCTCAGCCAGACATATCCTGATGGTCCATCACTGATACATCTCTGGATAGGGTGCAACGTCCATATCCTTTTCGATGCAGAGACACATAATTTCCCGTGCGCCATTGCCGCGTTCCCCGGTGCCGAGACCGGCGTGGGGGGCAGGCTCAGGGACGACATGGGCGTAGGCAGGGGAGGATACATAGTAGCGAATACGGCCGGATACGCCGTCGGAAGCCTCTTTATCGAAGGCCTGGAACTGCCCTGGGAAGATGTTATCGGCCAGCACCCGTCCAACATCATGAAGCCCATCGACATCCTGGTCCAGGCATCCAACGGGGCATCTGATTATGGAAACAAGTTCGGAGACCCGATAATCAACGGGTTCGTGCGCTCCTTTGACATGCGAATCCCTGGCGGTGAGCGGAGGGCCTGGATAAAGCCTATAATGTTCACCGGAGGAGTGGGTTACATAAGGGAGGAGCACATCAGGAAGGAAGAGCCCCTCGCTGGTATGCACATAGTCATACTGGGCGGCCCCAACTACAGGATTGGAATGGGTGGAGGCTCTGCCTCGAGTATGGGCCTCGGGGATAATGTCGAGGAGACCGACCAAAACGCTGTCCAGCGCGCCGATGCCGAGAAGGAAAGGAAGGTCTATAATTCCATCAAGGCCTGCCTTGACATGGGAGACAAGAATCCCATCAGGTCTATCCATGACATGGGTGCGGGAGGAAACTGCAACGCACTCCCTGAGATATGCATGCCCGCAGGAGGCAGGATATTCATCAACCGCCTGCCGCTCGGCGATGATACGCTGAGCAAGCTGGAAATCTGGGGCAATGAGTCGCAGGAGAGGATGGTCATCCTGGTTGACGATGATGGCCTTGAGACCGTAATGTCCATATGCGAGCGCGAGAAGTGCTCCATGACTGTTGCGGGTGTCATAACGGGCGACGGAAAGATAGTGGTAGAGGACGAGACCGACGGCTCCGTGTGCGTGGATATGGACATGGGATTCGTCCTCGGTGACATACCACAGAAGACCTTTGAGGATGAATCGATTCCTATGGCAAAAGCCAGACTCTCCGTCCCCGACTCACTGGGCTTCAGGGATGCCCTATCCATGGTCCTAAAGCACCCCGATGTTGCGTCAAAGCAATACCTAACCGTCAAGGTGGACCGCTCGGTCGGTGGCAAGATAGTGGTCCAGCAGTGCTGCGGCCCCTTCCATCTGCCTGTTGCTGATTACGGCCTGGTTGCACTGGGGCATTTCGATACGGTAGGCGCTGCAATCTCAATCGGACAGATGCCTGTCACAGGACTCCTGGACTATGCTGCCATGGCAAGGATGAGCGTCGGCGAGGCCATAACGAACTTGATGTTCGCCGGAGGCAGGAACTTTTATGACATCTTCCTTTGCGTGAATGCTATGTGGGCAGCAAAGAAGCCGGGTGAGACAGCCAACATATACGCGGCATACAGGGCTCTCACCGATGTTCAGATCGACCTGGGAATCGGGACAGACGGCGGTAAGGACTCCCTGACAATGTTGGCTCTGTGCAAGGGCCTCGATGGCAATGACGAGGACGTGAAGGCCCCCGGGACACTGGTGATATCCGCAAGGGTTCCGTGCCCGGACATCACGAAGCATGTGACTCCTGACATCAGGGAACCGGGAAAATCCCTGCTCATGCATCTCGACTTCTCTTGGGGGAAGAGGCGGCTAGGTGGCTCTGTTTTTGCAAGGACATTGAGCCAGCTTGGCAGATCATACCCTGACCTTGAGAATCCGGATATTCTCAGAAGGGGATATGATGCAGTCCAGGAACTCCTCAATGAGGGGCTTATCCTTGCCGGCCACGACATAAGCGATGGTGGGATTGCAGCCACTCTCTGCGAGATGGCAATCAGCGGCGGCTGCGGCATTGAAGCCAGCCTGAGCAGGAAGAGGGGCCTGTTCCACACGTTCTTCAGCGAGGAGCTTGGAGCAGTCTTCGAGTATCTCCCTGAAAAGGAAAGCGAGGTAAGGGAGGTCCTCAAGAGGCATGGCCTCTCAGGGTTCTTCCGCAGGATAGGCAGGACCACCAAAGACAGCAGGGTAAGGTTCTATTACGGGAAGAGGAAAAGGGAGATGGTCCTCGATGAGAGGCTCACCACAATCAGAAGGATGTGGGAAATCACGAGCTTCATGATTGACAGGCTCCAGTCCAACCCGGAAACAGTGGAAGAGGAGATGCGCAGCGTTGAAAGGCAATCGGAGCCGCAATATGATATATCCTTTTACGAAAGCCTCAATAGTCCGGTCATCCTGAAAGCGAAGAAGCCCTTGGTTGCAGTCATCAGGGAAGAGGGAACCAACGCGGACGATGAGATGCGCTCTGCCTTGTATCTTGCAGGTTTTGATGTTCTTGACCTGACTATGACGGACATAATAAGAGGGAGTATACTGGACAAGTGCCAGATGGTCGTGTTCCCTGGAGGCTTCTCATATGCTGACGTACTGGATGCCGGCAAGGGCTGGGCAGCTACTATAGTCCTTAACGAAAGGGTCAGGGAGCAGTTTGACAGATTCTATGAAAGGTGCGATACCCTTTCGTTCGGTGTCTGCAACGGCTGCCAGATGATGGCCCTGATCGGATGGGTACCCTGGAAGGGGATTCCTACCGAAAAGCAGCCAAGGTTCATACGAAACACGTCAGAGAGGTTCGAGTGCCGCTTCCCGAGTGTAAGGATACTCAAGAGCCCTGCCGTGATGCTCAGGAGAATGGAGGGCTCGCTCCTCGGTGTCTGGACAAGGCACGGCGAGGGGAGGTTCTTCTGCAAGGAACAGAGTGTGCTGGATGAGATACTTGCCAAGGGTCTGGCACCCATACGCTTCGTTGGTCCTGACGGGAACGAAACCATAGAGTATCCGTTCAATCCCAACGGCTCTGTCCACGGGATAACCGCGGTCACGTCTCCTGACGGACGGCACCTGGCAATGATGCCGCACCCGGAGGCCCTTTTCAAGATATGGCAGTGGCCCTGGATTCCGAGGAAATGGAAATCCCTTGAACATTCCCCGTGGTTCCAAATGTTCATGAATGCCAGGGAATTCTTTGAGTAAAAACCCCAGCCAGGAGAATGGTTCTCCTGCATCTATCAGAAAGAGGGGGTGGGGTAAGCCTTTAATGGTGGAAACCGCCCTCTCTTTTTGTATTGTCAATTAAAGGGGATATAAAGCACACTACCCAAATTAAAAACTTAATAACAATCATCTATCGATATCCCATGAGCGTTTATTCCCAGGATGGCGTTGACTTCAGCAAGGAGCACGATGTGGTCGATGTTTTCAAGGCCCTTTACAGGGCAACAAAGGAATTCACCGCAGACCTCGTGAGGTATGGCTTCTCGCAGCCCGACGATATCGGCTATTTCTCAGACGGTATAAGGATTAATACTGCAAAGCTCGCCGAAGCAATGGGCGGCGGGGACATCGCCCTTGTCTATGGGATGGATGGTGCGGGAACAAAGCCGAGAGCACACGAGGCTTACAGGAACGTCATGAAAAAAGTCAAATCAGAGGAAGGGAAGAGAGAGGTCGAGGACGCGGCAGATTTCCCGAGAATATGCACGGGCATTGATACTGTCGCGATGGTCGTGAACGACCTCATATGCGGTGGCGCAAGGCCGATGCACCTCCTTGACTATGTTGCCTGGCAGGAGCTCGACGTTGAGGTCGCAAGGGAGATGGCAGCCGGCCTGTACCAGGGAGCCAAGGTATCAGGGGCAACCGTTGTTGGCGGGGAGAACGCCAGCCTCAGCGAAATGATAAACGGCTATGACATATGCGCGTGCGGCTCAGGACTCATACTGATAACAAAATATCTTGACAGCCCCCTTACAGGAGACGCCATCAGGCCGGGAGACGCCATCATAGGAATAGGGGGTTCGGGTGTCCATTGCAACGGGATATCCACTGCAAGGAAGAAGCTGTTGAACGTCCCCGAGTTCGGTTGGAATGGGAGATACCGCCCGGACGAAAACGTCCCCGAGTTCGGGAAGACCGCGGCAGAAGAGATACTGACACCAACAATCATATACAAGGAGCCAGTCCTGGATGGTGTCCTTTCTGACACCCAGTTCGATGTCAAGGCAATTGTCAACATCACAGGGGAGGGCATCAATAACCTTAAGAGGGCTCTGATGAAACCAGTTGGCGCAGAGATTGATTTAAGCAGGGAAGAGAAGCTAAGGCCGCAACCAGTCTTTGATGTCATACAGAGGGAGGGCAAAATCACGGACAGGGAGATGTGGGACGTATACAACAATGGAATCGGTATGATGATGGTCGTTCCCATGGACCAGGCAGATGCAGTTGTTAACAGGCTTGAAGAGTATAAGGTCTGGCATTTCCCCATACAGGCATCCCGGATAGGTAAGATTATCGAGGACCCTGAAAGAAGGGTATACCTTAAAACCGACAAGTTCGAGGACATTTTCTGATTCTGTAAATATGCTCTGCAACTTATTATATCCGTTAACCAATTATAATTGATGGGTCAGAGGAGGGGTTTTTTGTTGACGCTGGATGCGATTATAGCGATAACGCTACTCATGTCCCTCGCCCTCTTCGTGGGGGCGATAAGCATAACCTATTACTCGCCTGACCTGAAATATGAGAGGCTTTACTACATGGGAAAGGATTTGCTCCTGCTGGTCGAGAACGCTGACATGGACCAGCTCTCTGACTTTCCCGTGATAGATTATTACATCAGCCAGGGCGTCATAACCCCTGACCAGATGGACAATTCCCTGCTGGAGGTCATTGGCTCCCTCTGGGCAAGCGACAACGCCACCCTTCAGGACCATGCCAGGAACATCACAGGGGAGATACTCAACGAGACCCTGCCCGAGAAGTACGGGTACGAGGTCCTCATGGACGGCTCCACCATATTCAGGAAGAACGGTACAGGCGGGGAGGACTTCGTATCGAGGTTCTCGACGATAGTGTCCGGCTTCGAGCTGGGCAAGCCGGTCTCCGGATTCGTTGCGAGGGCATGGGCAACCAAGATAAGCAAGAACACGACTGACGTCATAACCTTTGACATAGAGGGAGCAGGCAACGAAGGAGGTGACCTGAAGATAACCAAACACTTCACGCTGAACTCCACGGCAATAGAATCAGCGACCTTCTACGTATCGATACACTACACGAACCTCGATTCCCTCCAGGTAAACGGCAACGAGATAAGCGGCGACATAAACTGGATACACACCGATTATTCATGGGGCGTGGGGACGGCGGCCTTCGGTACAGTGGACGTGAAAAACTACCTCCAGAACGGCAACAACACCATATACCTCGAGATAAGGAACACCGAATACAACTCCCACATCCACCCTGGAATGAGACTCGAGGTAACGTATGAGACAGAGGAGATAAAGGAGGCCACGGAAACCGTTAAAGAGAGGATATACTTCGACAACATAGTCAGCCAGGAGAACGGCTGGAGGAACAGCGGCGCCTGGGCCATGGTCTCATTCCACATCCCCGAGAACTCGACGATAAGCAACGTGACGCTTCACCTGAAGGGCGAGGACATAGAAGACATAGCCTGGAGGGATGACGTGAGGATATACTATAAGGACCAGCTCTATGACACCTTCAACCCCCCACCCAGCGGGATAGTGGACGCCACCTACAACTTTACTGACGAGGCAACAGAGGGAACGAACTGGATTCTCGTTCAGCTCAATTACAGGATATCATCTTCATGGTGGGGGGAGTATGACGACTTCACAGGGGACGGCGACACGATAATATACTCGGACCCCCCCGATGACCCTGACGGCTCCTCATACGTGGAGGTGGAGTATCAGCTGGACGAGGACCGCCTGAGGTATGGTTATATAGACATAGGACTCTCGGAGATTGCGGGCGGGAGCCCGGCCCTGACCAAAACCTTCCCTGTGGATTTTGAGGACAAGGAACTGATAAAGAGCTTTGTTCACGTCGCGCAGCTATTCAGTTATATTGTCAGGGTCAGGGTGAGGCCACAGGGTCAGTCCTGGGCACAGATATTCGAATCACCATCAGGAAGGGTAATCCCCTCATCAATCTATGTTGACCCGAACTATTTTGATGTATCGGTACCAAATGATATAGAGTTAAGGGAGATGGGCGCTGGTTACAACATCCTCCCCGAGACCTCGCTCGAGTACAGGATATGGATTCCCTCGAGCGTCGGTTACGGAGACGTCAACGAGACGCTGCAGGGCGCGCTGGACGACGCGGTCGCGAGGCTGAACCAGACGCTTGGAAAGTATGCGGTCGCGACCACCATAGCCAAGGAGACGTATTCGGTCTCGGGCGTCCCCTCCATGTGGGGGCCTGCGGTGCTGGAGGTGAGGGTATGGGGCTAAACGGAAACCACGCAACAAAACATTGTAATAGGTGCAGGGCGCAGCAGCGCCCTCGGTTAGCAAGCTCGCATGGTATGAGTGGGCAAGTATACTCACTGATAGCCATACTGATAGCCATACCCCTGATACTCTTCGTTACATTCTACCTCTCTGGTGAGCAGCACATGGACTACGCGGCGATTGACAAGGTGGTTGCTGACCAGATGCACGAAGTCGAGAGGAGTATCGAGAAGGACTTCGTGCAGGCCATGTCCATATCGGGCAAGAGGGCCCTGCTCGCGGCAAGCAATGACGTCATAAGGGAGGGCAGGAAACTTGACGATGCCAATGCCCGGCTCCTGGAGTTGCTTACCAACGGAAGCCTTTACGGGAACTATACCTACGTGATGGACAACAACACCATAAACGACTGGGTGGACAAGATACAGGACATGGACCTGGGCTTTGAGATAGGGTTGGGTTATTCAGACCTCACCCTCGAGGGATATGATGCCTTCGACGTCCTTCTGTCCGTAGAGCTGGGCATCAACGTAACTGATGATTTGGGCAAATCGAGGATAGACAGGTCCCTTTCCAAGGAGTCCCTGATAAGCATAGAGCAGGTCGAGGACCCGATATTCGCGCTCAATACAGTGGGATACATAAGCCGGCCAATAAAGAAATACCCGTATCCTTACCATGCGATAGAGATTGTTTCAGGAACTTCTGACGGGACGTGCAAGGGAAATGTCACCTTCAACCCATCGGACCCGGACGCTTCAGAGAAGATACTGGTCACAGAGGACGCGGCGGGAATATCCGGCTTCCTCGGGGTGGTATCGGAAACTTCCAGCCTCCCGCTGGTTTCATGCTACGTCGTTAATGCCCCGGATGCGGTCAACAAGACCATGGCAATCACTGACTGGTCCGGCTATGCCCCCCTGTTCATTGACAACGAGACGTCTGCTCTCTGGTCACTTCCCGTTTACGAGGTTCCCTACGAGGGCTACTACACTGTCTTCCCGTCCGGAACAGGACCAGACATATTCGAGAGGCTCGAGGGCTCCCTGACCGGCTCCTCGGATAACGGAATGGAAACATTCATCAACGCGGAGAGGTTCCAGGCAGTCGGCCTCCCTGTCAAGAGCAACCAGATATCTGTCGCGTATTTGTACTTCTCATACCAAAGTATAAACGGTGTCCCTGTCAGGGGGATGCCGTCATGGTTCAGGATAGACTTCACGAGGGCAGCCAAATACAACCTCACTGACCTCATGGAAACGGGCTAATGGTGACTTGAATGCAGACCAGGACAGGAATAATCGCGCTGGTTTTGATTACGGCAATAACGTATTTCTTCCTCTTTTCAGGGGTTTTCACCCCCGTCCCCATGACAGAGTCAGAGATACGCGACCTCGTAAAGGACAGGTACCCCAACTCCCTTGGGGACCCCACCTATGACGAGGACTGCATAATCTGCGATGCCACTGGCTGCCATCCCTATGGGGAGCCCTGCTGGAGGGTCACCCGTGTGGAAGAGGACGGAGGGAAGTCTGTCGAGACCAGCGTCGATGAATCCGGTGAGGAGATATCGAGCACAGAGAGCCCCTGTACGGAATGGTGGTGCGATGCAGAGCCGTGCAGCCATGAATACAGCATTCTGGTTGATAACGTTACCCATGATTACACGAACTATGGATGTGACAATCCCTCACCGACCTGCGACCAGGAGCTTGAGCTGTGCAGGGCCTGCTCCTTAAGTGACGAGTGCGTCATGACAGAGACCTATCAGGACAACCTGACAACGGTCTATGTTTTCAGCGTGATAGGGACAGGCGGTTATTCCACGATAAACGACTCCGGCTATGTGTGCCAGGTCTTCGAGGGCGAGGACATGCTCCTGATGAACACCACCACGATAAGCGAGTGCCGGATGATAGCAGAGTTCTATTCGAAATGCGGGACCCCGGGATGCAATTTCGAGCCAAGCTTCGGCATGATACCATATTAATACAGGAAGAAACAAACATAAAGCAGGTGTCCAATGTTCGGTCTGGGCAGGAAAAAGAAGGCTGGGAAGAAGGAAAGCGAAAAAAAGAAAATCCAGAAAGAGCTGCGCGAGGAGGAGGAGAAGGAGCTCCAGAGGGACCTCAGCCTCATCGATGACAGGATTCTGAAGGAGATTCCATACAAGCTCTCCGGGGACACGAGGGCCCTGAAGACGGGCATTGACAGCCTCTATTCCCTCGTGAAGGAGAGCAAGAACATAAGCACTGCAAAGGCGGCCAGGAAGCTTGGGGTCAGCGAAGAGATGGTCTCTGAATGGTCCGACATAATGGAGGAGCACGAGATGCTCCGCATCCACTATCCCGTTTTCGGAAAGCCCGCCCTCCGCAGCATGGACTGGAGACCGAAGTGGAAGACAAAGAAGAAGAAGAAAACCAAAAAAGAGGAGAAAGAAAAGGCAGCGGGAAAGAGGTTACGTCACCTGAAGTTCACCAAGAAGAGGCTATTCATATTCGCGGAGATGATAGTCCTCGGGGAGATACTGATATACGTATTCCTCGTGAACAGGAAGCTGTCTACCAACTTCCTGCCGGTCATCATAGAGCGGCTCAGCTTCGCTTACGTCTACCTCACCCGGAACCTCATAATGCTCATTCTGGTCCTCGCGTTCATAGGTTTCACCGCCTTCATGATAGCGGGAAGGAGAAAGCTCGCCAGGAAGAAGAAGGCAGGAAAGTGACGAACTTTTTATAGGAGAAATACAAGATATACTCAATGTCCCAGAAAAACATCGAGAATTATAAGATAACTGTCAACAACGTCGAGGCCAGGATAAGGATTTACACTGATGATAAGGATTTCGTCCCGCTTTATGAGGTCATAATACCCATCCTGGAGCCCGCGACAGACGCGGCACTTGACTACATAAGGGAGCGCCTGATAACAGAGCTCGACCTGAGGCCCGCGGAAATCCTCTCGCCAGAGGAGATGAGGAACCTCAAGGACAGGTTCGACAAGGAGGCCTTCGAGCTCCTGAAGAAGAACCTCCCAAACCTCTCTGAAAAGGAATACAAGACCCTCACCGGCCTCCTGATACAGCAGTCGCTCGGCCTGGGCGTGGTGGAGATACTCCTCCAGGACAAGAACCTCGAGGAAATCGTCATAAACTCCTCGACCGACCCCATCTGGGTGTATCACATAAAGCTCGGATGGCTCAAGACCAATGTGACCATATCATCAGAGACCCAGATTTACGATTATGCTTCATCCATAGGAAGGAGGGTGGGCGAGCAGATAACCAACCTCAAGCCACTGATGGACGCCTACCTCCCGAGCGGTGACCGTACGAATGCCACGCTCTATCCTATATCCACGTCCGGGAATACGATGACCATAAGGAAGTTCGCTAGGAGGCCCTGGACGATTACGGACTTCATAGAGGACAACACCCTCTCGCTCGAGATGGCCGCATTCCTGTGGCTGGCCATCCAGTATGAGATGAACATAGTCATAGCAGGAGGCACGGCATCCGGAAAGACCTCCATGCTGAACGCCCTCACGTGCTTCATACCCCCCAATCACAGAATCCTTTCCATAGAGGACACCAGGGAGATCCAGCTCCCGAGGTTCCTCCACTGGGTCCCCCTGACGACCAGGCCGCCCAACCCAGAGGGGAAGGGAGAGGTCAGCATGCTCCACATCCTGATAAACTCCCTGAGGATGAGGCCTGACAGGGTCATAGTGGGAGAGATAAGGCGCTCCAGGGAGGCAGAGGTTTTGTTCGAGGCAATCAACACGGGCCACTCCGTCTATTCCACCCTCCACGCCAACACCTCTGAGGAGGCCTTCAGGAGGCTCGTGAACCCTCCGATAGACATACCCGTCGCCCTCCTTGGCGGGCTCCAGCTGATAGCCGTGATGCACAGGGACAGGAGGAAGAACGTCAGGAGGATGCTCCAGATAACGGAGCTCATACCATCATCGGGCCTGAAGGACATGAAGATAGACATGAACACCATATACCAGTGGGTCGCTGCTGACGACAAGTTCATACCTCTCGCCAAATCCTACCGCGCAATGGCCGACATAAAGCTGTACACGGGCATGACAGAGAAGGACATAGACAGGGACCTCATGGAGAAGCAGGTCGTCCTCATGTGGATGGTCAAGAACGACATAAAGGACATCCATATCGTGGGGAGGATAGTCTCCGAATACTACGTCGACCCAGAGAGGGTGCTCGATGGCATAAAGAAGGGCACCTACAGCGTGGGCGCGACAAAGACCCCCAAGGACGCTGCCAAGTCCGCTGCCCAGGAACCGGCTGCCAAAAAGCCCGCTGCAAAGAAACCCGCCAAGAAGGCTGCGCTCAAAAAGGCAAGGAAAAAGAAGTAGCCCTTTCTCCAGATAAGCTTATATCCCGGCCCGTGATATAATGAGCATGAAACTGCCCGCGTGGCCTTATCTGCTGGTCCTGTTCATAGCTGTTGCTGCACTGGCCGTTGTCCTAGCCTTCATTCCCATGCGGGGGGCGCCTGTCAGGCAGTGCGAATCCCTGCAGGAATGCATCCAGGCTGCAAACGTCTACGGAAACTACGGGGCGGTTTATTACGATTCCTATTCCTCTCCCGGGGGGACTGCCACCACCAGGAGGACGTACGAGATAAGCAACGACCAGCTCGTCCGGTGCACCGGATGTTCGGTGATTTACACCTCTGGCTACGGAAACAGTTCCGCCGAATGCCCGGGCGGAGGGAACGACTGCAGCAGCATCATGAAGCAGACCGACGTCCTGGGAATAGTAAGGAACATGAACGTCCCCGCGGAATTCCGGCTCGGAACCAGGCAGTGCTTCCGCGGCGAGATAATGGCAGCGGAAACATTCGATGCCATCGTATGCTTTGATGAGACGAACAGGGTCGTCAACTACGCCGAGCAGAGGAAGCGGCCCTTCTACCGCTTCAACGTGGCAGGCTATGAGACAGAGCTCTCCTTCTCCTGATGCTGGATATTTAAACCATATTAATCCTGCTGACAAGATTTCTCCATGAGGAAAGGTTTCTTCCACATACTGGAGATAGTGATAGTGACGCTGGTCATGTTCGTGGTGGTGTTCCAGTTCTCTGCAATTCCCTCTGTCGAGAGTGACTGGTCTAGGGCAAAGCTATCCCTCAAGGCCTGGGACGTCATCCAGACGCTAAACAGGATGGGCACTGACTGGCTCGATCCGGATGAGGTTTCCGACCGGATAACGTCCGCGATAAACAGCACCAACATAAGGTACAGCGTGTACGCTGACCTTCCCAGGTCCCTAATCCAGGTTGGCTGCTTCAGGTGCACGGCAGGCGAGGTTGTCCGCGTACAGAATCTAATCAGTGATTTTGAGATAAACGATGTCGACGTGACGTTCGGTCCGGTGATAAACACCACTGGCTTCTCCGTTCTCACCGATGTCACCGTTGTGTTTGATGCCAACCTCACTGATTATGAGGCTGACCTCATAAGCTACCTCGAGAGCGGCAGGGGGGTGGTCCAGATGAGGCACCTCGACAGGAGCGAGATTGATGGAGACCCTGTCCAGTCCCGGATATTCGGCCTTTCCTGGGACGATACCCTGCCTGCCAGGACGGGTGATAACATAACCTTCCCATACTATCTGGACCAGGGCAGCCGCTACTACCCCATAAAATCCTACTTCCACCACATCCAGAATTCCAGCGGCGACTTCTTTGATGAGCCCCACACGTTTAATGCATCGATGCTCGCTGGCGAGAAGCTGAACCTGACAGACACCTTTACCGAGAGGATTGTCCTGAGGCAAGATGGAACCAACCTCCCTGCCTGCATCGTGAGGGAGGGAATAATCGGAGGGTCAGGGAGGGCGGCATGGCTGGCTGACGGACCCGATAGTGAGCCTGATAAAGAGGTCCTTTTCACCAGCATGGTTTCGTGGGCTTCGCTGCACCAGAGGGTAATAATCGAGAACGAGATGGCCAGGCCCGTGGGGACCTTCACCTTCTTCACCGTCCTCAGCGAGGAGATGTTCCAGCCGGTTGAGATTGACCTGGAACTCGGCTATTTGTATTAGACCTTTCAGAAAATCCTGAAAATATATAAGTACACAAAAGAACTTATCATCTTAAGGAGATATTATGGCATTCCAGAGGATTGGGGACAGGAGAACGGACCAGCCCGGTGAGCAGGTAAGGGTAAGGCTGCCGAGGGGAAAGGAGATTCTCGGCGAGATAGATGAAATCCTGGGAGCCAGCAGGTTCAAGGTCCTGTGCAAGGACGGGAAGACAAGGATATGCAGGATACCGGGAAAGTTCAGGAAGAGGATAAGGGTCAGCGTCGGTGACATAGTCATAGTGGTCCCGTGGGAGATAGAGTCTGACGAGAAGGGCGACATTGTCTGGATATACAACAGGACCCAGATGGCATGGCTCAGGAACAAGGGTCACGCCTAACCCACAACATCATTTTTTCAAGTCATGGAGATTAACGATAAACAGCCATTAGAACCCAGTCACAAAATAACCAATCCTGGGTGCGAATCGGCATTGCGGTGTCATAAAGCGTGCAAGTCATGGAGATTAACATGCAGGAGATTGTTCTGATACCCCACGAAAGGGTGGGCGTCCTGATAGGAAAGGGCGGCAAGGTCAAGGAAAAGCTGGAGAAGGAGACCTCCGCAAGGATAACGGTCGATGAGCAGGAAGTCATAATAGATTGTGATGACCCAGGGGTTCTAATCAAGGTGGCCGAGGTCGTCAAGGCAATAGGGAGGGGATTCTCGCCAGAAGACGCATTCCTCCTCCTCAAGGATGATTTCGAGCTTGCCGTGATAACCCTCCAGGGTGAGAGGCACAACACCGTCAAGCGCCTAATGGCAAGGGTAATAGGAAAGAAAGGGGCCACCAGGAAGATAATCGAGGATGAAACCAACTGCCTTCTTTGCGTGTTCGGCAAGACAGTCGCTATAATAGGCACCCAACCCAACCTCTCGAGGGCAGAGCACGCCGTCGAGGAGATTATCCGTGGCAGGAGCCACGGCTATGTCTATGCAAAACTAAAGAAGAAGTAATCACTCCTTCTTATCTTCCTTTGGCTCCTCTTTTGCCTGCTCCTTTGCATCCTCTTCCTGTTTTGGTTCCTCAGCAGGCTTCTCTTCCCTTGGAGTTTCCTGCCTCTGTGCCTGTTCACCCCTCAGGAATTCGGTGTATCCGCACTTCCCGCAGTAGAGCCTTCCCTTATGCTGTCCCAGCCAGGTTCCCTGGCCGCACCTTGGACAGGACTTCCTCTTCCTTTCCGCGTTCTCTCCGCTAATCTCATAGAACGAGTGGGTCTTGACGGTGGAATGCTTCTTCCCTGTCCTCTGCTTCTTCCCCTTCTTCTTTGCTTCCTTTCCTTTCTTTCCCATGAGAATCACTCCTTCTTATCTTCCTTTTCCCCTTCTTCCTCTTTTGCAGGTTCCTTTGCATGCTCGCCTGTCTCCGCTGCCTCTTCCTGCTTTGGCTCCTCTGCCTTTTCTTCCGCGGGAGATTCTTCAGGCTTAGCCTCTTCCTTCGGGGCGGGAGCCTCCGGAACCTTCTCCTTGGCAGCATCCTGCTTGACCTTTGCCTTTTCCATTCTCGCCTTCATCTTGTCGAGCTTGTATTCTGGCATGTCGTCCTTCTTCCTGTAAGAAAGTACATAGACCTTCGAGGACTGGATTCCCTTGTTGCTGATTATCTTGTCAACTATGATGAGCTCTTCCCTTGTCTTGAGCAGCTTCGCAACGTCCTTCATTATCTCCGGCCTGCTGGGCGTCGCCTTCCCCTTATGCTCTAGGCTGATCAGATGCTCGTCCCTCTTCATCACAGGGTTCTTCTTCTCATTGAGGATTTCAAATTTCATTCTCTCACCTACTTGACCCAAAGGCAGTATTTACCGGGAACGCTTATCCCCAGGGTTTGGGCTATCTCGCTCTCCTTGGGGTCGTTTATGACCACGATGCCCTTCCAGCTCCTTGAGAAGTTGGACTGGCTGCACACCGGGCACTTGCTGTCCTCAACGAACCGCTTGCAGGTCCTGCACACCTTGTCTTTCTGGGTCATGTTAACTCCTTATGATATCAGAATCCTGTTGGTATTTAAATTACTTGGCCTTTGCCGCCTTCTCAGCCATCCTTTTGGCCTTCTCTTTCCTGTCCCTGTCATACCAGTCAAGGACGCCCAGGCCGAACTGCCTCGTGGTAAGGCCTATCTTGTACTGGTTCGTGCCCATGGAGACCGATATTATCCTTGCCCTTGCCAGGTCACCTTCCCTCATCGTCTTCTTGCTCTCCCTTCCATGGAAGGTGACGTTCTTGTCGTCATACGAAACGAAATCATCCATTATCTGCGACACGTGGACCATGCCGTCCAGCGGGCCCATCCTTATGAAGACCCCGAACTCGGTCACGTCTATCACGTATCCCTTTATCATCTCGTGCATCTCAGGGAAGTACACCAGCAAACTGAAGTCGACCGGGTAGTGTATCGCGCCGTCGCCCGGGAATATCTGGCCCTCTCCTACCTCTCCAACGTCAACCACGGAGAGGATTACACCGAGTCTCCTGTCTATTATTCCCTCGAGCCTGTCCTCGAGGCTCGACTTTATCGCATCCTGCATCTTCATCCTGAACTTGGACGGGGGAACGCGGACCTTGTCTGACACTGTAAGAATCTTATACATGACTATACCTCAAAACCCGGCGGCGCTGCCGAATCTGATAAATATTATCAGTATGGGTTTATATATATAAGGTTTTGGTTTCCTGCGGGGATAACACGGATTATGCTTAATCAGTGATTAACCGCTAGGGAGCTATCCCGACCCTTTCGCAGGCCGTCTCGTACCATGGCCAAGCGACTCGGGCATTCCATTTGTCCCATTTGCCCCCTAAATTGTCATATATTTTAAACGCTAAACCGAGAAAAATCCTGGCTGCTTGATAATCCTCTCTCTCGAAGTAGTCTATTCCTGTGCGCAAGAAAAGGTCCGCTCCGCTTTTCAGTTGCGCATCTGATAGACGTTCCATGATGTTTTTGTAGCGAATAGCTTTTTAAAGCGATATCTCGCTGGTGCTTGCAAATATCATGATTTATAAACCCTCCCCTTCTATTTGTTACTCATGAACCTTGAGAAGATAAGGCAGGATTTCCCTGCCCTCCAGCAGGAGATTCACGGAAGGCCTCCAATCTATTTTGACAACGCCTGCATGACCATGAAGCCCAGGCAGGTGCTGGACGCGATGATGGATTATTACGAGAAGCACCCCTCCTGCGCGGGAAGGAGCAACCACAGGTTCAGCAACATGACAGAGCAGGACTTCGAGAACGCGCGCAAGGCAATGAGGGAGTACCTGGGAGCCAAGAGGAAGGAGGAAATCGTGTTCACCAGGAACACCACAGAGGGGATAAACCTCGTTGCTAATTCCATCGGCCTGAAGAAGGGCGACACGGTGATAACGAGCGACAGGGAGCACAATTCCAACCTTATTCCCTGGCTCTACAGGGAGAAGACGCTCGGGATAACCCACAGGTACGTTCCTCCTCTGGACGACACGACATTCGACCTGGAGAGGTTCTCAGAGATGATGTCAAAGCAGGTGAAGCTCGTCTCTATTGTCCACACATCCAACCTGGACGGCTACACCCTCCCGATTAAGGAGATAGGAAAGATAGCCCACGAGCATGGGGCATTGTTCATGATTGACGGCGCCCAGGCCGCTCCCCACAAGGAGGTTGATGTCAGGAAGCTTGGAGCCGACTTCTATGCCCTATCGGGCCACAAGATGCTCGGCCCCACAGGGACAGGCGTCCTTTACGGTAGGATTGACCTGCTGGATGGAATGAGTCCGTTCATCCTGGGCGGAGAGACTGTTGAGTTCTCTACATATGATTCCTTCAAAAGCCTTCCCCCGCCTGAGAAGTTTGAGGCAGGGCTCCAGAACTATGCAGGGATGATTGGAATGGGAGCAGCGGCAAAATACCTGATGAAGATAGGAAGGAAAAACATAGCAAAGCACGAGATTGAGCTGAACAAGCTGATTACAGAGGGTTTAGAAGGGGTCCGCGGCCTCAGGATACTCGGCCCCAGAGAACCGGAGAGGAGGGGAGGTGTCATACCCATGACCATAGAGGGGATCGATTACCACCAGATTTCCCTGATGCTGGACAACAACGCCAACGTCATGATTCGCTCGGGGCAGCACTGCGTCCACTCATGGTTCGCTGCCAACAACATAAAGGGCTCTGCAAGGGCCAGCCTCTACCTGTACAACACCCAGGAGGAGGCCATGACATTCATTGAAGAACTGAAGAAGATTGCGGAATTGAGATAGACTGATAATGATTGGAATAAACTAACAAAAACATAAAGCTTTAAAATCTTTTTATCCCACTAAAGACAATTAAGAATTACAGGCGTAGTGATATTATGAGTGCGTGTCTCGTTGCAATGGTCGTCTTGGGGATACTCAGCATATTCTCTGCAGGATATCGTTACTGGGCAAAGGAGGCCTTCTTCTGCGTGGGAAGGAGGATAACCCTGAGGCCCTGCGATACCGGGTTTGACCAGAAGGTCAGGAGCAAGGTAACATCCGCCCTCATGAAGAAGCATCATGGCCTCGCCAAGGCGGTTCACAGGCACTTCGAGGCAATATCGTGGGTATTCACCATAGCACTGTTCGTGTCCCTATTCTACACTGCTTACGGGGTCTACAACCTCGCAACCTTTGGAACATGCGACCCCACCCACCCGGACCAGTGCGTATTCAATCCCGACCTTCCTCATTGTTCAAACCCTGAATGCACCGGGCACTGCTGGTGTAGCGGGACTGAGGTCGGCTGCGATGACCCGCTCTTCATAGAATGCGACGGTGACTGTTCTTGTGTCTGCTCTGGCGGCGACGCCATAACAGGCCTCTACATCAGCTCGATGGGCGGTTGAGTTTTTTCGTTAACGTTTTTTGTCACAGACTAGAATTCGTTCATCTTACCTGCCTTATGGTTACCCGGCGGCACCCTGACCAGTAAAAAGGTTAGACGCCTGAAGAGAACTCGCTCTTCACGCCCGCAACGAAATACGCTCCTATCAGTATCAGGAAGGAGCCGATGCCCTGCAGCATCGAGACCGGTTCTCCGTACCACCATGCCCCCAGGGAGAGGCTTATGACGGGCGCGAAAAGGAGGATGACCGCTGCCTTTGAGACGTTGATGTACTTCAGGGAGGCATACCAGAACAGGACGTATCCGAATAGGAAAGTCGTGGATATCAGGAGATTGGTTACCTCCTGGGCGCTCAGGTTCATCA
>CAZIAB010000014.1:0-18271 GCA_964537525.1 uncultured archaeon
ATGGTTGTGTTTTCAAAGGATAAAGTGGGTGGTGGGGGTGGTTTATGGATACTTTATTTAAATAATCTTACAGAACAGAGGATAACCTTTAATTCAGACTATGAAGTTGGTACGGAATGGTCTCCAAACGGAAATGAAATTTATTTCTATGGTGGGCCATATGGTATAGACCTTAACATAAAAAGATTGTATTTGAACAACCTTACAATAGAAAATGTGACTGATACTGCTGATAAAGATGCTTATCTTTATTTAAGTCCGGGTGGTACCAAAATTGTATTTAATAGGGTTGTTAACAGCAACAACTTCGATATTTTTATAATTAATTCTGATGGCACAAACCTAATTCAGATAACCGATAATAATTACAAAGATTATATTCCATCGTGGGGGTCTGATAATAAAATATATTTTTCATCAAATAGGAATGGAACCGGCTTTGATTTATGGAGAATGAATGTTGATGGGACTAATCAAGAAAGATTAAGTGATTTTGAGGGTAATGAATTGTGGCCAGAATATATAGAAAACGGAATCCTTTTTTATTGGGATAAAAAATCAGATAATTCGGGTGATGTTTGGTTTATGCATCTAAACTATACAACACCCCCCTACCCACCACCAACCAATAATTCCCTGGTCCTGACCACGCCCTACTGGAGGAATGTGGTGTCTGTGGCCGGGCTGGAGAATACGGTGTTCGTGGTGGAGGAGAACGTGACTGATAAGGTGATGGAATGGATAGCAGAGAACGGGCCTGACCATATCTATACGCTGGGTTTTGACGCGGGACTGAACAACTCGCATGAGATAGGTTATGGTGACGTGGCGGAACTTTTCTACCCGAATGCCACAGAGGCGGTCCTCGCGGAGACAGAACTGGAGGGCGTGCTGGGCTCGCAGATAGCGGGGCTCCTGGGGATTCCTCTCGTTCTTGACGATGGCGAAGGGTATGACGTGATTGACCTCAGGGGCGTCCCTCCGCAGGATATAATGGAGATGTATGCCGATTATATTGTTGCAGAGGGAGAGACGACTGATTATTTGATAGCGGCGAACACCGAGAGCGTGGAATTCCCCCTGGCAGCGAGGCTTGCAAAGAAGAAGGTTGGTTTTGTTGTTCCCGTAACAATACCCGAAATCAGTTACGACCCCGGTTCTTGGGAGGAATGCTGGGAGGTAAATGTTGGTAACGGCATCGCCGGAATCGTTGAATCGCTTGGTGATGCCGCGGAAATGCTGGAAGGTAAGGGTCTCTTCTCGGGCTCTGATGATTATCTATTAGGGGAGCCGGTTTACATTGCTCTGGTTGGTGGTTTTGACTCCTTCCCTGCTGTCGTGGTTCCTGACCCCGGGATTGAGCTGCTAGAGGATTATGACGGCAGTTACATGTTTTCTGACATCCTCTTCTCTGACATCAACAGGGACGGGTTCTTTGACGCCGGACTGGGGAGGTTCGCAGGAGGGACAGAGGCAATCTCCTTCCAGATAGAGAACATGGGAAAGATGGAAGGTGATGGTGTGGTGATAGGGCAATACAGGTATCAGAAGTATCACCCGGCCAATTTCCTGGGCGGAGGGATGCTGCAGGCATACTCGGCTGATTACGCGCTCTCGTCGGCCGGCATGGAAACGGAGAGGCTCGTTGAGAAGAGGCTGGACAGGGTGGTCCCGGACCTCAGCATAGACTGGCTGGACCTGGCAGGGCTCCTTATGGATATGGGGGAGATTCTCAAAAGCGTTGCCCTCAGGAACATGGGAATGATATTCACGATGGTAGATTACCACGAAACCATAATCTACGCGTGGCTGGAATTCGACTGGGGGGACTGGTACTGGCACGCAGGGCATGGGGGGTTTGTCAAACTGGAGCACCTGCCTGTCTTCAACGGGACGCTGCAACTTGATGACGCCGGCTTCCTGGGATATTTCGGTGTCGGGGACGAATACTGGAAAATCCCTCCGGATGACAGGAGCGACACGGAACTCATGACCCAGCCCTATGGAAGGTCCGGGAATCTGACAGGACTGGATTACGGCGGGTTCCTTTACGACGACCACGACCTGTCAGCGCAGTCCGTTATGGTTTCTGACGTAATGGAAAACGGAGGGGTTTCATTCGCGTCGACGGGCCTGATTCACGACCCCTTCACGCAAAGGACGTCGATACAGGTGATCGGAATTATGAGCAGGGGGTTCTCTGTCGGCGAGGCGTGGATGATTTCTTCCAATATGCTGCCCATCAACCCATGGTTCATTGCGATGAACCCGAACCCCTTCCTGAGGGAGAGGCCGGACCTTTACCTAAAGGACAAGTATGAGCGGCTAATCCTGGGGGACCCTGAAACGTCGCTGGACGTTGAAGTGGCTTCGTGGGTTCGTGGAGATGAGTTTTCAGTCTCACCTTCAGGCAGCTTCCTTGCGGAGGGTTCCATAGAAAGCGAATACTACATATCCGGGAGGAGGCTGTTCGTGGAGAACGCGGACACGGAGATTCTTGAGATAGGGGAGCCGGTGATTCCGCTGTTCGTGAGGGAGATAATCCTTCCGGAGGGTTCTGAACTTGAGGACGTCTCTTTTGATGGTTATTACAGGAGATACTGGTGGCTGAGGCCGGTCATCATTCCTGTGGATGAACATTACGAGGGGGGATGGGAACCGATTGAATATGACGATTACTGGTATGAGAACTACACCCTGCTTGACGGGAGGGTCCTGGTGAGGGTTTTCGTCCCGGCTGTCCATTACGGGAGGCCCTCGAGGGTCCTGTACAAAGGGATTATAGGGATAGAATATCAGACGCCTGTGGAAATGTCAGTGAGCGCGAGCGACATGAAGCTGGGTGAGAACGGGACCATTGAGGTGGCTGTCTTCAATGACAGGGACTCTCCGCTGAACGGGACGCTCTTCCTCTGGATAGGTAACGAGAGCTATTCTGAAGGTGTTGAAGTCGGTGTGCACGACACAGAGACCCTGGAGTTCGTGTTCGTCCCGGAGGATGCAGGAGAATATGTGGCAAAGGCGATATTCATCGGGGACGTTACAGTGGGTCCGAGGTATTCCTCCTTCACCGTGAGCGAGAAGTGCGGACACTGGTGTGGATGGAAGAAGTGCGGCTGCGGGTGGCTTTTAGGTATTCTTTCTCGAACTGCTTCACTACGGCACTCCATGACATGCGGGTGACCACCCTGCGGGCATTGGTTCCTAGAGAAGAGTATTTTCGGGGGTTCTTGGAATAACAGAGCATTGCCCTGAACAGGGCTTCCGGGTCCCTGGGAGGGATGGGGATTCCTGTCCTTCTGGTTATGAACCCGAGGGGTGTGATGATTACCTTGCCAGAAGACATGGCCTCTAGGAGAGCTACAGGCTGGCCCTTCTCCCATGAAGGAAGGACGAAGCAGTCCGATTCTGAGAGGAGCTTTGGGGTGTCCCTCCTCCAGCCGAGATACCTGATGTCCAGTTCGGGGTGGGAGCTAATGAATTCGAGCAGGTAATCCTTGAGGGGACCGTCGCCCGCTATGGTCAGTTGGGTTTCCGGATTTTTGGCGTGGAGCTTGCTGAAGGCAGCGAGTATGTGCCTTATGCCCTTTATCTCCAGGAGCCGGCCCATGAAGAGGAACCTCGTTCCCTTCCATGCCTTCTTCGTAGGGGTGAAGTCCTCCAGGTCTATGCCATTGGTGAGGAGGGCGGAGGGGCGCCCGGTCTTTGGGGATATATGCTCCATCGCATACCTGCTTATGAAGAGAATCCTTGATGCCCTCTTTATCGCGACCCTCTGGAAGAAGCGCAGCGCCTCGTTCGCAGGGAACCTGTTGTACACTATCGTGCCGTGCGGGGTGAGGACCATGGGCTTTCCCGTGAGGAAGGAGAGCTTTGCCCCGAAGAATCCTGATATGACGCCGTGGCAGTGGATGAGGTCTATCCCGTGCTCCCTTATTATCCTGCTCGCTGTGAGGATGGAGAGCGCGTTGAAGCTGGTGGCGCGGAAGGCCCTTCCGGGAAGGTAGCCAATCCTGTATACACGGATTCTTCCATTCCTCTCGTAGGGCCTCTGCCCCCTGAAGCGCCTGGTGACTATGAAGATATCGTGCCCGTCCCTGGCGAGGTACTTGCTGAGCTTCTCGACGTGTATCTCTATCCCTCCTCCTGACATGAGGTCAGAGCCGCTGCCGAAGGGGTATTCCTTGGAGCCCAGCATCAGGATTTTCATGTTAATAATTCGTTAAGTTGGTTTTTTATACTAACCATCTCAAAAGAGGGTTGTGTTAGGTTATCGGTTTTTTGATAGTTGCATTACGGTTGCTTTTGTGTCCAAGAAACCGTTAAATTAGCGGAACCCAAAAGAATGCTCTTGTGGAGGTTTTAACCATATTCGCGCCAGGAGTGGCGACACTTGGTGCATCTCAGGAACAGGGTGGGGGCCTCGTCGCTGGAGCGGGTCTGCTGTATCCACCATGTGGCTTCCTTGTTGCCGCACTTCGGGCAGACCACCTTGGTCTTGGGGAGGAATTCCTGGTTCTTCTCGATTATGACGACGTCGTCAAGGGGACTCTTCTCGACGTCCTCTGCTATCTCGAGCGGCTTGTAATCGTCAACCTTGGTGCCGCACTTCCTGCACACGAGAAAGGTCTTGTTCCTCTCCTTCTTCGCTACCATCACGCTTCCGCACTTGCTGCAAAAATCCATTATTCCCCTCACGAAAATATGCTTACTTCAACAGATATGATATTCTATTATATAAACGTTTTCGTTCCCACGTATATTCCCGCGCCTATTGCTGCAAAGAGGATAACCCACAGGATGTTGGGCAGGAGGTATTCCATCATGCCTATCTTTATCCATCCCAGGTAGGGTATTATCAGTATCTCCTTCCCATGGATTTGATTCTCTGTTATGCTCTTCTCAAAGGATAGCTGGCCCGAGTTGGCGTCACCCTTTGTCTGGAAGCTCCCGTCAGGGTTTATCCCGATTACCCTGTGAACGATTGGTGTGGGCTGGGAGGGCGGAGAGAAGACTATTATGTCCCCGACAATGAGCTGGTCCGCTGGAACGCCCTGCAGGACGAGTATGTCCCCCCTGTAGAAGGTGGGAACCATGGAATCTGATTCAACCGCCACTATTGGCATGTCAGTTGAGAGCGCGAACGCGAGACCCTGGTTTGTCCCGAACGCGAAGATTATTCCAAGCACGACATAAATGACGCTTGAATTGAGCTCTTTCAGTTCCATAGTATCAAGTTTATGGATGCTGGTTTTTAAAGGCTTTCTAGAACAGTGATTTCTCCCTCTTCTTCATGAATTCGCGCTCCATCTTGGACAGCACGCCCTTCAGGGCCTTGGTTATGTCCCATTCGTGATCGCTGGAAAAGAAGATTCCTTTCCTGGTCACGAGCTTTGCCTTGAGGGAGTATTTGATTCTTCCCTCCTGGCGGTACCTGTCAACGTGAAGGGTGAAGTTGTCTATGTCAGCCATCTTTGAGAGCTTACTGAGGAGGGAGTTTATGTCAGAATCCATGACGTTCCTTATGAAGGGGTCCTCCTGCTGGGCACCGGTCACGTTTACGGGAACGGTCCGGACATCCCTGCTGAGGGTCTTCAGTATGTCCCTCGGTGTTATCACGCCGACCATCCTTCCTTCCCTTTCAACGACGACGAGGCCGGAATCCCTTTCTGTCATACTCGTGGCGACCTCCATGAGGCTCGAGTCATAATCCACCCTGGGTATGTCAGGCGACATCACAATACTCACGTTTGCCGAGTCCGTATTGAACGACTCTCCGGAGGCTTCCCCTTTCATTACCCTGCGCTTCTCTGTTACCGATTTGAGGAGGCTGGTAGAAGTCACCAACCCGATGACATTGTTGTTTTCTTCGACCACAGGAACGGCTATGACGTTCATGTCAGTGAATATCGAGCGTGCGGTAGATATGTCATCGTCCTTGCTGACGCAGAAGGGGAACCTCATCACGTCCCCTGCCCGGGCCTTCTTCAGGGAGGGTTCCTTGAGGAAGAGCTTGAGTAGGTCCCTTTTCCTGAGAATCTTCATTTTTCCCTTCTCGTCCGCTATGGGGATTGCCTTGTAATCATTAACCAGCATGGCCTTTGTGGTTTCATCTCTTGTTGAAGAAGCAGGAAAGGCATCAATCTTCCTGACATAGGATTCTACTGTCACGTTGCTGGGGTCGGTTATCCTCTTCTTGACGAGGTCCCTGGAGAGAAGGACGCCCAGCAGGGAGCCTTTTTTGAAAACGAGGGTCTCCGGGCTCTTCCCTGATATCATGGAAGATATTGCGTGGCTTACCCTGTCGTCGTGCCTGAGTATCAGGGGTTCTCTTGCCACATCAAGCAGGTTCATGTAGCCACCTATATGCCGCTCTTCTGGATCTTCTGCATCTTCTTTGATATGTATCCAGCGAGGATGTTCCTGGTCCTCTTTGATTCTATCTTCTTTACCTCTTCGAGGACCTTCTTGTTGCTGTCAAAATCCGTGGTGAACCTGGCACCATGCGCCTCTATCAGCTCGTCTCCGAGCGTCTTTATTGCAACGCTCTTTACCCTTCCCATGAAACCACCTTACAATAATGGCATGCAGGGGATTTAAAGGTTTTGTATGCCTAGCATTAGGCCGCCCGTGGGAAACATTTATATTTGCTTGTCATTTATTATCATAACCCTTTAGCACATGTAAACGTGCTAAAGCGTTAACGGAAACACCGCTTCCGCAAGAAACCTTTGAAACATGCCTTAGTAGCTCAGCAGGTAGAGCGATCGGCTGTTAACCGATAGGTCGCTGGTTCGAGTCCAGCCTAAGGCGCCTAAACCTTTTACAATTAACAGGTTCGCCGATTAACCACATGGCAGATAACGATGACGAATCCTGGTTTTTGCCAAAAGGTTTAATCCAAAAGTATAAAAACAGAAGCAACAAATACCTAAACTGATGGGGCGATAGCTCAGTCCGGGAGAGCACATGGCTGAAGACAGAGCTGGCAGCTACCATACCGGGCATGTTGAAAGGCATGTCTGGGCTAAAGGAGTCGTGGGTTCAAACACGCTGCTGAACAGGCGCTTTCAGCGGAGTTGAAAATCCCACTCGCCCCATCCTTTCTTTTATGGGTGAGCAGAACTAGATAATCTGCTTGCCGTTGCCCTTGACCATCGTGAAGTTTCCTGTCAGTGTTGCCCTTGTATCCCTGAATTCCATGCTACCCACGAAGTCGGATATCTCCAGTGTGCCGTTCTCTGCAGAGGTCTCGAGCTCGCCGTCCTTTACTGCAAAATCAGCGTTGGTGATATCCAGCTTTCCGACTGAGACGTCTTCCAGGGTTATGTTCGAGATTGGGAAGCTCAGCCTGAAGCCCTCGCTCGAGAACGCAAGGGAGAGGGTCTCGAAGTCTGCGGAGACGATTCCGGAGAAGCCCTCTACGGAAGCACCTCCTATTGTCGCGTTTATTGGATTGTCAGGCGAGAATGAGAAGGGGGTAGAGTATATTATTACGGTTGCCTCCTTTGAGCCTGCCTCAGGGAAGTCCACAATCCCCCCGAAAGGTGAGCCTCCCAGCCAGTCCCTTATGTTGTCCACTATCTCAGTGAACCCAAGCCCGCCTATCAGGACAGATGAGACTATCAGGAGCGCTGCGAAGGAGGCTGCAAGAATCTTCCAGTCGAGCATGAGAACACATTTATATTTGTGGTTTAATATTAATATCCACAACTTAATATTTGCAAACTGTCTGCAAAACTTTAAATCAAGAACGAGTCAATAGATTAAGAGGATTTTGATGGAGCTTTTCCAGCTTATGCCGGGGGGAGACTGGGTATCATGGTTAGTGTGGTTCCTGTTCATCATAATATTCTTCTTCTTCTATCCTAGGATAATGGTATCCCAGATAATGTGGAAGCTCGAGAGGACCGCGAGGGACCTGGAGAGCATGTCTGACAAGTCAAAGGAGTTCGTCATAAAGACCATATCGAAGAATCCTGACAAGAGGCTCAAGGACTCTGTGAGCAGGTTCTTCGAGTTCTTCATGATACAGCCGGCGGGGCTTGACCCTTACGGTTACGTGCCAAAGCTGGACCACCTCCTGAAGGGGCAGAGGGACAGGTTCAGGTATTTCGTAAGCCAGGTGGCACCCAAGGCGGATTCCGAGGAGAAGGCGAACCTGGAGATGGGCCTTGCCGGGGGGATAACGGTCCACGAGATATCGAAGATAGTCAGGCATTATGTTGAGATGGTGAGAGAGACCAAGAACATCCAGATAGCCATGGTCCTCCAGATGCAGCTCCCGATGATAGAGAAGATAGCGAAGGCCATGTTCAAGGGCACGAAGTCCCTCTCCAAGGGGGAGGTGATAGGCGACGGTTTAGGGCCTCTTGTCGTGGCAGACCTCATAGGGAACGCGAAGACGACGGAGATAGAAGATGAGATACTGATGGCGAAAATCAAGATGGACGGGAGGAACGCATTCGTCCTGAAGGCAAGGGGACCCGGAGGAAGGATAGGTTACCCCGGAAAGGCAGTGGAGAAGGTCATAAAGGGGAACAAGATTGCCAGGGTCATAACGGTCGATGCTGCGGCAAAGCTGCAGGGCGAGAAGACCGGCTCCCTTGCAGAGGGCGTTGGCGTCGCCATGGGAGGTCCCGGCGTCGAGAGGACTTACATAGAGGACATGGTCGTTAAGAAGGGGATTCCTCTGGATTCAATAGTGGTCAAGATGTCCCAGGAGGAGGCCATCACACCAATGAGGAAGGCCATAAAGGACGCAATCCCGGAGGTCAGGAAGTCGATAAAGAGGAGCCTTGAGAGGACAAGGAAGGGCGACAACATCATAATAGTGGGTGTGGGCAACACGTCCGGCGTGGGGAACGATGACAAGGCTGCCAGGGAAGTAGAGAAATGGGTCGATAAGAACGAAAAGAGGATGAAAGAAGAGGAGAAGCGGAGAAGGAAGAAAGACGAGTGAAAGATTTCTAGCGGAATAGCGGAACGGTACTATCCATAGACCTATAATAAGGCATATCCAATTTTATACATGGTTGATTCAAAACCAACAATAAAAACATCCGGCATTGTGGAATTGGATGATTTGCCTGAAAAAGAGGTTTTTGTAGAGTTAAATGAAAAATCGAAAAAGAAGCTAAAGGTTTTGATAAGAAAGATGCCATCCATATCAAGATTCCTAAAAGAGAATAAAATAAACGCTTGCTTCTGGGATTGGTGGTCTGGCAAAAAATCTAATTCGATTAGGCTTGACAATTTTAAAAAAATTTCTAATGCTTTGTGCTTCAAAGATTTTGAAATAGAGGCATTAAAAGGCAAAGCGGCAATTTCAATCGAAAAACCAAAACCGTTTTTTGATTTCACAACAAGAAGTGGTGTAAAATTCATTGCATCTATACTTGGTGATGGTCATGTCCACAAGAAAGGCATTCGCTATTATAACAAAAATAGAAAGCTGATAAACAATTTTATCAAATATTCAAATGCGGTTTTTGGTAATGTTAGAGTCCGAATAAATAAAGGCAAGAACGAAGTTCTTATTGTGAATTTGCCAACAATATGCAGAAAAACTATAGAATGCGTTGGGATTATGCCGGGATCAAAAATAACAAACAAAACACGCATTCCAGAATATGTTTTTAGTCTTAAAGAAGAAAGGGTTTTTGATTTTGTTTCATCCTTAATTGATGATGATGGTTGGATAAACAATGGTCGCATAATGATGGATATGGCCTTTGAAGCATCAGAAGAACCTTGGCTTTTATATGATCTTCAGAATCTTCTTAAAATTTTTGGAATAGATTCTTGTCTTTTCCCGATAAGAAAATATGAATCAAAACATGGACCTAAAAGAAAAATGTGGCGCCTTGGTATTTTTTCTTATAAAAATGCTGAAAAATTTTGTTCAAAAACGAATCTTGAAAGCAAAGAAAAGCTATTTCGTTCGGAAAAAATATTGCTTTGCAAAAGACGTGAATTATACAGGGGGGATACCACTTATTTTATAAAAATGAAAGAGATTATAAAACAAAGGGGTTCGTTCAATGTTATTGAGTTGGCAAATGCAACGAATCGGAGTGTGAGACATTCGAGGAGAATTGTTCTAAAACTCAAGAGGTTTGGAAAAATTCGGGTTTTAGAACCTTCTTATAGCAGCAAAACAAACCCCTCAATTGAAAGATATGTGATATCATGAAAGTGTTTGCAGACCTTCATTTACATTCGAAATATTCAAGAGCGACAAGCAAGAACATGGATATAAAATTCTTGGAAAAATACGGAAAAATTAAAGGGCTGAACTTATTGGGAACTGGCGATTTTACGTTTCCTACACATTTTAAAGAATTAAAAAATCTTCTTTCTGATTCCGGGGATGGGATATACCAGTACAATGGCATGAATTTCCTCCTTTCCGCAGAGATATCCCTGATATACACACAGGGCGGGAAGGGAAGGAGGGTCCATCACGTCCTGCTGGCGCCCGGCTTTGATGTCGTTGAGCAGATAAACGAGTGGCTTCTGACGAGGGGAAGGCTCGATTATGACGGCCGCCCTATTTTTGGGTTCAGTTCCGTTGAGATGGCTGAGAAACTGATGTCGATATCCAGGGATATTGAGATTATTCCGGCGCATGCATGGACCCCATGGTTCGGGATTCTTGGAAGCAGGTCGGGGTTCGATTCAATTGAGGAATGCTTCGGCGACCAGGTGAAACACATACACGCGCTGGAAACGGGACTCTCGTCTGACCCTGCAATGAACTGGAGACTGTCTTCGCTTGATAAGTATACGCTTGTTTCCTTTTCCGACTCCCATTCAGCGTGGCCATGGAGGCTGGGAAGAGAAGCCACCGTGCTTGACCTGAAAAAGCTAACTTACGGGAGCGTGATAAAATCCATAAGGACAAGAGAGGGCCTGGCGCAGACGCTCGAGTTTTTCCCTGAAGAGGGAAAATATCACCTCGACGGGCACAGGAACTGTGGTGTTTGCATGGACCCTAAGGATTCCATAAAGGCCGGGAAGGTCTGTCCTGTGTGCAGGAAACCCCTCACAATTGGCGTGCTCCACAGGGTAGAGGAGCTTGCGGACAGGGAAGAGGGCTTCAGGCCCGCGGGGGCGATATCTTTCAGGAGCCTCATCCCGCTTTCTGAGATAATCGCCGCCATGAAGGGCTCTGGTATGGTTGCTTCAAAGAAGGTATGGCAGGAGCATGAGAAGCTGGTCAGGGCCTTCGGCTCTGAATACAACGTCCTGCTTGAGGCAGGCCAGCAGGAGATGGCAAGGGTTGTGGACCCGAAGATAGCGGAGGCCATAGTAAAGGTCAGGAACGGGAACGTCAGGATGCAGCCAGGCTATGATGGTGAGTACGGAAGACCGCTGTTCGGGGGGGAGCCTGTGAAAACGGGCGTGACTGAAAAGTCAGAGGGCAAACAGAAGAGCATAATGGACTTCTAGCCAGTGATTATAGGATTTTTATGCTGGTCTTGGCGTCGATGAAGTAGCTGTATTCCGCGCTCAGGCTAATCATCCTCTGCTGGAAGCCCTGGCCGCCGAGGTCCGAGAGCTCGAGCGTGCACGTGACGGAATTCTCTTCGTTGGGGAGTATCAGCAAGTCCTTCCCGGATTCGAATTCCGAGCAGTCGTCGAGGAGGTTCATGCCATCGGTCAGGCCAACCCTCACGGTGACCTTGCCCCACGATTCCTCGAAATGCTCCCTGTCCTTGCACTGGTCCTTCCTGCACGGGGTCCCTCCTCCGGCGTTGTTTATTCCTATCCTTATCGGTATCTGCGTGGTGTCCTCCCAGTATCTCACCGGCTCCAGCGTGCTTATTGAGAGCTGGATGGGTGAGTTCGTCGTGCTCACGGTCGATATTGGAATCTGCTTGTCTTCATCCGTGTATCTCCTTATCTCTGCCTGGGAGCCTGCTGTTATGGATTTTATCGTTATAGTGGAATAGGTGTAGAATACCCTTGCCCAGACGTCATAGACCGTGTTCGTTCCCTCGGGGATGTCCGGGGCCCTGTACGTCCATGAGCATGTCATTGACTCTCCCTCTGTCCCGTACTGTTCGTTGGGGGAGAGCAGGTCACCGTGCTCCTGGTTGTACCTGCAGGCCACCTGGTCAGGCAGCTTCTCATTATAAAGCCACGGTCCACCGGTGGTGAAGGAAGAATCATACCAGTCATTGTCTATCCCGAGGATTTCGGCAAAGACGCCCTCTGCCTCCACAGAGCCCACGTTCTTTATCTTGAGGTTGAATGTTACCGGCTCGTTCGGGTAGATTTCGGTGAACGTGGGGGAAAACTCCTTTATTATAACGCCGTTGCCCTTCTCCACAGCAGGGCTGGATATGCAGCCCGATACGAGTACCAGAAAGACTGGCAGAATCAGGATTGCTGATGCACGCGACATGATAATATTATGTAGTTTAAGCTTAAAATATCAAAAATCAAGGTAAAGGCGACCTACCACCAGCCGCCTTCTTCTGTTCCTATGACCTTTACGGAAGTTGATGAGTCGATGTAGTACGTGTATTCAAGCTCGACCTGTATGAGGGCCTCTTCCCTGACATCAGGCGGGTCGTCAACGCTCACCATGCAGGTTATCTCGGCCGTCTTTCCTTTCCAGAGCTCGATTGTCTCTCCTGAGGTGCTGCAGTACTCGCTTCCTTCGCTCCCAAGGGACATCCTGTCAGGAAGGGTTATCGTCATCTCGACCGGTGCTCTCTCGTCGTCGCTTCCCCACCATCCGGTTCCCCAGAATCCTGAAGAGGGGATTACATAACCTCCGCCGATGTCTGTTATCAGTATGTATACCGGGAATTCCTGGTCAATGTCCCCTGTCTTCACGAAGTTCCCTGTCCTTATCTCAACCGAAAGGGGACCCTCTGTGTATGTCGTGGGTTCGCCTGATAGTGTCATGCCCCTCTGTACCAGCCTCCTCAGCTCCTCTGTCGTAACAATGGTTATGGGCTTCACCGCCTTTGTCTTGTAGTCATAGGTTACCCTTACCATGGGCTCGTACGTGAACTGCATCCCCTCCGGAAGCTCGGGTGCCTCGAGGTTCCACATCGTGGTCTCTGTCTGGCCGGGCGTTCCGGTCTGCTCATCAGGAGCGACCATCGTCCCGAAATCCTTCTCATCACCGAACCAGCCGAAGCCCGTTCCCCACTCATCCATGTTTATGTTTATTACCTGGGCAACCACGTTCTCTGCGTCAGCCCTTCCCGTGTTCTGTATCCTGAGCTGGAGGCTCACTGGCTCTGCTGACTCCACTGAAGTGAAATCGGGCTCCCATCCGGTTATGATAATTCCGTTGCCGAATGAGACGCCGGTATCGCCTCCTGTGCATCCGGAAACCATCACGACAACGGCTAACGGAACCAGCAGGAGAATCAAACCAAGGTCAGATGTTTTGGCTTTCATTACTATATAATTGGTAGCAAATAACTTATAAGCTTGTTTCACTCCGCGGGTTTATCGGTTGCCATTGGTCAAAGACCGGCGGATTTCTGATTTGGATTCAGACCTTTGGCTGGACATTCACGTCAATTTCCTTGCGGAACTCGTAGCAATAGCCATTTATCGTTGCCTCTATTACCTTGGTCGTTTTTATCGGTATGTTCCCGACGTCCCAGTCATTGACGGCAAGTATCAGCTTCGGTGATTCCTTGCCTATCAGAATCAGCTTCTTGTTGTTGAGATTGTCTATCTCATCCTCGAGCAGTTTTTGTAATTGGTTTCCTTCCCCACCCTGGGCGGTTATCGCAATCTGTTCTGATGTTATCCCGGGATTCTGTCCCCCTTCCTTCTCGTCCCCGCAGTTCGTGAGGAAGCCGTTGCCCTTGTTCTTTATCTGGAATCCGAATACCGTGCTGACCGTTGAATCGTCAGTCCCTGTATTTTGGACCGGTATTGGCTGGGTGTCCTCTATCGTGAGGTATGGCTTCAATGGGCCGAAGCTGCCTGAATAAGGAGAGGCCTGTTCTGTGAAGGTTCCCTCATTGAGCTGTCTCTGCATCTCGGCATAGTCTATCAGGTAGACCTGGGTGACGCTGTTGGTCGTGTACTTGTATTTCGCGCGTATCTTTAGCTTGCACGTGGAAACTAGCTTGGTGTTCTCATTGGAGTGGAGGGTCCATGATATTTCTGCCTTCTCCCCCGGGATTAAGCCTATCTCCCGGGATTCGTCATCATCTGTCGTGAAGAGGCCCTCGCAGTAATCGTAAAGCTCAACTGTCACCAAACTGTCGCCACCCTCCAGGGCCCTCGTTGCCTTGTTCTCCACTATGGCTACAAGGCGGAGGTCCTGGTTCGGAGAGACCTCCTTCGGGAAGGCGTTCAGGCTGCTTATGACATAGACATCGTGCTCCTCTTCATGGGTCGGGGCGCAGGGAAAGCCTGGGATGCAGAACCCTCCCGGTAGGGTGCAGCCGGACGTGACTATGATGAGAACCAGCGGTAGCAGGAGCATTGTTTTGCGCCACATTGTATATTATTTATCATGAAATGTATATATAACCATGAGGAAACGCAAGGGGCAGATGGTCTTCGAGTTCATAGTGGCAGCCGTGTTTTTCCTGGCGATAATAATGTACGTGATAAACCAGCTTAATTTTGCGGTCTCCTTGTACGGGAACGAATACATGATGAATACCCTGGAGTCAAGAGCCATAGAGATTTCTGAAATCCTTGTGAAGAATCCCGGTGTCTGGGACAACCAGAGCCCTGTCTCGCCAGGGCTTGCCGTTGAGTGGCCTTTCCTGAACCTGACCAGAATCGGATGGATGGACTCTTATTGCAATGATAATTACACGGACCTTGGAAAGATGATGGGTGTGGGCCCTGAACTGCATGGCTTCAGGATTGCGATAACAGACGGGGGGAATATCATGGAGTGCGGGCAGCTCGCAAGAGGAAGAATTAATGCCGTGGTCGAGAGAATCGCTCTGTCAGAGTCAGGAAGCCTGTTGAGGGTGACCGTATGGACGTGGTAGTGGATTAGTCACCGACGAGCTTTATGCCGCTTATCCTTGACATGCTGAAGGTCAGTGCACGGATATCATTGGTCGTGAGGGCCTTGACGTCATTGCTGCCAGTGGCGGCAGCGACCATCTTTATCTCCTCGTTGCAGTTGCGGAGGTAGTTGGCAACGCCCTCTGCTGCCTTGCTAACGTTCAGGTTCTTCCTTTTTTCAGGGTCCTGTGTGGCGACCCCCATCGGGCACTCGCCCTTGTAGCAGAGCCTGCAGTACTTGCATCCCATGGCAACCATCAGCGGGAAGCCTACGAAGACCGCGTCAGCGCCGAGCGCCAGGGCCTTTGCCATGTCAGCCCCGCAGCTTAGCCCCCCGCCAACGATAAGCTCCTGCTTTGCCCGCATCCTCCTGAGGACAGACCTTGCCTGGACAATGGCGGGGATTATGGGGATGCCGAAATCATCCAGCATGACCTCTGGCGCCGCGCCAGTCCCGCCGCAGAGGCCGTCTATCGCTATCATGTCAGGGTTCGCCTTGATGGCGATCCTCACGTCCTTCTCAACGTCGCCCGCGCCGAGCTTTATGATTATGGGCTTGCCTCCGGTCTTCTTTCTGAGCCAGGCAACCTTCTTCTTCAGGTCAAGCGGAGTCCTTATGTCCGGGTGGGCCGGCGGGGAATGGACGTCCGTCCTGGCCTTGAGCTTCCTCACCTTCATTATATCGTCCGTGACCTTGTTCGCAGGGAGCAGGCCGCCCTGGCCTGGCTTAGCGCCCTGGCCTATCTTTATCTCTATCGCATCCGCTGAATTGAGGTATTCATCATCAACGCCGAACCTTCCTGTGGAATACTGGGCAACGAGAATCTTGGCGCTCTTCCTCTCCTCAGGGAGCATCCCCCCCTCGCCCGTGTTGGTCCATGTCCCCACGGATGAGCTGGCCTTTGCTATCGCTATTTTCGCCTCCTTGCTGAGCGCTCCGAACGACATGCCAGCAACCACTATGGGCATCGAGACCGTTATCGGCTTCCTGCTCGTCTTGCCGAGGACCACAGAGGAATCTATCTTGTCCCTGAAGTAGTCGTACGGCCTCCTTGCGAGCTGGGCAGGCACGAAAACGAGGTCATCAAAGCTGACCTTGCCGAGCTTTTCCGAGCGCCCCCCGAGGACTGGAGGCTTTGGGGAGAGTGACCTTTCCCTTACGTCCTGGACCCATGCCATAAAAATCAATATTAATATGTTTGTCTTCTTAATAAATAATAACGGGTTTAACGTGTTCTCATGAAGGTAATAATCGTTGGAGGGGGCAGGGTAGGGGAGAAGCTTTCAGAGCTACTTGTCAATGAGAAGTATGACGTCGTCATAGTGGAGAGGAACGAGAAGATAGCAGAGGATCTCGGGGAGAAGCTGGACGCTCTCGTCCTCAGGGGCGACGCGACCGACAGGAAGATTCTCAAGGACGGCAACATAGAGAAGTGCGATGCCGTCATTGCGCTGACCGGGGACGACAAGACCAACCTCATGATATGCGAGATTGCAAAGGACTTCAAGGTCCCCAAGATAATATCGAGGATAGTGGATTCCTCTAACGAGAACATATTCACCAAGCTGGGTATAACGGCCAGCATAAACACCACGACCTCTGCGATACTCTCCTTCAAGAGGATACTGGACGAGTCGAGCAAGAGGCTGGTGAGCTTCGTGGCAGGGGAGAAGGCAGAGGTCTTTGAGATGACCGTCAAGAAGAAGTCTCAGATAGCCAACAAGAAAGTGAAGGACTTTGACAAACATGAGTTCTCCATAGCGGGGATATTCAGGGACGGCCAGTTCATAAAGCCGAGGCCTGACCAGAAGGTCCTTGAGGGCGACGTGGTGGTGATATGCACCCCTGTCAAGGAAGTCGCCTGCGCCGAGAAGCTGTTTTAACGCTCTTGAGGAAGCGGGCAACTATCTGGTCGAGGTCCGGCCTGCTTATCTCCTCGAGGGTGTAGCGTATCCTGACCACGGGCTTGTTTATCCTGATTATCCTGCTGAGGCGTATGGGCGTGCCTATTATGACGGCGTCACATTTCGTCCTGTTTATCGTCCTCTCCAGCTCCCCCAGCTGCTTGTCGGAATAGCCCATTGCGGGGAGGACCTTCCCCAGGTGGGGGTATTTCCTGAAGACCTTACTTATGGAGCCGGAAGCATATGGTCTTGGGTCAACCGGCCTGGCAGAGAACCTCCTGGCGGCAATCGTTCCTGCGCCGTAGGCCATGCCGCCGTGGGTGAGGGTGGGGCCGTCCTCTATCACGAGGACGCGCTTCCCCCGGATGAGGGAAGGGTTGCTGACCGATATGGCGGATGCTGCGTCCACGACTAGCGCGGAGGGGTTGGTCTTCTTTATGTTATCCTTGACTGTCCTGATTCCCCTCTTCGGGGCCGTCCTTTCCTTGTTTATGATTATGACGTCAGCCATCCTGAGGTTGGTCTCTCCGGGATAGTATGAAAGCTCGTGGCCGGGCCTGTGGGGATCTGCCATGACTATGTGGAGGTCTGGTTTGAAGAAGGGCGTGTCGTTGTTCCCTCCGTCCCAGATTATTACGTCAGCCTCCTTCTCTGCCTCTTTCAGAATCCTCTGGTAGTCAACGCCTGCGAAGAGAAGGTCAGAGTCCTCTATGAGGGGTTCGTATTCCTCCCTCTCCTCGATTGTACATTCGTATTTGTCAAGGTCTTCATAGGTTTCATACCTCTGGCATATCTGCTTCATGAGGTCACCGTAGGGCATGGGATGCCTGACGACGACGACCTTCCTTCCGAGAGATTTCAGTATCATGGATATCTCCCTGGTGGTCTGGGACTTTCCCGCACCGGTCCGCACGGCGGTTACGGCTATCACGGGTTTGCTTGATTTGAGCATGGTGTACCTGGTTCCCATGAGGACGAAATCAGGTCCAAGGGCGTTAACGAGGCTTGCCTTGTGCATGACCTCCATGTGGGGAAGGTCGGAGTAGGCAAGGACCACTTCGTCTATCTTGCGCTTCCTGATTATGTCCGGGAGCTCTTTCTCTGGAAGGATGGGTATGCCCCTCGGGTATAGCCTTCCCGCGAGCTCCGGCGGGTATCTCCTCCCTGCTATGTCGGGTATCTGCTCTGCCGTGAAACAGACAACCTCATAGCCTCCGTTGTTCCTGAAGCATAGGTTGAAGTTGTGGAAATCCCTTCCTGCAGCGCCCATTATCACGATTCTTCTCTTCATCAGAACCCCTTTTTATTATCCGGATTTTAATTATATGTATATGAGATTGGGGAAATTGCT
>CAZIAB010000015.1:0-18100 GCA_964537525.1 uncultured archaeon
CAGGCCCTGCTCTCGACCAGGGAACTCACAGAAGACAAGCTGTATGAATCCCTGTGGGTGATAGCAAAGAAAAACAACCTCGCCGCGCCAGAATTCTTCAGGGGCGCATACCAGGTCCTCCTGAACAGGGAATCAGGCCCCCGCCTTGCCCAGTTCATAATAGCCGTGGGGCAGGAAAAGATAGCGAAGACATTGAGAAGTGTCTAACAAACCTGCCATCGGTTGATTCTGCAGAAATGCTGGCTTATGCCTATCGTAAACCTATTAAAGAGGCTGGGTAAACATTAAGGTATTCATATGATTAGTGAAGGGGCGATTTGGTTTTGAATATATGCATGATTTACTGGTTTTATCCTCCGGTTATCGGCGGGGTGGAAGTATACCTTGAAGCATTGAGCAAGTACATGGCAAAGAAAGACACCAGAATCGAGCTGTTAACAGGACCCGCTAAGGGTACAAAGAAGGTACAGAGATTCGGAAGGTTGACTGTGAGGAGAACCCCTTCCCTGAGCATCCATGGAAGGGACGCACCCCAGAAGAGGGGATATGAGCTAATGAGATGCCTTCAGGAGCTGATAGAGGAAAGGGACATCTCTGTGGTTTCTGCCCAGAATTTCCACATCGGGGTCTGTCCTGCGCACACCCTTGCCGTGAATTCTGCCTGCCTTAATACAGGAACACCGCTGGTAAACACATTACACAACTATTGCGAAAGCGGGCTTGACAAAGCCATGCTGTCCAACCTGATGTGGAGCAGGGTAATCGGAACGACAAAAAACATGACAGAGCATGCATATCAGACAGGAGTCCCCATAGAAAAGATAAATTGCGTTTACAACGGCATAAGCACAAAGAGGTTCCGGCCAGGCAAAAAGGATTCCTGGCTTCGCAACAAATACAACATTAAAGAGAAAGATGTTGTTATCGTCTGTCCTACGAGACTTATTGTTAACTCTACAGGCACTCCTGTTTTTGAAAAAAAGGGTTTAATAACCCTGCTGAAGGCGATTTCTGTTGTCCATCAGGCAATGAAGAACGTAAAGCTTATGATTACAGGGGCACCCCCGAATCCGTTATTCATACAGGAGTATAGGGATGCGATAAAGAAACTGAAGGACACGGCAAGGCTTTATGGTGTCGGAAACAAGCTAATCATAATGGAAGGAGTCAAATCAAAGGACATGCCTGCACTCTATAATGGCGCAGATTTGATGGTCCTTGCATCCAAGGATGAGCCCTTCGGCCTGGCATATATAGAGGCGATGGCCTGTGAGCTTCCAGTAATAGGAACTAGTGGAGGAGGCGTCCCGGAGATAATTCAGAACGATGTAAATGGCTATCTAACTCCAAACGATGACCATGTTGAGCTGGCAAAGAGAATCCTGTGGATTCTGAATAACAAGGAAAGGATGGAGAGTTTCGGGAAAGAGGGAAGGAAAATGGTTCTTCAGAAGTTTTCCCTCAGAAGAATGGCAGAAGATACTATGAAAGTCTACGAATCGGCTGTTAAGTGATGTTATTTTCCGAACATATTGGTCAGTTTAAGATATATGGCATTGGTCCAGCCAAAGCCTGGCTGTGTCTGGTATACTCCACTCTTGCCAATTGTACACCTGACCACGTTATATTTCTCCCAGAATTTATGAGTCCTTTCAAAAATTCTCTTGTTCATCCTGAGCCACTTCAATGCTATCCTCCTGGCATCTTTTTCATAACCATACCTCAAAAGTCCCTGTATTACAATCCATTGTTGATTTGGCCAACCATTGGGATAATCCCATTGCTTGAAGTCCTTTGAAAGTCCCTCCTTTTGAGTGTTTGCCAGCCCTCCCCTGTACTCGAATTTCCTGAGATTCCTCACCATTCTCTTTGCCATCTTTTCAGTGGGTATGCCCACCCACATTGGATAATATCCAGCGAGGGAATAGAACTTGCTCCTCCTTTTCATTCTGTAGTTATAGTCAAAGAAGAATCCCCTTTTCTCGGTCCACATTAAATTGATGATTTTCTTTTTCCTCTTACTGGCCATCCTGGTATATTTTCTTATCTTGGCTGAATTACCAAACATGCTGTATATCCACTTCAGGTCGGTTTCATATTTATATAACAACGAGTTGAGGTCAACCGGAAGATAGTCCAGGCAGTTGTGCTTGTATCTGGATGTCAGGTCCCAACCAGATTCATGCTCTGCTGTAACATGTGTGAAGAAATGCTCCAAATACCTTGACAGCCCCTCGTAAACCATATGACCCTTCTTTGCATGGTAGATTTTAGCCATCCAATAGTTCTTCAGTTCATCTTCTGCAATTCTTGTCATCTTTCTGAGCCACTCCTTATCTTTTGTGACTTTGTAGACATCCAGAATCATTGATGTCAGAAATGGTGGCTGGGATTGGCCGGCGTCATAGTATCTGTTTCTTGCGGGTATGAATCCAAACCTCATGTAAAGGTGGGCGAAGTTATCAACAATCCCCTTTGCAAGCTCTATCTTCCCTGATTCAATCAGTCCCAGATTCTGGAAGTAGCTGTCCCAGTAATAGATATCATCCTTGTATATTTTATTGTTCGGTGAAATAAAGGGGTTTGGAACCCCTATGAATACGCCAGAATCCTTGGGGCGGAAGCATTCTGTTTTTTTCCAGTATCCTTTTATGTAATCCAAATCGGATGCCATGAATAATATACTCGTTTTCACCTTTAATATTGTTAACCGGATTGGTTGGGACTGACCAGGAAAGGTTCTTGGCCCTGTCTAATGAACTATTATGCGCAGGTGTGACCGACGCTTTTATTAATAAGCTATTGCATGATTTGATTATAAACCAACAGGAGGCATAAAAATGACAGAAGGAACTGTAAAATTCTTCAACGAATCAAAGAACTTTGGCTTCATTGCCGGGGATGACGGAAAGGACTACTTCGTCCATGGCAGCGAGGTGAAGGAAGGCCCGATAGCAGAAGGCGACAAGGTTTCTTTCAAACCAGAGCAGGGAGAAAAGGGACCAAAGGCCACAGACGTCAAGAAAATGGAGTAACTTGTTCAGTTAAACAGTGCAGGTTTTTATGTTTTGACTTTCCCAGCCCTTGGACTATCGTTCCTCTGAAAGGCTGCATCCACACTATATAAAGTTTACAACAAATATAATTAGTGATTGATATGACAGAAGGGGATGCGGACGATTTTTTTAAGGGCGTTAAAGTATACGTAATGGATGATAGCCCTGAAACCCAGGAGAGATTAATGAAGCTGGACAATGAATGCAGAGCGAGATTGCAGAGAAGATACGAAGAAAGAGACCTAAAAATAATCAAAGCCCATAAAAAACTTTTAAGAGATGGACCATGGCTTTTTTGTGGTTTAAGCCCTGAATATGTCTGATTTTTGTGTATGGGGCTACCCGGATTTTCAGCCCTGCTGACTTCCAGCAGCGCGTTTGAACCGGGGTCTGAAGCACTGTGGGAACCTCTCCTTTTTACGGGTTTCTTTCCCGAGGGTTTCTTTGGGAAAGGCGGAAGCCTTCTGTAAAGAAAGGCTCTCCCCATGCTCCAATGCTAGACCAAGCTACACCATAGCCCCATCGATTGATTCCCGACCTGTTTGTATTGGATAATGTCGGGTGCTTGATGGGCCCGGAGGGATTCCCTGAACCACTGCCTTCTTGTGCTCGAAGGGGTATGCGGCAGCGTTCTTTCCGCGAACGCTTTAGCGCGTTTACCGGCGCTAAAGGGTTCATTTGAACCCACGACCCCTGGCTTGCCTCTTTCATCCCTTAAAGGTCAATCCTTCTAACCCGAAATTAGAAGGCCAGTGCTCTATCCAGCTGAGCTACGGGCCCACCGTCAGATGGACGACTTGATTCAATTGGTCAAAGTCGTCTTTCTGTTATCCGCTGGTCTAATAAGTTAATTTGGCTAATCTATTTATAAGTGAGAAGAATGGGCACCATGGAGAAGGGAGCGGTGAACGCGGTCAGGGTCTGCATGGACGTCAAGCCGGGCGAAAGGGTCATGATAATGTATGATAAAGAGAGCGCTGATACAGGGAGGGCCATACAGGACGCCGCCACGAGGGTAACGAAGAACGTCTTTTCGGTTGATGTTGACAGGTTCGGAAGGCCCCTTATGGGGATACCGGAGGAGATTGAGGAGCAGGCAAGGAAGGCCGACGTCTCGTTCTATCTCCTGCACACCAAATCAACGCCAGAGGTTAATGAACTCTTCACCTTTGTTCGGCCGCTGAGGCTGCTCGTCACGAAGTACGGGGCAAGGCACGCCCACATGCCCAACGTGACCAGGGAGATAATGGAGACCGGGATGAACTCTGACTTCAACCATGTAAAGAAGGTGAGCGACAGGGTCTTTGACACGGTTTACAGGGCAAAGGAGATTGTAGTGAAGACGGCGGCGGGGACCAATCTAAAGGCAGGATTCAGGCCCGAATTCCTATGGGTAAACCTCACTGCAATCAGGAGGAAGCCGGGGACATGGGCGAACCTTCCCGGGGACGAGGTTTATACCTACCCGGCGAGCATAGAGGGCATTGCCGTTATAGACGGGGTGCTGGGAAACTTCTTCAGCCCAAGATACGGCCTGCTGGAGAAGAATCCCGTCACGGTCACGATAAAGAAGGGGATGGCCGAGGGGATTGAGTGCAAGAACGGGAAGCTTCTGGATGACCTGGTGAGGTACCTGGACAGCGACCCCAACGGAAGGAGGGTTGGGGAGTTCGCGTTCGGGACCAATGTCTTCCTGAAGGGCTTCATAGGCAGGAACCTCCAGGATGAGAAGTTCCCGGGCGTCCACATAGCATTCGGCAATCCATACCCGGAGAACACCCACGCCCCTTACGAATCAAAGGTCCATGTTGATGGCGTGATGAAGGCGGTCAGCGCGTGGGTTGACAGGAAGCAGATTCTTGAGAAGGGGAGATACCTGCTGCCCGTTGGGTGAGCATAAGAATAAAAGTTTATCAGGCCAAGAATAAAGCAGTGAGCAGTTTCATGTCTCCACCTGAACAGGCATATTCATTGGAACAGGCAAATGCAATACCGAAAATAAGTGAGATTTACTTCACCTGCATGGATTTTCTTCACGGTTATAATCCCGGCGAGCTGCCGGAAGATATAGCCATGATGGTCAGGTGCGCCCTGGGCGAAATGGAGAATCTTTTACAAATATTCGGGGAAATTCCACAGAAGTTAGTGGAATGGACCGGGAACCTGAAGAAATACTTAATCTAGGTCCTTCTCCATAATAACTCTTTTCTCCTTGTAGCCGAGCTTCCTGCACATCTTCAGCGAGGACTCGTTGCTCAGGGTGACGGTCACCCTTGCCTTCCTTATCCCCCTCGACATGAAGTATTCCTCCGCGATCTTCATGAGCTCGTTGGCAAGGCCCATCCTCCTGACTGACTCGTCTATGAATACGTGGTTCACTATCCCGAGCGTTCCGGTTATGCCGGACTTCAGCCTGAACCAGACATAGCCAACTATCCTTCCATCCCTCTCGAGGACCCTGACAGAATCGGGCTCCTTTTCCGAGGATGAGAGGATGTTCCTCCTGAACGACTCGATGTCATAACCAGCATCGGGAAAGCTTATGATAACGCTCTTCCTCTTGAAGTCCGAGACCCTGTCCAAGTCCTGCGGAGAGAAATTTCTCAGCACGAAACCATCAGGAAGCATTCCTATCCCTCAATCCTTCCATGATATCCGTTATCATCTCAGCTGCCTTGTGCGGATACCAGAAATTAATGAATCTTGTGCATTCAAGATTTATAACGGTTCTCCCCTCGAGCGGGAACAGGTTTTCCCTGGGGCCCCATGACCTTGAACCGCTGAAGAAGTGCTCAACGGTTATCCTGGGCGGCTCGATGTTGATGAGCGCCTTCTTGCACGCCTTCAGGAAATTCTTCACAGAGAAATCCTTCTTGAGCTCTGACACCTCGTCCCTGCCGATGTGCTTCTCCATGGCAGCGAGGTCGCTCTTTACGTTCTCCAGGAAATCAAAGGATATCTTATCAAGCCCGAACGAGTTGTAGACCCTCAGGATGTTGTTGATGGCCCTCTCCTCCTCCAGGAGGGTGTAGGCCTTGCATTCCTTGTCTATCTCCCTGAAGAAGGACTTGTTCTTTTCATTGACCTCCTCTATTATCTCCCCGAGAATCTTCCTGTCAACGCCTTTCCCGTCGAAGGTGGTGATGTCTATTATGCTCGGCATTATCTTCAGCCTGGAGAAAGCGCTGTGTACCAGGACTATGAACTTCCCTTCCCTGACCTCGTTCCAGAAGGAGTGGTAGATTTTCTTCCTCCTGTCATGGTCCTTGTAGTCCTTAGCGACCCACGCGTAATTCTTCCTGAATTCATGCATCTTCTTCTGGTTCTCGTCCCTGATGAAGGAGTCCCACATTGAAAGAGCCTCCCTGAAGGGAGGGGCCTTCCTGTTGAAATCCACGCCGTACGCCCTCTTCCTCGAGATGCTGGATATTATGAATTTCCCGCCGGTCCTCATCCAGCAGAGGCTGGATATGGTCTCTGAGTTGTCGTCCCTGGAAGTCGGTATCTCAAGCGCTGGCCCGGAATGTGGACAGACATAGGTGTAATCGCCCTGCGTCCTGTAGACAGTATAGCCCTTCCTCACCGCTATTTTCATGTTATATTATTGAGCGAGGAATCTATTTCAGCTTTTTTCCGGGCACCCTCTCCACAACGCTGCTCATCAGCATCGTGTTCGGGACAACGTAGGTCTTGTCCTTGTTCCTGAGGGTCACGGAGAAGGAGCCGATCTTCTCAACGAAGCCCGAATAGTTCCCGACCTTAATGTACTCCCCCGGCTTCAGGTTCCTCTTGAGATGGATTCCTGACGTTACCCCGGGGAGGATGTCCTTTATGCCGAGGATAAGTATCACCACAATTCCTCCGAGGAGGATTGCGAACATTATGCTGAGGGCCGTGGTGTCGAGCCCTATCATGGCAAGGGACATTATCACCGAGACCAGCGCGACCGAATACTTTATCAGCCCGCCTGAGAAGACGCCGAGCGTCTCGTCAGCGAGGAACCTCTTGCCTGCTTCCTCGAATATCTTTCCGAGGAAGTCCGCTATCAGGAAACCGACGACCACTATCAGTATCGCGACTATGAACCTCGGGACGAACCCTGTTATCTGGTTGAATATGTTAACCAAACCAGGGAGTCCCAGGGTCTGGATTATGGTGCTCAGGACCAGGATGTAGATGAACCATTTCACGAGGTCGCCTATCAGGCTCACTATAGTCCCCCTGTACCCGACTGCCTTGAGTATGTCATCTGTCCATGACCTTATGGTTATCTTCTTGAGCCCGGCGACGCTGAGCAGCTTCACTGTCAGGGCCTTGCCCACCCTCCCTGAGACGTACGCGACGATGAGAAGTATAAGGACCTGTAGGATAATCTGGAGGTTCGGCAGGATATAGTTTGGTATCAAGCCCGTAAAGAAACTTACCAGCCAAGCCCAAAGCCCGCCAAAGAACTCAGTCAACCAGCTAAGGTCCATGATATCACTCTAATCTTGGAACTTAAGGTTTATATCAGTATGGCTCGCGCTCAGAGGAGCTGCTTTGTCTTGAGGACGTCCCTTACGACGGACTTCGCGTCCTCGAAGAACCTTATGAGGACGGGCTTCTCGTTGTGCTTCGTGTAGTTCTCGTGGACTATCTCCATGACCCTCTTCGGGATGTTGACACCCGTTACCTTGCTCGGGGTCAGGAGGTCCGGGTTCAGGCTGATGTTGACTACCTTGGGTGAGCCGTTCAGGGATATGTCAACCCTCGCGACGTGCGCATCGACCGCCGCGGCGGCATCGAGGGCGAGCTGCTCGATTTCGAGGGATATCTTTGCCTGCTTCATCTCGCCCCTCGAGAACACGACATCCGTCTCCTTGGTCTTCTTCTTCACCACTGCCAGGACCTCTGGCTCGGCGACGTAGACAGAAACCATGTCCTTGACCACGTCCTCTATAAGCGTCGGCTGGTTGAGGTGTATCAGCGCGTCTATCACGGACCTTGCCTCCTTCTGGTTCCTGACCACCACACCGGTCTTCTTTTCAGGGCTCCTTATTATCTTCGGATACTTCGTGTCTGATATCATCCTCGCGGCAGCCTTTGAAGACCTCGCCAGGTGCAGGTTGAGGGTAGGAATCCCTCTTTTCCTGAGGACGGTCAGGAGGAAGAACCTCTCTGATGCGAGGAGGAAGCTTATGGGCTTCACTGTCATGTAGGTCTCCTGCGGGAAGAGCGAGAGGAGCTGGTAGGCATATGAAAGGTAGCTCTTGGGTATCCTGGGCATCACTGCCCTGAACTTCTGCATGTCAGAGGTCCTGTAATGTATCGAGAACCTGTCATTGAGACCTATGCCTATGCTTTCTATCGGTACAAAGAAGACAGAACCGAACTGCTTCTTGGCCTCCTCCAGGAGGCGGATGTCGGTCTTGCTCTTCTCCTGCCCTATTATGCAGAGAGACATCAGCACCACTACCCCCCTTTTTTGGATTGGTATTTAAAAAGGTTTGCTTCACAGGAGGAGCATCACCAGGCCGGCCGCGAGGGGGATTAGCAGGTTGTCGTCCACCAGGCCCCTGGCGTAGAGGTTCCTCACCTTTCTGAGGGAGGGTATTGGCTCAACAAGGGTGCCAATCAGGGCGCCCGTGAGGGCTGTTGCCGGAGGGACAATCAGGAGAGAGATTAGAAGCCCTCCTGCGAAGAAGGCCAAACTCCCTTCCGCTGTCTTTCCGGGAAGGTACTCGTTCCTTCCAAGGGTCTTGCCAATGAGGGTGGAGAGGGCGTCACCCACTGCCAGGATTGCGCAGGACGCCATTGCTATTTCCAGCGGGAAGAGCAGGTAGGTAAGGAAGAATCCCATGTAGAACCAGAAGGGCCCCATGAAGGGCATCGGCAGGTTGTCCCTGTCGAGGTGGAGAAGGACCCTCCTCGCCCTCTCCTCAACGATGTTGATGAGCTTCCTTGTCCCGCTCATCTGTCTCCTCACATACCAGGAATAGAACAGTAGGGACAGGGCCATCAGGAGGAAGAGTGATGCGGAGAGGTTCTTGTCAAGGAACTGGGACAGGTATACGAATCCCAGGCCGCTCAGATGCACGAACTGCCTCAATGTCTCTCTTTTCATCTCATCACCATCAAACCGGGAACAGACCGAGCTTCGCTATGAACAGGAATACCCCTATCGCGGCAAAGACCATTATCATGGAGTGCTTTATGCCCCCTGTCATCGAGTTCTCGCTGAGCTGACCTGTTATCAGGCCTATCATTATGCCCTGTATCACGACCGCGCAGAAGAACAGGGCTATGTAATACGAGCCTATGCTCTCCGCGGGGACGCCAAATAACGTTCCAACGGCGAGGTAGAACCCGCAGGGGATGACCATCGAGGATTGCGGCGGGCAGGGGTTGCTGAACATTGATGTCATGCCGAACCTTCCCGCGCTGGCGCCCGTGAGCTCTGACTGGGTCTCTATCATCGGGACCATCACGAATATTATCAGGACGGAAATCCCCACGAACATGAAGAAGACAGCGTACATTATGAATATGTGCTGCCTCAGCAGGGAGAACCTCTCCTCCTCGGCCTCCTTGAGCATCATCATGTCCCTTGATATGGACTCCAGCGTCATGACCACATTCCCACCGGACTCGTAGGACTGCCTGAGTATGTCCAGTGCCTCCCTTATTATCCTTGACCTCATGACTCCTGTCTCGAATATCTCCAGCGTCCTTACGAACGATGTCCCCCAGGAGAGCCTGTTGCTCATCTTAACTATCTCAGGGGAGAGCTTCCCGTAGTTGGACTTGCTGGTGGCCCTTATGGCCTCTGTCAGGGGCATGGAGCGCGAGGCGTCAGCCAGGTCCCTTATGAAGTTAGGGAACTGGTCCTCGAGGGACTTCACCCATGCATAGTCTGAATATTTGAACAGGAAGTATGGGGTCACGGATATGAAGACCGCTATTATTATCAGGTTGCCCAGTATCCCCGGGTCCCCGATGATTACTCCTGACAGTATCATCACCATGCCCGTGATGCTGAGGCCAATCAGCGTCTTCGTCCTCTTGTCAAGCATCTTCATCTCAAACACTCCATACCCAATCTAATGGGTCGTGTCTCGTGGTGTGTGTCTTGACACGAGACATCTCAACATCTCTCGCCTCCAATAGATGTTGATTTGAGAGATGTGCTCTTTGGTTGTGCAGTAAGCATCTTCATTATTATCCCTCGCTCGGTGAAAGCCCCTTGACCAGCACTATGAACGCCAGGGAAACAAGGGGTATGACGATGAAAACCATGAACGTCTGGAGCAGCAGTATGCTGAATCCTCCCAGGGGTGACATTATGGCAGTAAGGACGATGAAGAACAGGGAGCCAACCATCACGAGGGTTATGTATATCTCAGTGTACAGGGCGACCTGCTTCGCGTAATCGTTGAGGCTCCTCCTGTAGACGTTCATGAAGGAGCGGGTCTTCCTGTTCAGGTAATCCTCTAAATCTCCTCCAGTGGTTATGACAGAGACCATTCCCCAGAGGAGGTCTGCAAACGAGGGTGACGGTGTCCTCGCGGCGACGTGGGACATCGCGTCATTGAGGTTCATTCCCAGGCTCTTCACGTTGTTGTAGACCTTGCTCGCCTCGATGCTTATGGCTCCCCCTTTCTCTGACAGCGACTTGAATATCTCTATGGGGTTTATCCCCGAGGATGCGGTGGTGGCCATGTAGAAGACCGCGAAAGGCAGACCCCGGTCTATCTGTGTCTTCATATTCCTTGCCTTTATGGTCGGGTAATAATAGCCAACGAAAAAGACAGTCCCCCCTGTAAGGGCAGAGACTATGATGGATAGGGTGTAACCAAAGAAGGCGGCGCCCGAATAGACGGCCACCATTATCGTTATGAAGACAGAGCCCAGGACCAGCGAGACTGCGAAGGCGATGAAGGAAACGAAGAATATCCTGGAGAGGTATTCCTGCAGGGGAATCCTTATCATTCCCCTCTTCAGGTTCTCGTCAAGCCCCTGGAAATAATCCTTGTAGGAGCCAGCCAGCCCACCGAAGAGCCTGAATGCGAGCCTGTCAATCATTCACCCACCCCTCACGAGGGACATTATCCTCTCCGGGTCAGAGTAATACGAGCTTATGAGCCTGGACACCTCCCTGTAATCGTATATGCCCTGCCCGACCATCCACTCGAGAACCATCCTCCTTCTCAGGAGCTCCTCTTCTATCTGCTCATCAGTAAGGCCCTGCCTCGCCGCTATGGTGCTCAGGACCACGGAGTCTGACCTCACGGCAAAGTCGTCCTTCATAGGATTCCACCTGAACACGTCCCTCGTTATCGGCTTCTCCCCGTCCATGCCCCTTATCTCCATGATGCTGTCAGCCCTCCTGATGTACTTCCCCCTGTATCGGGAGAGGACGAGGAATATCACTATGTTGACGTTCTCTATCAGGTTCGGTGGCAGGGATATAGGAGGGGTGGTGAGCCTGTCTATGAGCTGGCTTATGGAGGCAGCGTGTATGGTAGCAAGCGATGCATGACCAGTCGCCATCTGCTGGAACAGGACGAATGCCTCCTTCCCTCTCACCTCTCCCATGACTATGTAGTCGGGCCTCTGTCTCAGGGATGATTTCAGGAGGTCGAAGAGCGTGACTTCCCCCACGCTGCCCTTTATGGAGAGCGCCGTCCTGGCGACCTCCGGTATCCAGTGGGGGTGGGGGAGCCTCAGCTCCGGGGTGTCCTCTATGGAGACAATCTTCAGGTTGGGCCTTATGAAGAGTGAGAGTGCGTTGAGCAGGGAGGTCTTTCCCGTGGCTGTCCCGCCGGAGATGAGGATTGATTGGCCGTTCTCCACCGCCAGCCAGAGGTATGCCATTGTGGTTGAGTCGATGGTCCCGTATGCCAGCATGTGAGATGGGGTTAATGGTTCCTCAGTGAACTTCCTTATGGTGAAATTTGAACCTCTTCTCGCTATGTCTGTCCCGAGCGTTGCCTGCACCCTGCTGCCGTCAGGCAGTGAAGCGTCAATGAGCGGCTCTGCGATTGAGATGGTCTTCCTGCACCTCTGGGAGAGCTTTACGACGAAGGAATTCAGTTCCTCCTCTGTCCCGAAGGAGACGTTGGTCATCAGGGAGCCAATCCTCGGGTTCCTGTGATAGACGTATATCGGTATCTCGATGCCGTCGCACGATACGTCCTCTATGTTGTTGTCGTTCATCAGGGGCTCTATGCTCCCGAGCCCTATTATGTCCCTCTCTATGTAGTAGCTGAGTATGGTCTTCTTTCCCTCGGTGAGGCCTGGATTCAGGTCGAGTATCCTCCTCACCTCCTCCCTGAGCAGGGACTTTGCCTTTATCTGCCCGAGCTTGTAGAAGTCAACGTCGAGCCTCTCCTCGAGAATCCTTTTCGCGGTCCCTATGGCGTCCCTGTCCGATGACGTGAGCGCTGGCTCGATGACGCTGTAGACGAGATGCCCTGCCTTCCTGTCCCATTTTATATGGGCATAAGCGAAGACGTACTCCCCCCTCCTCGGGTTCCTCGGTATCAGGGCGTACTTGGTATCGATGCCCATGAGCTCCTCGCTCTCCGAGGCCCTCTCGGGAAGCTCAGGCACCTCCTTGACGTCCGGGCGAATCCTGACCCCCCTCCCAATCTTCTCCCTTATCCCCTCCCTCGGTTTCTCCTCCTTTGCCTGCTCGCCTGTTTCCGTTGGCTCCTTTGGAGGCCCGGTTGGTTGTGGGGGAGGGGGCTGGACATAAACAGGATAGCCCTGTGGCGGATACCGGGCAGTTTGCTGGTAAGGTTGCTGGGGGGTTTCCTGCTGTATTTTGCCATAACCCTTCTTCATCCTGGTGACTATGTCCGAGGGTTGGATTGAGACTCTATTAGGCTTCACAACCCTCCTGAAGACATTGACTACCATAAAAACCACAAACCGCTGTCAGGCAATTATAATTTCATTTTCATTTTTATAAATCAGCAATTCCCTCCCGTGGACGCTGGAGAACCTTCCCGAGAGGTTCATTGAATGGTTGATTCCATACATGGGGGAGAAGCTCTCTATCCCTCCAGAGCCCAGCGTGTAGACGAAGAGCCCGCTGGAATTGAGCTCTACGATGTAGCCAGCCCCTCCGACCCTTTCCGGGAGGTTCAGGCTCACGCTGCTGTTGACCAGCTGCCCCCGGGAAGAGAAATCCACAACAACCGAGGAGACGCTGCCCATTATCTCATTGAGCTGGTCCTGGGAGATTCTCTCAGTGAACTGCTGCTGGTAGAGGGAGAACGTCACGAAGCAGGAGGCGAATATCATAACCCCAATCATGAAGAGAAGCACCTGCTCGAAAACCAGCGACACCCCCTTCCTTCTAATCGCCATGGATAATATATGGGGGGATTCTATATATCTCTCGGCTTACAGGCGCATTGGCTTTTACATCAGTTAACACTTGCCCCAAAGCCGATAAGCAAAACAATCATCAGATTATCCTGACAGTTATGTAATTAGTGACCAGTGGGAGCGGTGAGGCACCCGGGTCCTCTGTGCGCTTGTCGAATTCCAGCATTATCCTTCCTGTCCCGTTGACCGCCTCAGAGCATCCTGCGTCTGGACAGATGGCTATCCTGTATCCCCGGGTCTCGCTCCTGAGCTCCCTGTAGTGGAGGCTGATTGTGAGCAGCTTCCCAGCGCCGGAGTCCTGCCCTGTGAGGGTTATCACCCTCGGCTCGTCCTCCCCGTACACGCCAACGGCGCTGGTGTTGTCAGTCTCTATGGGTATCTCTATCCCTCCGGTAATGGTGTTGCAGGCGGTCTTGTTGCAGAGCATGTCCAGGCTGGAAAAGAAATCCAACATTATCGTGTTGTTGTCTCCCCCAGGATAATCCGCGCCCTCTATCCTGAGAATCCCGCTGGGTATGTCCAGGGTGTATTCACCAGAGCCGGAATTCGCGAGCTCCACTATCCTGTCGCTGAGCTCGAGGATGAACCTCTCCACTGTCGTGTATTCGGTGATTGCCGCATTCCTCTCTATTATGGGCACGGCCCACATATAGGCTGCCCCCACGAGGCCCATAATGACCACCGTAAGGAGAACGATGGAGAGCGCCTGCATCTGCCCCCTTCTCATGATTAATATTTGTGGCCGGTTCTATTAATACCTCGGCTTACGAGAGTCTCCCGACATCTGCAAGCCGAGAAGCAACAAGCAAAATTTACAATTGTGTTTTTTGGTTAAGTCTTGTCTCTTCTATTATGTTGTGACAAGAGATCAGCGTCTCACACTGCAAGGGGCGCTGAGACGTCTCTGCGACAACATCATTGGAGACGCAGACATCTCTTCATTCAATACAACGATGAGATGAAGACTTTGCAGAAGCTGTAGCTCTCGTAAAGAAAGGTTAAGGACAATACACGTTAACGGTAGTGACGCCGGCTGCCGTTCCCACTGATACCGTGTGCGTCCCTGCGGTACACGTTCCCCCGCAGTCATATGCATCTATAAGTATTGCTGCCTCACCGGGGCTGATATCGATATTTGATTTTGTAACACCGTCTCCGTCAACCTGCGCAACTGTAAAGTCCTCAGTAACCAAAGACTGCTGGCCAGTGTTCGTTACCTGGGCTGTTATTATATTATTGTCTGACGCATCCTTGACGCAGAAAACCATGCCTGCGTCCATCCTGAAGCTGGAGCCCGTGTAGGTGAAGAGGTAGCCCTGGAGGAAAGTGAATGCGGCGCCCGCAAGAGCGACCGTTATCAGCAACAGTATTATTATGGATACGATGGGGGTTATTCCCTTTCTCATCATGACACCCTTTATTATTTTGGTCGTATATCTATATAAACTATCCTACCTTCCAAGCGAGCTGTATCTCGACTGGGTATACGACCTCTTGAGCCTGTTCTCTATGGTCCCCATGCTGGACAGGAGCGCCTGGTTCGCCTCCATTGACCTCTTGGTGTAGTCAACCAGTTCATCCATCTTGCTCGTGAGCGGCTGCATCATGTCCCTGGATATCCCCGCGACTGTCTCCTCCGCGGCCGATGCCTTGAGCAGGTCAAGGAACTCGTTCATGCTGGATATAAGCTGGTCAATCTTTCCCGGGACCTTTGATAGCTCGTTCCTGAGCTCCGCGTCCGACTTCACCACGTCGGCGACAATCCTCTGGTTGGATTTTATGAGGTCTATTATCTGCTCTATCAGCTTGTTGACCTCTGAAGAAGATGTCTTTTCCACCTGGCTTATCCTTTTCTCAAGGCGCCTTATGGGCGATGCGGGCACGTCTTCGTAATCATCATCCATGAATATAATTATTGTCCGGATATTTAAACTACCTGCTGCCCGGGCTTCCTTGCAACCACGATGAACAGCTGCCCTGCGTAGTAAAAGGGCTTGGTGTCGCTTGCCCTATTTTCAAATGACCTCATCAGAGAAACCAGCCATCCCCTCCTCCATAACCACTTATCTGCCCTCTCTGACTTCAGGGAGGGGAAGATGAAGCAGCCGACCCTCTTCTCTATGGCGAAGCCAGACCTCCTGAGGAGGGATTCCCAAACCCATGGTGGATGCTTCAGGTAGGGAAGGCTTTCCCTCTTTACGCTGATTTTCCTGAATAATGATTTGACTTTGTTGAGTGGGTAGTCATCAAAGACCGACATTATAGTGGTCCACCTGTAGAGGTTGGGGACAGAGAGTATAAGAATCCCCCCGGGTTTGAGATGGCGGAAGAGGTTGTCAGCGATTGGGAGGAAATCGTCCGTGTACATCACGGAGTCCAGTGCAAGGATTATGTCAAACTTTCTTTTGGTTTTGAAATCCTCTGTGGTGGAGACCTCTGCATCCAGCCAGACCGCCTCCCTTCTCGCCCACTCCCTTGCCGTCTCTATGGATTTCCCCGAGACGTCTATCGCCTTAACGTCAGCGCCTTCTTTTGCAAAAAGGACTGAGAATATCCCGGAGCCGCAACCTGCATCAAGAATCATCTTTCCACTCGGGTTTCCGACAATCCTCTTTACGTGGTTCAGCTTAAGGACTCGGCCGGGAGCCTTCCAATCCTTACCGGTTTCCATCTCGTCCTGGTAGTCGTAAGTATCAAAGTAGGATTCGTATTTCTCCCTCGTCCGGCTGTCCATGAGAAAGAAGAGAAAAAAAGAAATAAAACAGTATAGGTCGCCAAAAAACAAGGCGGCCTTGAAGGAAATCAGTATTCGCCCATTCCGCCCGGTGGCATGCCGCCCATTCCGCCCGGTGGCATTGCAGGCATCTTGTCACCAGAGCCTGAGGATATCATGTCATCAATCCTCAGAATCATCTCCGCAGCCTCTGCAGCTGACTTTATTGCCTGGAGCTTTATCTTCAGGGGCTCTATGACACCCGCCCTGTGCATGTCAACTATCTTTCCTGAGAACACGTCCAGTCCGGAGTTTAGCTCCTTCTTGTCGTGGCTTGCCCTCAGGGCAGCGAGCTTGTCTATGGGGTCGAGGCCTGCGTTCTCTGCAAGCGTCCTCGGGACTGACTCTATCGCGTCTGCGAATGCCATGACGGCGAGCTGCTCCCTTCCGCTGAATGTGTCTGCGTATTTCCTCAGTCCCCTTGCAACCTCTATCTCTGACGCTCCGCCGCCGGGAACTATCTTCTTGAGCTCTAGCGCGGAAGCGATTCCCTTTATCGCGTCCTCCATTGCACGCTCCACCTCGTCAACGACGTGCTCTGTTCCCCCCCTTATGAGGATTGTAACGGCCTTGGGCGTCTTGCATTCCTCGACGAATATCATCTCGTCACCGGCGACCTTCCTCTCTGCAACGATGCCTGCATATCCCAGGTCGCTCTTTGAGAGGTCCTTGAGGTTCGTCACGATGGCTGCGCCTGTCGCTCTCGCGAGGGCCTCCATATCGGATTTCTTGACCCTCCTTGCCGCGAGTATGCCTGCCTTGGCAAGGAAGTGCTGCGCAGTGTCGTCTATTCCCTTCTGGCAGAACAGAACGTTTGCCCCGGATTTTATGACCCTGTCAACCATGTTCCTGAGCATGCTCTCCTGCTGGTCAAGGAACATCTGCATCTTCTCCGGGGAGTCGATGCTTATCTTGGTGTCCCCTTCGAGCTCCTTCACCTCGAGGGCAGAATCGACAAGGGCGACCCTTGCCTTATCAATCCTCTTCGGCATGGAAGAGTGGACTACCTCCTTGTCTATCAATATCCCGTTTATCATCTTGGTGTCATTGATGGAGCCTCCTTCCTTCTTCTCCATCTTTATGTTGTCTGTGTCTATCTCTGCCTCGCCGTCCCTGACGTCGGCGATCTTCTTTATTGCCTGGACGGCTATCGAGGCAAGCTCCTCAGATGCCTTTTCGGCGGACTTTCCTGTCATTGCCGTTTCTGCAATCTTCTGGAGGGTTTTCTCTTCGCTTATGTCAACCGCGATAGAATTCCTGTTAAGAATCTCTATGGCCTTTGCCTTTGCCATCCTGAAGCCCTTCGTGATGACCGTGGGATGTATCTCCTGGTCAAGCATGTCCTCTGACTTCTTTAGCAGCTCTCCTGCGAGAAGGACTGCTGTCGTTGTTCCATCCCCGACCGCCTTGTCTTGTGTCTTTGCAATCTCTACCATCATCTTCGCGGACGGGTGCTCTATCTGCATCTCATTCAGTATGGTTGCGCCGTCATTCGTTATTACGACGTCCCCCAAGGAGTCAACGAGCATCTTGTCCATGCCCTTAGGCCCGAGCGTGGTCTTTACCGTGTCAGCAACCGCCCTTGCCGCTGCTATGTTCATCCTCTGGGCATCCCTGCCCCTGCTCCTGAACGTGCCCTCAGGCACTATAAGGACCGGCTGTCCCCCAATCTGTCCCATTTGCGTCATTACTAATCACCTCTTTTGAATTTTGAATATGATGAACCAAATGAATTTGATTCAGAATAACATTATATAATTAATATATAAAGCTTTCTCTGGGCACCGGACACAAACCGGCATTAAGCATGGTTTTTAGTTGTCTTGTTTGTGAATTGTGGTTTGCCTGTTCTATAACAATCTTCTGACTTCTCCCAGGACCCTCGGGTTAAGGGATA
>CAZIAB010000016.1:0-17856 GCA_964537525.1 uncultured archaeon
GCGCGGTTGAGGGGAAAGTGGTCACGAGGTTCGCGCCGTGCCCTTCTGGTCCGCTGAACATAGCACACCTCCTGAGGGCAGTGATGATAAGCTACCTCTACGCGGAGAAGTACAAGGGAAGGTTTCTCCTCAGGTTCGAGGATACGGACCCCACCAAGGTTAGGAGGGAGTATTACGGCATGATAAAGGAGGACCTGAAGAGTTCGGGGGTCAGGGTTGACAAGGTAATCATCCAGTCAAGGAGGATGGGAGAGTATCTGAAGAGGGGGGAACAACTGATACTGGAAGGGAACGCTTACATGTGCACCTGCCCTGCGGAGGGATTCAGGGAGCTCAAGCTGAAGAAGCAGAACTGCCCGTGCAGGGACAACTCCCCGAAAACCAACCTGGGGATGTGGGAGAAGGCCCTGAAGGGAGGGTATAAGCCAGGGGAGATAACCACGAGGCTCAAGACGAGCATGAGGGACCCCAACCCGGTCCTGAGGGACCCTCCGCTGTTCAGGGTGATGAAGGAAAAGCATCCTCTGGTGGGAACGAGATACAAGTACTGGCCGCTGTATAACATGGCCAACTGCATCGATGATTACGATTACGGCGTGACCCACGTCTTCAGGGGCAAGGAGCACGAGCACAACACAGCCGTCCAGAGGATGATATGCAACGCCTTCGGGTGGGAGCCACCCGCTGTCGTCAACTTCGGGATGATATACCAGCCCGGGCAGAAGGTCCACACCAGGGACATGAAGGAGTGGATAAAGAAGGGAAAGGTCTCGGGTTGGGACGACCCTTCCCTGAATACAGTAAGAGCGCTTCTGAGGAGGGGCTACACCAAGGAGGCATTCAGGGAGTATGCGCTGCAGTGCGGCCTGACCAAGCACGACATAATAATGAACTGGGAGACCTTTGACGCCATGAACAAGAAGGTCATAGACATCCTCGCTGACCGTTACAGGGCAGTCGAGGACCCGGTAGAGATTGATATCAGCAGGTGCCTCAGGGAGTGGAAGACCAAGACCCCCGGGAGGATAAAGGTCCCAGTCCATCCTGACAAGCCGGACATGAGGGAGATAGAGGTCAGGGATAAAATCGTGATTCCGAAGGCCGACTATAAGAGGTTCCGGGGCAAGAACGTTCGCCTGATTGACCTCTTCAACGTGAATCTCAGCAGGAAACCATCCCTGTTGGGCGGGCAGTCCCATACGGACATCCAGAAAATCCAGTGGGTCTCCTCACCAGGCGTGAGGGCGGAGCTGGTCTTCCCGGAGGAGAAAAGGAATATAATTACAGAGAAAGCGGTCAAATCTTTGAAGCCCGGAGACCGGGTCCAGTTCCTCAGGATTGGCTTCTGCCTCCTCGAGAAGTCTGGAAGGAAGCCTGTCTTCATGTTCACGCACAAGTAGATTTTTAACATTCGGCTTAAGCATTTTTTTCATGTTTTTGCTTATCAGCTTTTTGAAGAAGTGTCAGCTCTCGTAAAAAGCTGATTACTCTTCCGCTTCTTCGGTTTCCTCGCCGGTGATGCCCTTCCTCTGCTTTATCTGTCCTATTATCTTCTGCTCGAGCTCCTTCGGGAGTGGCTCGTAGATGACGTCTATCAGCCAGTAGAATCCGGTCCCTCCTGTTGCTGACTTGAGGTCTGAGTTGAAGCCGAACATCTCAGCGACCGGTATCTTGGTCTTTATCTGGCTCGTTCCCTCCTCCTCTGTCATCTCGAGTATCTGGCCCCTCTTGTTGTTTATCTCCTTCGTCGCTCCGCCCATGTGCTCTGAGGGGACGTCTATCCTTATGACCTGTTTCGGTTCATACACGAAAGGCTTTGAGCTCATCATTGCCTCCCTGGTCGCCCTCCTGACAGCAGGGATGACCTGGGCAGGACCCCTGTGTATGGAATCCTCGTGGAGCTTTGCGTCGACCAGCCTGACCATCATTCCCGAGACCGGCTCCTTTGCGAGAGGCCCTCCGTCGCATGCCTCCCTGAATGATTGTTTAAGCATGTCCATTATCTCAAGGATTGCAGTCACGCCCGTCGTGTTGTCGAGTAGCATGTTCCTCTTGTATATCTCCTTTATCTTCTTGACCTCGTCCCTGTTCATGCCAAGCTCGACCAGCTTGTCGATTAGCTCCTGGTCCTTCTTCTTTATCTCCTGGTCAGGGACCTCCCCGTGGAGCATTGCCTCCATGACCTTGTCAGGGACGGGTTCGGTGACTATGTAGAACCTGTTGTGCTTGTTCGGTGACTTCCCTTCCACTGCCTGCGGGCTCCTCTCCCTTATCCCCTCCTTGTATATCACTATCGGCGGGGAGATGGTTGCCTCAATCCCTTCCTTCTGGAGGGGTATCTCGACCTTTGCGTTGATGTGAAGCTCCCCGAGGCCCGCGACGAGATATTCCCCGGTATCCTCGTTTATCGTAATCTTCAGGGTCGGGTCCTCCCTCGAGAGCTTCTTGAGGAAGGTGATGAGCTTTGACAATTGCTTGGGGCTCTTGGGCTCTATTGCCTTGACGACAACGGGCTCGAACATGTGGGTTATTGCCTCGAACCCCTCTATGGGGTTGTCGGGGTCTGACAGAGTCTCTCCCGAGCCGGCGTCCCTGAGGCCCACTATGCCGACGATGTTCCCGGCATCCACCTCGTCCATCGCTATCCTCTGCTGGCCCTTGTAGACAGATACCTGCTGGACCCTCTCTGTCTTCTGCTGGCCAACGAGATAGACCTCCTGGCCCTTGACTATCTTTCCGGAGAATATCCTTACTGTCGCCACGTATCCCGCGTGAGGGTCGGGGTATATCTTGGTGACTATCGCCGCAAGCTTCCCGTCAGGGTTGACTGTCATCATGTCCTTCGCGACAGGGAGCTCCTTGTCGCCCGGCCACAGCTTGGGTATCCTGTATTCCTGCGCCCTGAGGGGGTTGGGGAGGTGCTGTATGGCCATGTCCAGGACCACCCTGTGGAGCGGGGCCTTCTTGGCGAGCTCGGACTCCTGGTCATTCTCTGTCATCTCTATTATGTCCTTGAAGGATATCCCTATCTTCTTCATCACGGGGATTGATATCGCCCAGTTCCTCACCGCGGAACCGAAGGCAACGGAACCGTCATTGACATTAACCAGCCACTTTTCCTTGTACTGGTCCTCTGCGAACTTCTGGATGAGCTTGTTGACCTCCCTGATTATCTTCATGAACCTCTCTGACATCTGCTCGGGAGTTAGCTTCAGCTCCTTGATGAGCCTGTCGACCTTGTTGATGAACAGGACGGGACGGACCCTCTCCTTTAGGGCCTGGCGGATGACGGTCTCTGTCTGGGGCATGCACCCCTCTACGGCGCAAGCGACAGCGACCACGCCGTCCACGGCTCTCATTGCCCTTGTGACGTCTCCGCCGAAGTCGACGTGTCCCGGGGTGTCAATCATGTTGATGAGATATTCCTTTCCCTCCCACTCGTGGACCATGGATACGTTGGCCGAGAATATGGTTATCCCCCTCTCCTGCTCCTGGTCATCGGTGTCCATGAAGAGCTGCTGCCCTGCATGCTCCTCGGAAATCATCCCGGCTCCCGCGAGGAGGTTGTCGGATAATGTGGTCTTCCCGTGGTCTATGTGCGCAACTATGCCGATGTTCCTTATCTGCTCTGGCTTCCTCATGAGCGTCTTTACGCTCGATGTCAAATCCTTTGCCATACGTTTCGCCATCCTATTGGCTACGGATCGGGCTTTGTTCATTCGATGTTAGCCCGCACGCCGTGTTTCGCCTCGTTATTTTTGGTTTAGTAATATGAGGATAAGTTTATAAAAGTTCTGGCGCCTCATGAATCGGGCGCCTTCATTACCTCTATCTTGGCAATCTCGAAGAACCTGACCGGGTATATCCTGCAGCCCCTCTTCTTCATGTCCCTCTGCAGACCTCCGCTGGTTACCTGCCTCACGAAACCGTCTATTGTGGAGGCCTCGGCAATCTTCTTCATCTCGTCCGCTATGAAGAGCCTGACCTTTGTCTGGACAGCGCTCTCCGTGTTCCTGTTCAGAACCGCAACCGAGGTTGCCTGGAGCTTCCAGCTGTCCCTGGTCTGGATATCTGATACCACCTCTATCTTCTGGCTCCTCTTCCTGACCACCCTCATTATGTGCTCCTTGAGCGTGGAATATCCGTTGAACCTGGTGGTGACGCTCTTTCCTTCCACGCCGTCCACCCTGAAAACGAGCCTGTAATAATCACGCCCATACTGCCCCGTTAGGTCACCCAGGCTTACCTCGACGTTCCTTCCTATGAGCGTCTTGGGGTTGGTTGTCGGGGTCTCTGCGATGGCCCTCTGGCTGAACATCTTAGGAGCCAAGATAACGAACCAGTCCTTTCCCTTCCACTTCTTTGCCGACTGGTCCCTGGACTTTCCCTTGCTCCTCTCTTCCCTTCTCTTCTGTGACCTCTCTACCTGCTCTTTCTCTCTCTTCTCGAGGTCCCTTGATCTCTCTGATGCCATAACCATCTCCGTTTTCTTGTATCTTATGTTCGGTGCTATTTAAATTGTTTTGGGTTTCCGATTCGTTCTCGATGTCGTCCATCAGGGATTCCATTAGCCTGCTCCTTTCCGGATTCTTCCGAAGGGCTTCCCTTACAAGATTGTCGGACATCTCTATGAAGCTCTCCAGCCCTTCCCTGGGTATGGTAGCGCCGCCCGCGGCTATGTGACCTCCCCCCTCCCCTCCGGTCGTTTTGGTGACGGTCTCCAGGACCTCCTTGAGGTTGAGGCCCCTCTCCGCAAGGGAGTCGTCCATCCTGGCCGATACCTTTATCTTCCCGTCCTCTGTGTCAGCGAAGGCGAACACCGGCTTTTGGCAGTCATCGGGGAGGAGGCACGACTTGTTGATTATCGAAACGACGTTGGATATTATGTGCTCAGAAATCCGGCTGCCTGCCAGTATGTAATCGGCGTGGTCTGTCGTTCTTATCGCCCGCGGGTTCTTCCTTATCCAGTCAACGCCCCTCCCAACCTCCCTGCGGTATGACTCCAGCACCTTCCTGACGTCCGGGTAATAGCTGCTGTTGTTGAGGCATATCGCTATTCCCGCGTAGGGCTGGTCCATCTTTCCGCAGCCGTTGAGCATGGTAGCGAACTCGTTGGCATCCCTGAACTCCTCGTTCTTGTCAATGAGTTCGTAAACATCGCCGAATATCCAGTCCGGGTTGTCAGAGCCGCTCCTTATCCTCTCCTTTATTATCCCGCTCGAGAGCTTCCTCATCTCGTCATCGCTGAGCTCCGAGAGCGTCCTCCACGAGCCGTCCTTCCTTTTTAGTTCTATCCCCGTTTCCTGGAGGAAATGGATGGCGCCCATCTCAGAGCCCGAGACCTCGGGTATGTAGGGGTCAACGGAGAACTGCAGGGCCTTGTGGACAGGGCGGGTATATCTCCCCCAGAGGCGGAGGCCCTTCATGACCTTTATCTTCCTGGTTATCTCCGCGTCCTTTAGTATCTCCTTGTTCAGGCCGAGGAGGCCCCAGTGCGGCCCTATGGAGCCTGTCTGAGAGTCCCCTATGGCACCTATTATCGCGAGCTCGCTGAGGTCCCTGTTCTCCGGGTTCAGCGCCCTCATGCATAGGTATGTGACTCCCGAGCCGGAGATATCCTCCTCTATGCCGAATATCACGGGATTCACGTGGACGATTCTTCCTGCGTTCTCCCCTGATATCTCCCCCTGGGTCTGGTGGTGGTCCAGGATGACTATCCTCCCGGGAAGGGATTCCTGTATCTCGTTGAGGAAGCCGGCGCCGGTGTCAGTGAACAGAATGAGGTCACCCCTCTCTGAAGAGAGCTGCTTCACTATCCCTTCGCTGAGCTGCTTGACTATGGTGAGGTGGAAGGGCTTTCCCTCCCTCTCCAGGGCCCTGACAACGATGGCAGCGGACGTGATTCCGTCGGCGTCGTAGTGAGAGATGACCCTGATTTGCTTAGCGTGCTCTATGAACTCGGCTGCCCTGATGGATTCCTGTATCAGGGTCTCAAACTTCCTCTTCATTCCACACCCTCTAACCGGTATGCTGCCCGGCATTTCCTGAGAACCAACTTCCATCCTTCCCAACACTATTGGTTAACTGTGTATACAATTAGCTGTGAAAATATTAATAACCCTTTTACCGTTCCCAAATTCGCCAGTTAACCACGTGGCAGGTAAAAGCAACGAATCCTACTTGTTGATAAAAGCGTTAACGGAAAAACACCCTTTTACTGATATCTTCCACGTTTCATAACCCTGCCAAAAGCGTGTACGGAAAAATTAACATGACAAACAGTTAACTTTATAAATAAGTATCCACTAGTAAATAGTAACATTTTATGTTTTGTGGGGCAATCCTTCACAAAAACATAATCTTTTAAATAGAGACATTTAATATGAGGTATTATGTCACGGAAAAGACCCAAGATGAGGGATGCTGACGCAGAGGATGACAGCATCCTGGAGAACACGAAGATACAGGAAAAGGAGCAAAAGGAATTCTTCAAGAAGACGAGAAACCAGCTGGCAGCTGTTGCCGGGGCTTTCTTTGTCATAGGCTTCCTGCTTTCTGCGGCGGTGACACCCCCAATAACCGGCCACGCAGTGGCAGGAAACGCGCTTTCAGCGCAGGACGTTGGCGACAAGGTCATTGAGCAGCTGAACTCGTACCTGCTGATGGACGGCTACGACGCAGAGGTCATCTCTGCCAACAGCACGAACGGCATGGTAATGGTTGACGTGAAGATAACGTCAGGCGACCAGTCGCAGGACGTGACGTTCTTCGCATCAAGCGACGGGAAGTATCTGTTCCTGAGCGCGCCTGCCGACATGGAGAGCCCTCCTGAACAGCAGGATACACAGGAAGAGACACCAGCCGGTGAGTATCCGAAGTCGGACGAACCGAACGTGAAGATGTTCGTTATGTCTTTCTGCCCCTACGGGGAGCAGGCAGAGAACGGGCTTGGTCCGGCCATGGAAGCCATTGGAGAGTTCGTTGACTTCGAGCCACACTTCGTGATTTACGAATCATACGGGGACAACGGACCGAACTACTGCATGGAGGATGACAGCGGAACTTACTGCTCGATGCACGGTATAAACGAGCTTAGAGAGGACATCCGGCAGGCGGTGGTCTGGAAGTATTACCCTGACAAGTGGTGGGCTTACGTCAACAAGGTAAACGCAGACTGTTCGAGCAGCAACGTGGAAACGTGCTGGAAGGATGCGGCACAGGCAGCGGGACTGGACGTTTCTGACATAGAGGCGAAGTTCGAGGCAGAGAAGTTCCAGATACTGGCTTCCGAATATGCGCTGGATGCCGAGTATGGCGTCAGGGGTTCACCCAGCATATTCGTCAATGACGCGAGCTACACGGGTGCCAGGTCTCCTGAGTCATTCAAGAGCGAGATATGCTCGGCTTTCAACACACCGCCCGAGGCATGCGGAGAGACACTCGAGGGCGGGACGGCAGCATCGAGCGGCTCCTGCTAAAATGGTTTGCATGAAGGGATATCGTTTGGCTCCTTTGTCCAGGTATCCCAACCCTTCTTTATTTTAATGGGGTTAGCTCAGGCTGGGTTTAAAAAATATAATGAAAACTAAGAGCATGAGATATAGCAACAGTGCTTCTAAGTCAAGGATAGAGAGGATTCATCTGGACTATTTATGTGACCATTTCAGGCTCAGGTATCCTTCAAACCCTGACCTGAAATCAATGGAGTTCAGGCCGGACCTGGAAGGCATTGATAGGAAACCGGATACCTATTTCGAGATGAAATCCCGCACATATCCGAGAAACAGCAAGAAGGGCCAGCCTCAATATGAATGGTGGAGTCCGGCAAAGGGTCAGACCCAGCGTCACAGTAATTTTGTTGATAATAACCCTGCTTTCATTTACTGGATATTGCTGTTGGGCCACACGGAAAAACTGGTGACCGAGACTGACCTCTGTGAAGATTCTATTCTGCACAGGGACATATATGTCCTTCCATGGGATGCTTATGGGCTTGTCAACCCAGCCGAAGAGGGCAGAAGGCATCTCGGCCTAGCCAGGCTGAAAAGTGTGTTTGATTTTGAAACAACTCCTGTTGAGAAGGGGGAGCTCTCCATTGCCAAGGATATACTTTTTGACGTGGAGGATTATTTTTACCCGGATTAGCCCGGGCTATTTAATATCTGAAGCCAACTATGCACATGAGCGACGTTGTTGTTAGGAAGTCGGGGATACACGGGAAGGGCGTCTTTGCGGCAAGGGATTTCAGGAAGGGCGAGGTCGTCCTGAAATGGGACACCAGCAACGAATTGACAGAAAAGGAATTGAGGACTCTTCCGGAAAAGAAAAAGAAGTATGTCATATGCCTGGATGGCAGATACGTGTTGATGAAACCACCAGAGACTTACGTAAACCACTCCTGCGACAACAACGTAATTGCGAAAAGCCATTGCGATGTCGCCATAAGGGATATCAGGAAAGGTGAGGAAATCACATCGGATTATTCAAGGGAGTGCGACAAGTCCTTCAGGATGAAGTGCAGTTGCGGAAGCAGGAACTGCAGGAAGTTCATACGCAGTTACTCCAGATAGGGACCCTTTTATTCGATAAGGACAATATTCTCAATATGAAAGGCAATGGGGCTTTCCTGATTGTACTGGTGATACTGATACTCGTGGCAATCTACATGGTGTTCTTTATCCCCAACAGGGAGCTCTGGCAGATTGGAGGCGGGCTGGCACTGTTCGTGATAATAGCGTTCTTCGTGCTGTCAAAGCTGAAGTGATTCCCGGGGAGAGCTTTTTTATTTCAGATGGTCCATTATTCTCATGGTCAGCCAGGAGAGGTTCTCGAGGCAGATTCCCCTTATCGGGGTGGCAGGGCAGGAGAGGCTCGAGAAGTCAAAGGTCGCCGTGATCGGGTGCGGCGCGCTCGGGAACGTGGTCGTTCCGCTGCTGGTGAGGGCAGGCGTCGGGTTCGTGAGGATGATAGACGGGGACGCGATAGAGGTCTCGAACCTTCCCAGGACTCCGTTCTTCGAGGACAGGGACGTGGGGAGGTCCAAGGCGATAACCCTCAAGGCGAGGATCGGAGGGGAGACAGACGCCCAGTACCAGGAGTTCAGGGAAGGGAACAAGGAGATGTTGATTGGGTTTGACGTGGTCATGGACTGCACTGACAGCATGGCTTCAAGGTTCCTGATAAACAGGATTTGCCATGAAAACAAAACCCCCTGGGTATATGGCGCAGTGGAGGGGAACCATGGATTCTCTGCTTCCTTCAGCGGGAGGCCATGCTTTCGTTGTCTTTATCCGAAGGACCCGCCCGTGAGGACTGGCTTCCCGCCCGTGATGAACTACCTACCCTCATTCGTTGGCTCATGGCAGGTGGCAGAGGGGATAAGGATACTGTGCGGAAGGCCGAATTACGGGAAGCTGTTCCACATGGACATGGAGAACGGCAAAATCACCAAATCAATTATCAAGGCTGACAGGAAATGCAAAGTCTGCTCAAAGTAACCTTTTTTACTGTTTATTTCATCGCCAGGTAAGCATTAGGCAGGTAACTCTGACGAATCTTAATTTAACCCAAAAAAACGTTAACGAAAAATTACTTCTTGGATTTGCCTTTGTCCTTCTTCTTGAGCTCGTCGAAGACGTCCGGTTGTTCTTTCAGGTTCTCCTTACCTGACTCGAACTTCTCCATCTCCTTCTCGGACGAGAGGTTGCCGCCGTATTCGGGCTCCTTGCTTCCAGAGGGGGTGTATTTTCCCTTCAGGGATTCCCAGGTGAGGTCCTTGCCCTGGGACTTGAAATATGTAACGAGCACGTAAAGGACTATGAGGACCACCACGCCTATCGCAACCAGTATCCACCACCCGGAGCCTGAGGGGCAGCCGTCAACGTATGTAATCCCTCCGCAGCAGTATCCGTAATTTGTTACCTCCCCTCCGCATATGCAGCTGGCAGAGACGCGTCCCTCGCTGCACAAGGAGTAGGTTGCGCAGCCGTCGTCTATCTGTCCATCGCAGTCGTCGTCCAGATTGTTGCCGCAGGTCTCTGACATCGGGGTTACGGCTCCCACACAATCGCCCCATATGCCGTTGACGCAGGTCGCCGTTCCCGGCTTGCAGATACCCAGCGTGGATGAAGTCCCGCAGTCCTTCCTGTCCCCGGGGTTGCAGCAGTCAGAGCCGTCATCAATCTTTCCGTCGCAGTCGTCGTCTATGCCGTTGCAGGTTTCGGGGGTTGCGTATTCCCCTCCGTAGCAGCCGCATTTCGTGGCAAGGATGGAAGTCTTCCCTCCTACGTTGTCCGTGGTGCCGTCGCAGTCATCATCAAGGCCGTTGCAGGTTTCCGTTCCTGCTGACGGGCAGCCTGACCACTGCCCCTGTGAAGTGCAGGTCTCTGTCCCCTCTGCGCATACCCCGGAGTGGGCAACCCTGCAGGGCCTGGTGTCTTCCGGGGAGCAGGTGCAGTCATTCGAACAACTGGATGGCGTCTCGTCCGAACCGCAAACCCCGTCGCCGCAGTAGGGGCCCTGCTTTACAGAGAAACCGGAGAAGGACGTGACCACTGCCTCTAAATAGTCACCTGACGTAGAGAGGGTGCTGTTAATCTTGTTCCATGAGCCCGTGCATGCCCTTCCTGTGAAATTCCACTGGGCGCACTTGAAGAGCTCGAGGCCCACCTCGCTTGTGAAGGCATCATCGTCCTCGTCGTAATATATCCTTATAATGGCTGATGATATCGTGTATGGGTTCTCCACGGCATAGGTGTACGCAAAGCCGTATGCTGCGGGCGTGACGTGGTCGAGCTTCAGGGTCCTGGCGTTGTTGGAGCTTATGTTCACCCCGCTGAGCTTCAGAAGGATGGTGTCACCGAAGGTCTGGAATTGGATGTCATACACGCCGTCGACGATGTCCTTGTTGGTGAAGACCCCGTTGGATGCCGTGTAGGAATTGGTGAGCGTTGACGTGCCAGGGAGGTAGAGCTTCATGCTCACAGGAGAGGTCTCGTTGCCGAATCCTATCGTGGAGGAGAAGTGGACGATCGGGTTGGCGTTTATAACGTGGCTGACGCTGCTCGTTGAGCCGGAAGTGTCATTGGCATAGAAGGTTATGGTGTAGGTCCCGGCGACGGTAATCAGGTATTTCTTCGTCTGGCCAATTACCATGTCTATCCTTTCTGTCGTGTCGTCAGGCTTCGTGATTATGACCCATACCTCGTCCACCCCGTCGTCATCGGACGCGCTCATGTTCAGGGTTATGTTGCCGCCGACCGCGGGGTTGACCGGCGTCACGTTATGGACCTCTATGGCAGGGCCAGTGGTATCCACACTGAACGTCCTGGTCTTGGTGGAGTTCTGCTTGCCCGTGACGTCTGTGACGTATACCTTGAAGGTGTAATCGGTCATGTCTTCAAGGCCGGTCCTGTTCTTGAAGCAGGATGTCCCTGACAGGGACATGGTTTCGTTGATGCCGTCAAACATGAGCTTGCACTCGGAAAGGGGTATGTCAGAATTGACCTTCACGTAGACCCAGTCATTTCCTGTCACCGAGTCGTTGACGAGGGTTACGGGGTCATATGCAATGTTCAGGATGGTATCAACGGTTGCCGTCCTTGTGGTGGTTGATGCCTTCCTCCCGCTGGTGTCAGTGGCATACATCCTGAATGTGTACGCTCCGTCGGTTAGGCCGGACATCGTCTTGTAGCAGAAGAGGCCGGAAGGAGAGACTGTTGCCGTCTCGTTAACCCCGTTCCAAGTAAGGTTGCACGAGGTCAAAACGTTTCCGCTGGCTGAGGCGTTTATCGTGTAGGAGCCACTCTTGGAGTAGTTGTTGTTCTGGGGGGTGGGGCTGACGAAACTCAGGGTAAGCCCTGAGAAATCAAAGCTGATCGATCTCTGGTCAGTCGTTTTCGTGTTATCGTCAGTGTCCTTTGCCTCTACAGAGAAGTAATGGGTGGTATCGTCATTGTCCGTGAACAGGGTGTATTCGCAGACCTTCTTGTCGGTTCCCGGCACGTAGACGTTGTATGTCCAGCTGCCGTTGTACCAGTTGAAGGTGCATTCAGAGAGGTTCTCGTTCGACTGTATCCTGACCGTGATGCTCCCTGAATACCGCGTCTCTCCGTTCGCCGGGGTTGGCTCCACGTAGGAAACTATCGGCGAGAAGGTGTCATAAACCAGTGGCAACAAATCCTCGTTGGTCGTCGTTCCTGAAACGTTCACCGTGTAAGTGGTGTCGCCTATGCCATCGTCATCGTTGTCCGTTGTCAGGACGTAGTCAGACCAGTAGTTGCCGCCTATGTATGGCCCTCCTATTATGTTGGTGCCGGGCGTCTTAGTAGTGTTCCATTTGTTGGCTCCGGGGGTGCCCTCAAAAAAAACGTTTTTAGTGTTGTCAAAATAGTTGTTGTATATATTGGCCCCTGTTCTTCCATCATAAATCCTGATTCCTTCATCGTTGTTGATAATGAAGTTGTTTTTTATATTGCTATTATAGGATACTGCATAAATGCCGACGTTGTTGTAGGAAACGTTTGAGTCCTTCACTGTTGAGCCATATGAACCGCCAGCCAGGCGGATTCCCTCAATGAACCCCGTCACTATGCAGTTCTTTATCTGAAGCGTCTTGGATGTCAGTATACCGATACCCGTCCCTCCGCCGGTTATTTTCTTGCCGTCACAGTCGAATATAAGGCCGTCCAGACCGGTATCGTGTATTATGCAGTCGCCAGATGCTGATGCATCAAACCTGAGTATTATCCTCTCGCCCGCGCCCGCGACTTCGAGCTGGTTGTTGCAATCGCTGCAATCATCGCAATAAACGTCTGCCAGGACGGTAAAGGGGGCTATGGATATGAATAGGAATAGCGCTACCAGAAGTATGAGCCCCCCGGATTTCATATATAATAATTATATAAACCGGTATATATATTATCCGGGAGATAGGAAGTTATATTATCCGGAACACAGGAAGTGCGTGACATGAAAACCAAAGCATTGGTGTTGTTTTCAGGAGGTCTGGACTCCATCCTCGCAGCCATGCTTCTCAGGGAGAGGGGGATTGATGTCACGGGCATAACCTTCGTCCACCCGTTCTCCACGTGGGAGCACGCGGATGAGTGGGCAAAAAAGATAGGAATAAATCTGATTAAGAAGGAGGTCGATGACAGGTTCTTCCGGATGGTCAGGGAGCCGAAGCATGGGTATGGCTCGAACATGAACCCCTGCATTGACTGCAAGATATACATGATGAAGAGGGCGCAGGAGCACGCTGATAAGAACGGCTTCGATTTCATAGCGACCGGGGAGGTGGTCGGCGAGAGGCCCTTCTCCCAGATGAAGGAGAGATTGATTCAGATAGAGAAGGAAGCTGGCCTTTCCGGAAGGATTGTGAGGCCCCTCTCCGGAGGGATGCTTCCTCCCACAGAGGCAGAGGAGAAGGGCCTTGTGAAGAGGGAATGGTTCCTGGACATCAGCGGCAGGGGGAGGGACAGCCAGTTCGCCCTGGCAAAGAGCTTCGGGATAAGGGACTTCCCCCAGCCCGGCGGTGGCTGCCTCCTGACTGACCCCAACTATGCCAGGAGGCTCGCGGAGCTGCTCGAGCACAAGGAGCATCTTGAGTGGATGGACGCAGAGCTACTCAAGATTGGCAGGCACTTCAGGTCAGGCGGGGAGAAGATAGTGGTAGGCAGGAACGAGGAGGAAAACAAGAGGCTGGAGAGGGTTGCTGCCAAGAAGAACCTCACCTGGATGGAGGTTGAGGGTTTCGGGAGCCCTGTGACCATACTCCTCCCGCACGCGAGGAAGCCCGGCAAGGAACTCATTGGGATTGGCGCCTCCCTGACGGTCAGGTATTCGGACGCCCCCGCAGGGAAGGAAACCAACGTAATCATAAGGGCGGGAAAAATCAAGAGCGAGCTGAAGGCAAAAAGCATGGGCGAGGACAAAGCTAATTCTTTAATGATTAAATAAAGGCCTGACAATAATTAAGCATGGAACCTGAATGCTCGAGGATAATATCCAGGATAAAGAATCTGGAGATACAGGGGGCCACCAATGTAGCGAGGGCTGCCATGAGGTGCCTGGAGGTTACTGCCAGGAAGAGCAAAGCAAAGACCAGGAACGCATACCTGAACGACCTGGAGGGTGTAGGGAAGAAGCTGGCCAGCGCCAGGGTCACCGAACCCACGCTTAGGAACGCCGTCTCCACGGTAATCCTGAGGGTCAAGCTTCAGGAGGACTTGAAGGCCATAAGGAGGGTCACCCTCTCCGAGTGCGGGAGGTACATGAGGGAGCTGCGCGAGATGATTGAGAGCATAGCTGAAATTGGTTCCGGGGAGATTGATGACGGTGACGTTATATTCACCCACTGCCATTCGAGCCACGTGGTGGAGATACTGAAAAAAGCCAAGCGGAAAGGAAGAAGGATAGAGGTCATAGTGACAGAGAGCAGGCCGAGGAACCAGGGCATAAAGACAGCGAAGGAGCTCCTTGACGCCGGGATAAATGTGACTTACTGCACGGACTCCGCGTGCGGCTATTTCATGAAGAGGGCAACGAAGATGCTGGTGGGATGCGACGCCATCCTCGCCGACGGTTCTGTGGTCAACAAGACAGGGACCTTCCCCATGGCAATAGTCGCCAAGAGGTTCAACGTCCCGGTAATAGTGGCCGGGGGGACGTACAAGTTCGACCAGCAAACCATTTTAGACAGGCCAGAACCCATAGAGTTCAGGAATCCAAGGGAGATAATAAATCCTTCGAGGCTTCCCAAGGCCAGCATCCTGAACCCGGCTTTTGACGTGACCCCTGCGGAGTTCATCCATTCCATCATCACGGAGAAGGGGATAACCAAGCCCCAGTGGACCAGGGAACTCGTGGAAGTCGAGAACCCAATATGAACCCTTTTACTGCTAACTTCTTCGCCAATAACAAGAAGGAAGGTAACAGCAACGAATCTTACTTGCCGACAAAAGCGTTCGCGGAAAACGAGTGTAATTTTTTCTAGTTGCTTCTCGGCTTGCATAAGGCGGCAGCCTATCGTAAGCCGAGTTACATGAACGCCTTGGCGTCCTTCTTCTTCTGCCTGAAGGCCTTGTGGTACTCGATGGCTGCCTTCTCGAGGGACATCCCCTTGCCGGATTCCTTTGACTTCCTCTGGCGGATGTCGATGAATAGAGGATAGTTGACCGCTTCCCCAACTATCAGGCCCGAGCCAACCCTCAGGGATGATATTTGTTTCAGCACGGAAGAATTGATTCCCTCTGAGGACTTGCCTATGTGGTCGAGGTCGTAGGGGTTGGTTACCCTGAGGATTACGTGGGTGTTGCACTGGGACAGGGCGGTCGTGGACAGCTGGATGGGCCTCTGGGAAATCAAACACAATGAGGCGTTGAACTTCCTTCCCTCCCTGGCGATGGTGGTGATTATCCCGCGGGATATCGCAGACTCCTTCCTCATGGTCTCTGGAGCGAACTGGTGGGCCTCCTCCACTACCAGAAGGAATGGCGGGATTATCCCGTTCCTCCTAGCGCTGAAGAGCTTCCTCGCCAGGTAGGAGACCACCATCTGCTTCTTTATGAGGTTGGTGGTGTCTGAGAGGTCTATTATCGAGAGGCCGCCCTGCCTCGCCAGGGTGTCGAGGTCCGGGTAGTCCTCGCTCCCGAAGAGGCGGGTGTATTTCAGCTCCTCCAAAACCGACACGAGGGCGTCTTTCGTTCCTGCCTTGATGGCCTCGCTCTCCTCGACGCTGGATATGACGTCATCGAGGTTGTACTTCCCCTTCATGCCCCTTATCACCCTGAACAGCTCCCTCACCTGAACTCCGGAGAGGTTGGGCAGGAACTCATTCAGCTGGTGGGGTGAGAGGTTCGGTAAGCCAATCTGCAGCTCCTTTATGGGAAAGATTCTCGTCTGCGCGGAGAAGTCGGGGTCCTCTGCGAAGGACGTATACTCCCCGTGGGTGTCTATAACTATGACCGCTATCTGGCCCTCCTCAGGCCTCCTCCTCAGGACCTCCTCGAGGATTATGGAGGTCAGGAAGGACTTCCCGGCGCCGGATATGGCGAGTATGGCGAGGTGCTTCTGCAGGAACCTGGTGGGGTTGAGCAGGACCTCAACATCGTGGTGGGGTATCTTCCCCAGCATCAAACCTTTTTTGTCAAGCCCGAAGAACCTGGTCAGTATCTCCCCCTCGGGCTCTGTCACGCTGCTCCCTGGCGAGGGCGGGAACAGGGAATCAGCGAACCCGCTCTCCCTGTGGACACCAACTGCATTGACATCAGCCACCAGATACTCCCAGTCGTTTACCGGGAATATGTCGTTCATCTGCTTCCCTGAGGACTGATACTCCTTCACGGACTCGGGCCTCTGGAAGTAGCGGTTGGTCTTGTAGATGTCACCAACCCTCCCAATCAGCAGGCCTTCCTCTGTCTTCACCTGCACGAACTGCCCTCTTCGGACAGGTTTCTCCTTCCCTATGACGAAAGAGAACCTCCTGGTAGAAGGGCCTTCGATGCTGGACACCACAGTCCCCAATTCCTGCATACAGAATATTAGGGAGAAAATAATAAGAAAACAAAGGATTTTAATGCCCCTCTGACAAGTTAAAGCATGGACTTCGTTACAGGAGAGCCCTGCGTCATACTCAGGGACACGGTGGTCATTGCAGACCTGCACATAGGGATAGAAACCGAATACTTCCGGAACGGGATAAGGCTTCCCTCCCAGACCCAGAAGATGGTCACCAGGATTGACAACATAATAGAGGAGACCCAGGCAAGGAGGGTGGTTATAGCAGGTGACGTGAAGCACCAGGTCCCTGGGATAACCCAGCAGGAGAACAGGGAGGTCCCGGGCTTCCTCAAGCACCTCACCTACAAGGTTGACGTGGCGCTGATACCAGGGAACCATGACGGCGGGATATCGTCAATCCTTCCCAACAAGGTCGCTCTCCAGCCAACGGAGGGCCTTCTCCTGGGGGACACCTTCATAACCCACGGACATGCCTGGCCCTCGTGGGAGTTCCTGGAGGCCAAGTACTTGGTCATCGGGCATACCCACCCCCTCATAGAGTTCAGGGACAAGCTCGGATACCGCTGGCTCGAGCAGGTCTGGATACGCGCTTCCCTCGACGAGGCAGCAATCAGGGAGAAGTACGGGAGGGTGGAGAGCGTGCCAGAGCTCATAATAATGCCTGCCTTCAACCCCTTTGCGGGCGGCATAGCCATGAACAGGGAATACTCAGGCGACCAGCAGAAGAACTTCATAGGCCCCATAATAAAGCACGCCAACATGAAGACAGCAAAGGTCTACCTCCTGGACGGCACCTTCCTGGGGGAGTTGGGGAGTATATGAGGCTCGCAAAACAGTATTTATACGTAATTTTTGTGGGTCCACGACACAAAAACATTTAAATACTTATTCTACAACATTATATGGGATGAATAATGACTAAAGTAACTATAGATCTTCCGAACGGAACAAAAATTGCAGTTGAAGGAAATCCGGAAGAAGTGGCTCAAGCAGTGAATCTGATGCAGAACATTAGGCATTATTCAAAAAAGAGGGGGAGGGTAGCTAAGAAAAGTTCTTCGGGAAAGAAATCAAAGACTGTCTCTGGTGGTACTAATGATCGGATCAGGAAATTGATCAGTGAAGACTTCTTTACTAACCCCAAGACACTAAAAGAAGTAACAGATGGTCTTGCTACTAAGGGCCATACCTATCCTGTCACTTCAATTTCCCCTGCTTTGGTTAGATTGGTTCGTAGAGGTGAACTACGCAGGCTGAAGAAAAATGATCAATGGACATATGTTAATCTATGATATGTGGTGGTGATATGCCAAAAATTGAAATTAAAGAAATCCT
>CAZIAB010000017.1:0-16924 GCA_964537525.1 uncultured archaeon
CCCCTTTTTATTATCCGGATTTTAATTATATGTATATGAGATTGGGGAAATTGCTAGTCCTTACAATAGTATTGTTGCCAGTGCTTTTAAACCAGGCTTCGGTGAGGGCTGCCACCCCGTCCCCGTACATAACAGAGAGCGTCCAGGCAAGCTACTATCCGAACGGGACTCTTCAGTCTCCTGTTTCTGCGACGGGAATAGTTGAGGTGGGGCTTCCGAACAACATGGACGTGCTCCAGTACATACGGCTCGACCTGACCACCACCACAGGGACGAACCTCCTTTCAACAGAGGCATACAAGAACGTTGCGGCCTCGCCCGGCGCAGGGGACAGGACGAGGATGTATGTAAACACGACTGATACTGACAAGGACATATCGTACAGGATAACGAATCCTTCCTTTACCCCTGTGATATGGATGTCTTTCTCAAAGTCAAATGTTTTGGGTGGAGGGGACATAGCGGCCGGTGGGACCAATACGTTCGATTTTACCGTTACCATGAACTCTACGTCCCCGCTCTCCGGTGTCGTGATGTATCTCCGCGCGGCAAGGAACACCGTGGGGACGAGGGATGTGACATCGTTCTATAGCGTCTCTGCTACCAGTGGTTCTGCATCTGCGCAGGACACTGACGGGGACGGGATGCGCGACAGGATTTACTGGTCAGGGGACCTGCCTGATTCGGGTTACGTCGAGGTGAGCTTCAGGGGGGACGTGACACCGGGATATAATTTTGACGAAATCTTCATGTACGTGGATTTTGACAGCGGTGACATGACACGCACCTCATACACCGGAACCAGCACTTTTACTGGCATATCCTTCTCCAACAGGTTCAGCAGGAGCTCTGTGAGGCAGGGTATAGAGATGGTGTATCCCGGGACGTGGGTCGTGAGGGGTTTTCTGACCAACGTCGCAGAGGGGCTGGAATATTCGATACATGAATGGAGGCTATATAGGATAGGTGAAAGCACGCCCGTCCTGAGCGGGTCGCCTGACATCCGGCTGTATCCTGACGAGACCCATACGACAGACTGGTTCGATACCGGCTCATCAGGTAGCTTTGAAAAGCAGGACTACTTCTCAGCGTATTACGACTGGGAGGTTTTGTGGGGGCCGTCGTTCTATAGCGGGACAACCAGAGCGGAAATGAACCTTCCTGATATGTTCGAGATTGATTCCTGGGTATCAAAGGGCGCGGTCCTGCAGTCGTCTGGTGGGGGAGGCTCTGTCATAACAGTCACTGACAGAGTCAGGCATCTTGGTCACAGTTCCCTTGTGTCGGACAGGATAGAGATAAATTCCGTCATTCCGTCGGCATCCGTTGACGGGACAATGACGCCGTGGACGCCGTCCGGAGTTTCCGTCAGGTATGTCAATGAAACAGGAAGCCATGACATAACGTCAGGGGTCTTGATAAGCACGCAGGCATCTTCATCCTCTGACGGGTATGTCAATGTCGTGGTATCGAACCTCTCATCGATAGTGGGAAATCCCCTTATGCAGAACCAGGATATCATAATCTCTTACACCCTGGGCGGACCGGCGAGGGTATATACGGAGACGTATAACTTAACCCAGACATCGACTATATATACGATCTCGGGGACGCCGATGACGAGGGAGACGAACGATACTGTCACTATTACCGGCGTGGGCCCCGGGCCTGAACCGACCCCGGGGGGTGGGGGGGTTGCTCCCGGCGGGGCAGTGGTAAGGCACGCCGAGATAATAAAGGAGTTCAGCAACCTGGACGTCTTTGCGGACAACCTGGTAGGGATAACGGTGAGGGACGTGATATTCGATGACGGGGACAAGGGGATAAGGGACCTGAAATCGAGCCTGTTAATACCCTCCGGGGGGATTCTCGATGAAGCAAGCCTCATGGTAAGAATATATGATATCGGCACAGGCTCCTGGAAAGATTGGGTGAAGGGAAGGGATTACAGCCTCGTTGATAAGGGGAAGACCCTTCTGGGTGACGTAGAATACACCGAATATGATATAATCCCCCTACTGGGGGCCGATGTGTTTGACGTTTCGTTCACCCTGTTCAATGGGGACAAGATAGAAATCTCATACAACACCACAATACCTTTCGGGACGAACTTCATACTGACGAGGGTGTATGGATACAACTGGTATAATGACAAGTATGTCTTCGAGGACTCATATGAACCCGTGAGGAGGGAGGGATACCTCGAGGAGCTCATGGTGACGGAGAGGGGGTGGGTCATGGACAAGCCGATTGTTGGAAGGCCGGTGGTTTGGACGAAGTGGTTCAGGGCACACAACCCAAATAACGTATCGGTAAAGGAAGCGTACATGACTGGTGTGTTCCGGGATACGATCAGCATCAACGTGATGGAGGTCGGTTCCGGGGAAGGCAAGACCAGGCTTGAGCTCAAGAAGTCAGACCAGACCTACACTGACTGGATAATGGAGCTTGCTCCGGGCGAGACCATTGATTACGTGATGGAAGTCACCACCCCTCCGGTGATGGAAACGAGCAGGTACGTTGACGTGATAAGCTCGAACGAGACCATAATAAGGTTCATGGTCAACGTGACGCTGGACAACTTTGCCGAGGAGTTTTACAGCAACGTCTCATTCATCTTCAGGGCAAGTCCTGAGAAGATACTGTACATAATAGACGGGCCGGACGAGTATCCCTTTTCATGGTATGATGAGGGCCTGTCTGAGATATTCGTAGGTGACATGGAGAGCGGGGAAAGGAGGAGGCTCACGATAGTCTATGAAGAGAAGCCCCCGATACTTATTACGGCAATGGACGCTATAAGCTATGGGTGCGTGAACAGGGTAAACATAACCGCCATAGTAATCCCCTCGCAGAGAGAGAGCGGCTCTTACATAGAGATTGAGATAGACGGGCCAGAACCGGAATTCAAGACTGTCCATGCCCAGCTCAAGGAAATAGGTGAGGTTGAGAGCTGGGAAGAGATAAGGATACCCGTCTCCATGGACATCTCAGAGCTTCCGAGCGGGAGGTATTTCGTATACACCAGGTTCAAGAGGGATTTCGAGACCATGCTCGGTGACCAGATAGAGTTCACGATAGAGTGCCCGGAAAGGGACATAACGTCAGTGAGCTGGATTATCTTCCTGGGAGCGGCCATTGTTATAACTGCCTACCTGGTCTTTAGGATAAGGAGAAGGAAGGACGAGGCAGGAATCGAGAGTCTCAAGAAGAAATTGAGAAGCCTCGGATAACCATCTTTATATTGTTTGCCGACCTAATATAATATTATATAGATGTTCGGGGGGTAAAGTGTCCTTTTCCAGATTTGCGGGTATATTAACGGTTTTCCTTGTATTCTCAGTCTTAATTTCATCGGGTGCGCTTGCCCTGACAGGACCCAGGCTTTACATAGTGGAGCAGGTAACCGGCTCTTACCTGTACGACGGGACTGTTGATACAGATACTACAAGGACTGGCGTGGTCCTTATATCGGTTCCGAACAACAACGATGTCCTGCAGTACATAAGGGCAAACCTGACGGGGACTGATATGTTCACGAGGACAACCCTTCAGAACAGCACGGCATTCAGAAACGTCCAGTATTCCTCAACTGCCAATGCCACAGCAGCCATATATGTGAATACGAGTGCCAATGACCCTGACACCAGCTATTCAATAAACAGCATCGATTATGGTCCTACCATAAACCTTTCCATGGCATGGAACAACAGCCAGAACGGTGATGATTTGTTCCCTGACGACAACCTTGATGTTTCGGGCGGAACATCAGGAACTGCGGAGAACATCATCATGTTCAATTTCACTGCCACCAATCCTTCCAGTGTCATAGACCTCAATGGCTCAGAGGTCGCAATATACTTTGCCACCGATTATAATGGCGGAAGCGACGTGGTGAACCTGACTGGTGGGACCAATTCAACACCAAGCGGGACAACCGAGTTGTCCACGCAGGACGCCGATAACGACTGGGACACCATCACGTGGACAGGCAACATAACCGCGGGCTCAACCATATACTTCACCGTGAACGGGACTATAGAGGAGGGTGATAACTTCCTTGCAACTGCAGATACCCTGGACCTGGACTCAACCGGGGACGCTGGGGGGAATGGAAACTACACCAATACCTCGTCAACGTTCACGGGGATAACCAGCGATTACAAGTTCGCGAGGTCTTCCATAAGGACCGGTATTGACCTTTCCCAGGGAGGTAGCGGATACTGGGATGTCAGGGGATTCATAAGGAACGTTGCCGCCGCCACCAGCGAGCTCGGTGTAGGAGAGACCGGGATTGTGTACAACGTGACAGAGTGGAGAATCTATTCAGTTGACCCAGCGACTGGAATTCCATACTCCACAGCCAACCAGACAGGTGAGTTCAATCTGACCCCTGGAACGACAGACCTTCTCTATCCTGATGATGGGAGGGTTTACACCAACAACGCAACAAGGTCGTCCAATACGTCATGGTTCAATTCAAGCACCACGACGAAGCCCTATTTCAGCTCATACTTTGACTGGCATGTGGTATGGGACACTGATTACTCGAATACCTATATAAGCCAAGTGAACACCATCATGAACCTTCCCGACCTCTACAAGGTTGACCTTTCGCACACCAAGACCCACACGGACGGGACGATATCACCTGATACAGGAGGGGAGTCGATATGGCTGGATGACAATGTCTCGTTTGCCGGGGATGACAACGCGGCAGTGAGATACTTCCAGATAAACTCGGTCATACCCGTTAACACCACGACTAATGCATTCCATGGGAACTTTGACATCAACCACACCTCGGTTGATGACACCCCGATACTGCTTTATTTTGTCAACGACTCGACGCATCTCATGAATATAAGCAATACGACCAGCTTTAACGTTGTCGTCACGGACCCAGCATCGGACGGGACAGCGAACGGGACCATAACGATAACAATCCCTGACGTCAGGAGTGCCCAGCTTGCTACGGGTGACTACCTCGGGGGTGACTTCGACGGGACTGAATACTTCTCACTGAGGTATCAGCTTGAGAGCCATTCGAGCATGACGACAGGAGACGTTTACAGGTTCACTGGAAACACCAGCGTGGCCACTGTGTCCGGGACCAACTACACCCAGGCACATAGCCCGGCAGACGTCAATATCGGCGGGAAAAGGCTGACTGGCTACAAGGAGCTCAAGGTGTATGACACTGCCAATCCCACGCTCATCAACGCGACCCTCCTTGTTGAGGTAGAGAGCGGGGGGGTCGGGATATCAGGCATAAAGTTCATGGATTATGTGCCCACTTCCGTGACTGACTACACGAACTTCGTGAACAACTTCAGCAGCGGTGACTTCTCTGTATGGTTCTATGACGGTTCCTGGAACCTCTGGACGTACGGGACGGATTATGACATAACGAACAACGGTACGCAGAGCCTGAACGACGGGACCCAGGTCAATGCATTCGAGTTCGTCAATGCGACGGGCAATTCCACATGGACCCTTAACAACGGGGAGAAGATAAACGTCTCATACCAGATGAACGTGACCACTCCCGGGACGTACATCCTTCCGCTCGAATTGGCAGGGTTCGACCCCGAGACGGGACAGGAATTCAGGGCAGTCACTTACGGGTTCATAAGGGTAGACATACCTGAACCCAACCTTCCGCTCCATATAACAGAGGGTGAACTCGCGATTGCAAAGAGGGTTGTCGTAGGGAATCCGGCCCTCTGGGTAAAGGAGTTCGAGGTATTCAACCCCAATCCCAGGCAGATATCATCGAGATTCGAGACGGACGTGTTCGTTGATGCAATGGAGGCTTATGTCAGTTATTATGATGAAACAGGTCAGAAGGTCGAGAGGAAGGTCCTGTTCGGGCCCGTGAGCGGAGGCAAGAAGATAGTTTACTGGGATGACCTGATAAGCGCGCTGGAGACAAGGAGCTATGAGCTTAGGGTCCTGACGCCTCCGGTGATGGAGATAGACAGGGACGTGGAGGTCCTCGAGAAACTGCCTGACAAGATGGTGAAGCTCAAGATGGACGTCTACCTGAAGTCCTTTGCAGAGGAAGACTATTCCAATGTCGTGCTTAACCTTCCGGTCTCGTACGAGGATGTAATCGAGGCAAGGGACGGGTTCGGCAAAAGGCTCGAGTTCACGGGCGGTGGGGAGAGCACCACTGTCTTCGTGAATGAGATTGCCTCTGGTGACATAAAGGCCGTGACGGTCATATACAGGGAGAGCTACCCGACCATAATAGTCACGCCTGACAGGGACCGATACAACCTTAACAGCCCTGTCGGGCTCGAGATACTCGTGATAAACGGCGGGGATGCTGTGGAGTATCCCTACATAGAGCTGGAGATTTACACCCCGGGGATGGACGTGATATTCACTAACATGGAGAAGCTGCAGAGCCTCGAGCCTTTGGAGAAGACAGAGATGTTCGAGAGATTCATCGTTCCCATGAATGCCCCTACGGGGATGTACATAGCGTCTGCTAAATTCAGGGAGGATTTCGTGACGCTTGCGTCGGCAACAGGCAACTTCTACATAGTTGGCGCAGGGGGTGGCCTTCCGGAGGCGCTGGAGATACTCATGATACTGGTTGTGTCCTGCATCCTTCTGTTCTTCTCCTTCAGGAGGCTGAAGGAAACGAGGAAGTCATACTCAGGGAGCCTTGAAAGGGGAGGGTTTTAGATGTACATATTCGGTATTGACATCCCGATTCTGGAGCTGCTGGTTATCTTTTCAATCGTGGTGGTGATATACCTGATAATCCTCGAGTTCGAGTTCAGGCAGCTGAGGACCATAACGAGGAAGTTCGACCAGGAGGAGATTCAGCTGAGCAATGAGATGAGGGAGCTCAGGAAGGAGGTCGCCAACCTCAAGGATGTCATGCGCAACGCGAAGAAGTAAGCTCTTCCGGGGCTTACTCGTTGTCAACATCTCCGTCTATCTATCCCCCCTATCTGGCGCTTGTTTATGGAGTTGGGTAGCTAACCAATCAGTAAGGTTTATGAGTGATGGAGTTAATTAATTAACTATGCAGAACAAAGGGGGGAGGCACTTTCTCGTAGTTGTTGGCCTATTTATTGCAATAGCCTTCCTTGCCTCACAGTCCCTTGCCGCTGTCCAGCAGACGCCTTATACGATGAGCCCCTTTGTGCTGGAATTCCCATTCATGGAGAGCCTCTTCAATGACAGCACGTCTTTCAATGAAAGCGACTATCCTATTGGCGGGGGGAACCTGACATTTTACGTAAGGCTATCGAGGAACGCAACGGTTAATAGCGCTTATTTTGACGTCCAGGGAAAGATAGTCCCCATATATTCGAGGCAGGCAACCCCTGACGGTCTTCAGGGAATGGATATAGGGAACGTGACCAGCAATCCGGGGAATGAGATAGCCACCGGCTCTGATGGCTCAAAGATGCTCCTTCTTAACTCAACATCATACTGGATATGGAACTTTTCAGTCGGGATAGATGATGCATACGATGTTGCGATAGGGAACGTGACAAATGACCCGGGGAATGAGGTTGTCGTGGGCTCTGATGAGCTGTATGTTCTTAACCAGTCAGGGGACCTTGCATGGAGCTTTACTGACGGGGGTTATATATACGATGTTGCGATAGGGAACGTGACAAATGACCCGGGGAATGAGATAGCAGCGGGCTCGAACGACAACTACTTTTATCTGGTCAATTCCTCCGGGGGCCATGTATGGAACTACAGCACGGGTGCTGACGTGAGCGGGGTTTTCATAGAAAACATAACCAACACGGCAGGGAACGAGGTTGTCGTGGGCTCTGATAACGTTTACGTGCTCAATGGAAGCGGCGGGCTTGAATGGAGCTATACCCTCACAGGAGACACTGCGCTCTCTGTTTATGCAGGAAACCTTACAAATGACCCGGGGAATGAGGTTGTCGTGGGAACCGTCAACGGTTATGTTTACGTACTGAACTCGAGCGGTTCCCATGTCTGGAACTTCTCTGCAGGGGATGATGCGTACGATGTTGCGATAGGTGACGTAACGGATGAGATTGATAACGAGGTGGTTGCCGGCTCCAGGAACAATTACATATACACGCTCAACAGCTCCGGGGGGATTGTCTGGACATACCTTGCGTCCGAAGAGATAAGGGGGATAGCGATAGGCAACCTTACCAATGACCCGGGGAATGAGGTTGCTGCTGGCTCAAAGAGCGGCTATATCCATGCTTTCAATTTCGATTACTTTCCATCGAACCTTTCCATAGACGTGGGTGGGAACGGGACGTATGACTGGAACGTGTCAGGGAAGCTGAGGACCACCATCACGACAGGGGACCTTGCCTCTGCATTCAACTATCACCTGCAGAACACCTGCACAGAGAGTCCCTGCAACATAACCGTGATATTCAATTCGGACAATGTTGGGAAATTGAACGTGTCTGACATAAACATCTCCTTCAACTACAACGCCTCGCACGTTGTTTCCGTAACCAACGTGAGTGCCTGGTCGAGAACAGTGGGGGTGTCTGCCAACGAGACCGTGGGAAATTACACCACGAGGATAAGTTATACCGGCTACCCCGAATATTTGCTTAACGTGAGCTACATCAGGATTAATGACGGCGCGACTTCCTGCGATTTCAACGGGACGACGGGAACAGTGGAAACGGTCAACGGGTCGAACGTGTGCAACGTGAACAACTTCACCGTGCCTTTGTCAGGGAGCCTTCCGTCCACGGCAGACCTCTGGGACGACACGATGGATGCCAGCGTCCCCTTCATAATCAACGAGACCGACCTCGGGTTCACTAACGAGACTGACAATTTCTTCTGGAGGAAGAACGCCACGATATGGGACCTTTCAGGGGGGACGGTATTCTACAACATCAGCGCGAACGCGAGCGTTGACGACCCCTCTGTCACAGGGAACGAATTCCTGAACGTCACGTGGGGCGCGTCGGTTTGCAACATAACGCCCGGGAGTGCGACAGCTACCTGCGATTCCGGGAGTCCTGCCTATACGGCCAGCTCATGCGGGGGAGGGACGTTCTACGTGTGTAAGGAGGACACTGACTCCGATGGGGTGGTGGATTTCTTCAGGTGGATACAGCCGAACACGGCGTCAGGGACAAGCTGGATATACCAGGTGGGTGGGGAAACTGATAGTCTGCCTAACCTCTCGGACGCGAACGTGACGCCGAACCAGAGCTACTGGGGGGACTGGTTCAATTACTCTGTCCATGTCAATGACACGGACGGTGACAACGTGAGCGTGAGGATGTGGTATTACCTCGAGAACCAGAGCTCATGGTTCTATTACGAGGAGGAAAACGTGACGCAGAACGGGACCCTCTGGTTCAACACGACCTCAGCACAGGGATGGATCGGGAGCAATTCATACAAGTTCCAGTATGCTGACTTCAACTCCTCCGGGCACCAGATTCATGGCTGGAGGAACACGAGCGTGTCCTCGGGCCCGGAGGTCACGAAGAGAGACCCTCTTGTCATGCACATGTACGGGGATGGCCAGCCGGTCAACAGGAGCTCTGCGATACGGCTGGTTGTCCAGGTAAACGACACGGTCACGGGAACGAACGTGAGCTCGGGCGTCAACGTAACCTTCTGGGTAATGTACAACGACAGTGTATGGGCACCCGGGAACCAGACCGTGACCAATTCCTCCGGACAGTGCTATTATGATTTCACCCCGGACGGTAACTATTCCGTGGGGAACCTGACCTGGAGGGCAGGCGTTTTAAGCGACCCTCTCTATAACGACACGAACTCGAGCGATTTCAACGTGACCGTCGGGGGTTTGGTTAGCATACATTTCACGACGCCGCTTGACAATTACACCATATACAGGAACGGCAGCAACTACATAGAGGCCAGGATTCTGGACCAGTACGGCATGGAGGTCGGGGTGGCCGGATACAACTGCAGCCTTTTCGTTTCAGGTGAATTCATAAATGAGTCGGAGACCAATTCGTCCGGCTACTGCAATTTCACGTGGGAGCCGGACTGCAACACCAGCTTCCAGGTCGGATACCACGTGATGGACATTAACCTTTCTGACGAACCCGTTTCCAACTACTCCATAGAGAACTCTAGCGATAGCATAACCGTGAAGGTGAAGGATGAGCTCGAGATAACCATGTGGAACCCGCCGGCGCTTGCGCTTTACAACAAGGGCGGAAGCGTCCCGCTTAACTCGACCGTCAATGACAGCTGCCTGCAATGCGGGTCAGGATATAACGTGACGTGGTTCGTGAAGTGGAGGGGCTGGTTCTACGTGGACGTCAATGAGACAGCGGGATTTGACAGGAATGATGAGGTCGTTATCATAAACGGCTCCCTGCTACAGGAGAATAACATACAATTCGGACACTGGGAGATATCGAAGACCAGGGTCTATTATGGAGGGAACCTCCTCACGAGCGATGTCCTTCCCTGGAACGACAGCGGAAAGACCAGCCTCAACGAGAGCCAGGTGTATGTCAACAACCTGTCCGAGCTCGTCTTCGTGATTGACCTTCCTGCCAATACCAACAGGACCTTCAGGGTGGAGTTCAATACCACCGCGCCATCGGACCAGAACATATCCTTCATGGAGAACTCCGGTTTCGAGAGCGGCCTGGCTTATCCATGGACCTGCATAAGGTATAACTGCGACCCTGCATTCAAGCCAGCATGCATCTGCGAGATACTGTCAGAGGGGACAGAGGAGAACGGCAGCTATTCCCTCTATCTTTCTGCAGAGAGCTCGGGCCAGGACAACGGCAATATAATGGGGGCGAACATAAGCGTTGCCAGGAACATTACGGTGAATTACATAACAGCCAAGTACAAGGCATGGGGAACGTTCGGTGACGGCTCATACATCAGGATTAATGCAGGAAGCGGCAGCTGCACCCTCACTGCCCCGAATGCATCGCAGGCCGCTGCCCAATGGAGGACACAAACCTGCTACAGCACGGGGTTCAACGGGGCAGAGTTCATGAACGTGACTGTTCATGACCACGGGGACGGCGGCTCTGGCCAGGAGGCATCCCATGTGTACATTGATTATGTCTGCCTTTCTGACTCGTCCGGGAACTGCATCAATCATGACGGCAACCTCCGCGGTGAGATAAGGTCACAGACAGGGATACACGACCAGACCAACGGTACCTGGAACATCGGTGACTACGAGGATGTCGGGTTGAGGACCGTGGTTGCCAACGCCTCTGGCGAGTTCTACGTGACCGGCCTGGAGAACAGGGACGTTCTAATCTATGGGTGGAGCAACCTTTCTGGCATAAACATATCGTCCAACCACTGCACTTACAACGAGTCCGGTTTCATCTGCATGAAGAACGCTACCCTGAACCTGGTATGTAACGTTACGGATTACAACACCTCCCTGCCCGTGTACGGCCATAACGTTTCTTATTTCGATGAAAACGGTGCCTTCATAGGCTCAAACACCACTGGAACGGACGGTCTTGCAGTCTTCAGGTGGGTGAATTCGTCTGATGTCGCTGGGGAACATAACTGGACGTGCAACATAACGGATGACGGGAACGTGTTCTATAACGATACGGAAAACAACGAGCTCTGGATGTCCTTCAACATATCAACGGGCAACACCACGGGCGTCCTTTATCAGCAGCCGCAGGCGACAGAGAGCGCTACGGGCGTCAACACGAGCAACAACCACAGCTTTGTCATGAACATCACTCTGCAGAACACCGGCGGCAGCAGCATGTACAACATAACCATATCGGTAAACGCAACCACTGGCGTCTTTTACAACACACCGACGTGCTCCCCGCTGCTTCCTTCGGCAACCTGCCAGAGGAACATAACAGTCAACGTCACCTACCTTGCAGACCCGGGGAATTATGGCATTGACGTGAACGTCACGTGGCAGAACGCGGACGCCACTCCGGGAAATGTTTCCAACAGCACACCGCTGTATATCGAGAGCAACACGATTCTCGACATTGTCCAGGACGAGATAAACTATACAATAGCGAGGGGAGGCTCGTTCGAGGCCGGGAACCTGACCGTGCATGCGCCAGGGAACACCCAGCTCCTTAACGTCACGTTTACGGAATCGGGCGGGGATGCGGCAAGCATAGTGCAGTGGAGGAGCTATGAGCCGCAGAACCTGACGTCAGTGGCAAAGGGTTCCGTCTCAAACACGACCATATCCCTGTCCGTCCCGGAGGATACGGCGCTCGGAGTCTATACGACGAGTGTCTATGCCAACGCGAGCGATTCGGTCTGCTCGCCCGCATCGGAATGCTGGGACTACCTGACACTCAACGTCAACGTGACTGACCAGGACTGGAGGGTCAACTACGAGAACTTCTCAAAGAGCATAGGTCCGACCCCAGTTAACGGGAGCTTCTACCCGTATCTCATAGTGACCAACAACAAGGATGCATCGTATTCGTTCGTCCTGACGAGGGGAGGGAACCTGACGTATACGAGCCTCAGCAACACGAGCTTCACGCTCACGTCTTACCAGAGCAAGACCATCCTAATATATCACAACACGAGCACCGGGTATGAGGAGGGACCGTACGGGTTCAACATAACGGTAAACTGCACCACCCCGAATGCCGTTCCCAGCGAGATGAACGTTTCCGTGACGCTCACGGTGATAAACCTCTCCGTGACGATAATCTCGCCGAACACGACCAGCCCGGCCGGCCCGCTCAACGCTAGCCAGGCAATCAACATCGTAGTAAATGCATCGCTGAGCGGCAACAATTCCGTCCTTGAGAACAACATAACATGGACTGTTAACGTCGGGGGCAGGAACTGCACAGGCCTCACGTCATCCTACAACAACATCACAGAGCTCTGGTCCCTTTCATGCAATGCGCCCAGCATTACGGGCAATCCCCTCCTCGCTGACCTCAACGTCACGGGCCACTATTCAGAGGGTGGGCTGAACATATCCGACATCCAGGCGAATGCGGTGAGGTACAATGACATAACCCCTCCGGGGATAAACTCCTTCACTCTTGCGGGCACGGATTTTGAAGGCAACATACTGAACGGCAGCGTCAGCGCTATGAACTTCCTGGTCAACATAACGGACAACGATTTCGTGAACACGAGCTGGGCGAGCGTGCTTTATCCCAACGGGACGACCCTGACGTATTACCTGTACAACACCTCGAATGATGACTGGAGGTTCAATTTCACGAACCCCGATCAGGTCGGAGACTACGTGGTTACGGTTTATGCGAATGACAGCGCAGGGAACCAGAACAGCACGGAAATGCCGGACGGTTACTTTGACGTGTACACAACGATACAGTTTCTCGGCTACGTAACAGACAAGAACAACATCACGATGGCAGCCAACTTCTCCCTTTACAGGGTCAGTTCCGGGTGGAAGATACACAGCTTCGCCACGAACTCCTCCTCGAACAATTTCTTCAACTGGACGCTCCACAACAGGGAGTATGACATGATGATTCAGGTGGGGCAGGAGAACATAACCTTCTACAACGCGAGCGCGAGGTATTCCGCGAGGACGCAGCACAACGTCTCAGACCCGCAGAACTGGACAGACCCCCTCGGGTTCGACTGGTTCCCGAACAAGACGTCAACAGGCATATCAAAATTCACGCTTCCCAACACCGCAAAGAACATACTGCTGGGCTTTGCAGTGGACATCAGGAACCTCACGTACACGAGCGCATACGTAACGATAGATTACGAGAGCGCGCTTGCGCCGTGGCTCCAGACCACGACAGACACCTCTGAAAGCAAGTTCGAGGTACTTTACTGCTCAAGCTGGGACTTTTATTCAAGGGTTTGCGGGACCGGGACCACTGACTTCTCATACCTGAACAGGGACCTTAACCCCAACATAAGCGGCTCCAGCTTTTCCTTCCCTGTCTCCGGTTTCTCTGCATACGCGATTGCGCAGGCGTGCACCAATGCGCAGGGCGCGCTGATTGACTGCAGCGGATATGAGCCTCCGGGGGATGATACTCCTGGAGGGAGCCCCGGCGGGAGCAGCAGCAGCGGGACAACAACCGTAACAACAACAGTGACCGATACGTTCCCGTTCACCGTCACGACGGACATAGGAAACGTGAGGGTGCATCCTGGGGAGAACAAGACGTACGCGTTTACGATAAAGAACAAGAGGACGGCAAGCAACATCACGGTGGATCTGGATGTCTACGGGCTTGAAGACCTGGTTATTCCAGAGAGCACGACCGTCTATCTCAATGCCAACCAGACGAAGACAGTCCTTATAACGGTTTCCGTCCCGGAGGGTATGGGAACAGGAACGTATACGGGGGGCATAAAGGCCACTTCCGGGACAAAGGAGCTCGATGTGCCGATAACGATGACAGTGAGCCTTGAGGGAAGCAGGTTCCTTACGATGATACTTGAGATGATAACGAAGACCGTTGACCCCTACGGGACTCTCAGGTTCTCTGTAGAACTCAGGAACACCGGCTTTGCAAAGGAATTCAACGTGACTCTCGTGTACAGCATAAAGAACGCGAATACAGGGAAGACCGTCATGGAGACGAACGAGACCGTCTTCCTGAAGGATACCGTGGGATTCAGGAAGGCCATTGACATGAGGGGAAATGTCTGGGAGTTCGGTGACTACTACCTGGACGTGTATGCATACTTCGGTGAGGGGAACATGTATTCCGTGAATGAGATAGAGGTCTTCACAGTCACCATCCCCTTCTGGGAATCAGAGATAGGGAGGGTCATGCTCGCGATAATAGTCGCGTCCGCCATAATAGGGTTCGGTTATTTCGGGAGGAAGTGGTACATGAAATGGAGGATAGAGAAGGCAAGGTACATCTTCCCTGTCAACTATGGCAAGATACCGCAGGATATCGGTGACTCGTTCTGGATTGGGAAGATTGCAGAGACCAACAGGAAGGCCTGGTTCAACCCGGATGACCTGACAACCCATGCCATAATGGCCGGCTCAACAGGAGCCGGGAAGTCCGTAGGAGCGTCCGTCTTCGTTGAGGAGGCCCTTGAGAGGAAGATTCCTGTCATCGTTTTCGACCCCACTGCGCAGTGGACGGGATTCGTGAAGGCGGTCAATGACGAGCGGCTCATCAGCAGGTATCCTGAGTTCGGGATGAGCAAGCGGGATGCCAAGGCCTACAAGGGACTAATCTATGAGGTGAATGACCCGCATATGAGAGTGGACCTCAAGAAATACATGATCCCCGGCGAGGTAACGGTCTTCACGATGAACAAACTCAGGGCCGGAGAGTATGACATTGCCGTGCAGAACATAGTGGATTCCATATTCGCCGCTCCATGGGAGGAATCAACGTCCCTGAAGATGATTATAGTCTTTGACGAGGTCCACAGGCTGCTTGAGAAGTACGGAGGGAAAGGTGGCTATGTCTATCTCGAGAAGGCGTGCAGGGAATTCAGGAAGTGGGGGATTGGACTTATAATGTGCTCGCAGGTGCTGGCTGACTTCAAGGAGGTCATAGCAGGTAACGTCCTCACAGACATACAGTTCAACACGAAGTCGATAGTCGACATAAACAAGGCAAAGAGCAAATATGGGGAAGTGTATGCCGAGAGGATATCAAGGCAGGGCGTCGGCGTGGGGATGGTTCAGAACCCCAAGTATAATGAAGGAAAACCGTATTTCATCCAGTTCAGGCCGACGTGGCACAACCCGCACAAGATAAGCGACGAGGAGATGGAAACGTACAAGAAGTTCGAGAGGCAGCTGGACGTGATAGGAAACAAGATAGAGGACATGAAGAGCGCGAACCAGGACGTGTTCGACGTGGAACTGGAGTTCAAGCTCGCGAGCGACAAGCTGAAGAGGGGACAGTTCAGGATGGCGCAAATCTATATAACGTCTCTGCAACAACATTTAGGTATACGCGGTGAGGAAAATGAGCGATGAGAAGGACATATCACCCGAGGAGAACGTGATGAGCCCGGAGGAGTTCGAGGCCATTGAGAAGAAGGAGGGTAGGAAGCCCCCCAGGATAGAAAAGGAAGAGAAAAGGGAAGTCAGGATCAAGAGCGCATCGGACATAGAGAAGCTCGTTCTGAAGACAGAGAAGCTCGAGGGGAAGTTCGATGTGATGACTGCGGAGAGGCAGGCCCTCTCTGACAGGATATCCGTACTCAACGAGGAGATAGGGGAGATAAGGTCGTCTGTCCTCGGGAGGGACAGGGTCTTCACTGACATACAGACGGAGTTCAAGGAGATGAAGGAGTCTGTAAAGGATATATCGCCGAGGAGCATAGCGGCGAACCTGGAGAGGGGCGTGCAGGGAATAGAGGTCAACGCTGTGAAGATAGAGGGTCTCGATGCCAGGACAAAGGAACTCTCCAAGGAGCTGAAGAGTATAAAGACAACGCTCTTCAAGATAAGGGACGTGCAGAACCTGGTCGAAATCATAGAGGGGCTGAAGAAGAAGATTGACATTGTGGAGAAGGACAGGAAATACACCTCGAGGCTTGCCGGGAAGATAGAGGCCATGTTCGCGGAGATGAGCGAGAAGCTCGGGGAGGTCGACAGGTTCAAGGACAAGATAACGCTTAACGAGGACGCCATGCACGAGCTGATGAAGACGGTTGATATGGTTGACATAAAGCTCGACCAGATGGTCAAGAAGGATGACGTCAAGATGGTCGAGGACGAGTTTGCAAAGAAGATTGAGGCCTCCAGGATGGAGTGGGACGACAAGATTTATGACGTGAAGAAGATTGTTGACGAACTGCTCGAGGCCCTGAAGAACGCCGGGGTTAAGGGCATGCTCGAGAAGATGGGCAAGGTGAAGCTGAAGAGGGCCTTCGCCACAAAGAACGAGCTCGATGACATAAGGAGGAGGCTCGGGGACCTGAAGAGCCTGAGTGATGAAATGAAGGATATGAAGATGAGGCAGTTCATGGAGGCAGA
>CAZIAB010000018.1:0-16837 GCA_964537525.1 uncultured archaeon
AGAGATGGTGCAGTTAAGGGTGTGGTCACCGTCACTTTCGCCATAGGTGTCCCACTGGAAGATTGCATAACCTGATGAATTAGTATAATTCGTTCCCAAACTCCCTCCGTTATCCCAGAACTCCACTGGATAGGAATCTATCCCCGTGGAGAGGTCGGCATCAGCCACCTGGCACGTGATATTGATTATCGTCTCCTTGGGGAAGCTCCCCCCTGCTGGAGACTCAAGGCTTACGTTGGACCAGCCATAAACGTCCCAATAGAAGGTGGATGAGACGTTTTCGTTCCCGCTAGAGTCGTTTGCCCATACCTTTGCATTGTACTGGCCGATTTCATTGCACTGGTAAGAAACATTGTATATGTCTCCGGAAAGGAGGGACATGGTCTCATTTGTATAACCACTTATGGGTTCCTGTATCTCTGCCCAGACATCCTGGGGAGCATTGTTGTCAGTCACGTTGGCTGATATCTCTGCATCATCATAGCGGTTAATCAGGGAATCGCTGACCTGCTCCTGGGATATGACAGGCAGGGTGGTATCGTTCACATTTATGTACCAGATATCGGTCGTGTTGGAATTTCCTTCCGTGTCATTGGCCCTGAACCTCCATGCAATTGTCATCAGCTCTGCCTCGGTTGGAATCTGGACAGTTGCGTTGCTCCAGCTATCAGAGGAGAGGCTCCCAGAGGTATTCGCGGTCATGGTACCAGAGACGTTCCACTCGAATACCCAGGTATCCATATCCCCATTGTCTGTCCAGTTCGCATAGAATTCAACCCACTCGAGGGGTTCGGGTGTCGTGTTGTTGGTCCCGTTCAATGACCACTGGGGTGCGCTTATGTCTATGTAGAATATGTAGTAATCAGAGATGTTCTCACCTGAATCATTGACCAGAAGGTTGCCGTAAGGGTCAGTCAGGCCGACATAAGCCCTGTAATAACCGGTCCCGTTGCCTGTCGTGTTCCAGGGGTTCGTGTTCCATATGGTGCTCAGGAGGAGGGTTTCGCTTGAGTCAATGTCTCTTTTAGTGTTGTTATCAAAATCATCTATCATGGTTTCCAGGACCTCTAGGGTGTCGTTCCTCCAGACCTGCATCAGCAGGTAGCCGGATATGTTGACAGGGCCCGTGTTGTTCAAAACATTGAGGGATTCCCTCTCCTCATCACCGAAATCAACGTAAGTGGACTGGTCACTGACCAGAAGGAAGCTCATGTTTATCCAGTCACCGCTCCTCGTGGTGCTGGAATACCTGATATCGTCAATATCACCCTCATAATAGAATCCGTTGGTTCCCCCGTCAAAGGTGGCGGCCTCAGAACCGTCTCCCACGATTCCATACCTCGTCAGGGCCCCTGAAGAGCCCAGGTCTGCCCCGCCGTGGGGGTTGAGGACCACATTATCCTGGTTTCCGTCAACGTATATGAGCTTGTCAGTCCCGTCATAGACAGCGCATCCATAGTGCCACTGGCCGTCATTCAAACCGCTTGTTGTACCGTCCATGTCGTTGGTTGCCCCTATGTCTGTGGAGAATGCCAGCCTTCCGTCATCACCCCTTATGTAGAAGTCAAAGAACTCGGAACGGTCATAATCAAAGAAGGCCCAGTTGTCATTATAGGATGCTCCCACAAACGATGTCCTGAACCACACGCACGCGGTCAGCTCTGGTATGTATATCGTAGAATCATAGTAGAGGTCCCTTATCGCGAGATAATCCGTATTATCGAACTGGTATGCCCCTCCTATCAGACCCTGGATATCCTCATCACCGTCATAGCTCCGCGGGGCCGCGCCGTAGTTGTTCGTGGTTGAGTCATTCCTGTCATTCGTTCCGTTTTCGCTGAAGTGCCAGACACCGATATAATCACTATTCCAGACACCTGTCTTATTCTCACCCGATTCCGCGTCAGGGTTGCCGTAATACATGCATATGGAATTGTCCCCCGGCTCCATGGCGGGTATCCTCACCCAGACCAGCAGATTGTCTGATGTGTAATTGTCAATCTCGTAAGGAAGTTCTGTGTCCTGTCCTGAGTTACATGTTCCGTTGACAAACCGGACATCATTATAATTGGATTGCATGTCCGGGTCATAGCTCACGTTCAGAAAGGCGGGGAAGCCAGAGAGGCTCGTCGAGCCAATGCTCGTTACGGTTATTTCCATTCTCTTATCCCACGTCCTGTTCCACCAGTCCCCGCCGGCCAGGTAAATCTCGTCACCTGCACCATAGGTGTCGTGTTCTGTCTGTATCGAAACGTAAGCCTCAGCCCTTATTGTGAAGTTCTGCGGATAGTCTTCCATGGTGTTGTTCGCGTTCGCCGTGGTGTCTGTCGCGGTCACGTAATAGCTGTAGTTGTCCCACTGCCACGTGTCGCTGAAGGTGCTGCTCCATATGTCCCCGTAATCCCAGTCAAGCTCAAACTCTATCGAGGTGCCGTTAGGGTACGTTACGTTAGCCTCGACCGTGTCCACTCCTATGTTGTCGGTCACGTTGGCCTGTATGGTTATGACGTCGCCATAACCGGTGAGGTTAGGCGTGGCATTGAAGGAATTTATCTTGGGGCTCTCTGCGTCCATCTCTGACTGGACGTCTATTGTCTGTATGCCAGTCGCGTTCATGTTCCCGTACGTGTCGTTCGCGTAGAACCTGTACCCGACGACCTTCCCGGACAGGTAGCTCTCTATCACCCTGGTGGTGTTTGACCAGTTGGCCTGGCCGGTAAAGGCAGTATAGCTGCCGTTGCTCCAGCTTCCTGTCACAGTCCCGTTCCATGAGAATATCCAGCCGGAAAGAAGGAAGTCATCCTCCCAGAACGAGTAGAACTCGACTTCGTCATCAGAGGCAGGGTTCGATTCATTGGAACCAAGACCGGACCACCACGGAGCAAGAGGGTCAATGACGTCAAGAAACCTCTCCGTCGAGTTCGAGGGGTTAGTATCCGATGTGTTGCACTGCGTCCTGAAGTAATAGTCACCATACAGCGGGGCGGTTATGTTGAAGTAATAGTTCCCTGATGATGTTCCCTTCTCAATCTCTCCTATGTAATAATAGCTAACGTTTGAATATGTGTCAGTGTCAGATGTCGGCGTGACGTCCCATGAGCCGGACGTGTTGTCCTGGAGGATTGCGTAAACGCCGGATGCATTGTTGCTGCCGTCAATCTCAGAGCAGTTTGCCCGGAACTCTATGCTCTGGCCGAAGTTTATGACCGGCGAGGAGAGGAAGCCGCCCTTGGCAGAGACGTTGGGATAGTAACTCGTCGTATAGTTCGAGTATATGAAGCCGCTTGAGGAGTTGAAGAATATCGCGAGCCATGGCTCATTGGTGTGGGACTGCTCCTCATCCTCGTTCTGGTCCTCCTCTGCGCCGAAGTAGCAGTTGCTCCCCCCAGCGTCGTAATCAGTAACACCGTACACCCCATTCCCTCCGTCTATCTCTGTCGGGCCCGAGAGGCACATCCCGTCCGGATAGGCCTGATCAAGCGCCACGTAATCGTTCGTGAGAGGGGGCGCGTCAGCGTTGGGCCCTGCCACCGTGTCGGCCTCCCAGCATATCTCATATGTATAAGCATTCGTGGTGTTGCCTGTCTCGAACGTGTAGCAGCTCTCTGAATTGTAGGTGTCCGCTATCTCCCATGCTATGAATCCCCCCTCCTCGTCAGAGGTGTGGTCTGCACAGGGGTCCCAGTTCCCGTCGTTCTCCATCCCGTTGAGGCCTATCTCGACCATCGTTGTTCCCCATGTATCTGCCTGCGCAGTCCCTCCGTGTATGTAGTAAAGGATTTCACTATCATCGTTTGCCGACTGGACAGCGGCCATGACCAGAGGCCTGTAGGTCCAGCCGTAGCTGAAAGTCCTCTGGTTCTGCGCAAGGGTCCAGTCCTGGTCCTGGCCGCAGTATGCACTCTCCATCGTGAAGTTCTGTACCTCTACAATCCTCGAGTTGCCTTCGCTGTTGTCGGTCACGTTATGGATTCCCTTCTCCATTGCAATCCAGTCTATCCCCACACCGGTTGCCGGACAATCATCATCCCAGTTTCCTGCAGTCCCGTCAGAGTCCCAGCTCTCTGACCTGTACCAGAAACCTGTAGTGGTCACGTTCTTTATCCTGGTAGCGCAGGGATTATCCGTGTAGGTGTAGTCATACTCCACGCCGTGCACGACCACAGGAATGTCATCGAACTCGTGCTGGAATGCCCTGTAGCTCCAGGTCATCTGTATGTCTGCCTCTGTTCCCCACTCACCCACGATTTCCCTCTCCACGGTCACGTCGTTGAACGCGTATCCTGTGTCCCCGCCGAACCTGAATTCCAGGTAATGCTTCCCGTATGTGTGGACCCTTGAGGTCTCGTATCCGGTCCCGTTGCAGGAGTAGTTCGCATAGAAGAAGGACGTCCCGTTGAAATCTGCAGAGAGAATCTGCTCCCTGCACGCGAGCTCGAGGAATTCCAGGTCATCCGGCTTTCCGTCGCCGAAGGTCGTGCCGTTTATCGCGGTTATGTAGAGGTCTGCTGTCCCGTTGGTGGTGAACCTGACGGTCCAGTTGCCCTCTATTGTCGGGTATGACTGAACGTTTATTATATCTATGAACGCCCCTGCATAGCCAGAGAACCCAGATACGTTGAATATTATGTGGGTCCCGTTGTCCTCGAATTCTATGTCAGTGGCGACCCATTCCAGGCAGGACTCATCATCTATTATATAATCGTCGCATTTCAGTATCCTGTTGACAGGGCCCTTCTTCTCCAGGGTTATCGTTGCCGTCGCGTTGCCTGGAATCTCTGCACCCACCGTTTCCGTTCCCAGGGATATCTTCTTTCCCCTGAACATCGCGGTGTCAACCTCGCTGAATGTGAGCTTCCTTATCTCTGAGACGTCCACTCCATGAAGGCTCACTGAGGAGTTCCTCTCACCGAGGACTACATCGAACCTGTCACCGGACCTCTCCATCTCCGATATCCTAACTCCCAGCCTGCCCTGGAGGTTTGAGATCATGGTCAGTATGGTCCCGTCGACAGTTAGATTGAGACTGTCCGTCAGATTCTGCGTCTGATTTACTGTAATGTTGAGCCCGGGCTCTGTGATGTTAACGGTAAGGTTGGCCATTGTCTGGTTGTCAATGATATCGGTTTCGTTCATATCCCTAGTAATGTTTTCATCAGAGGACTCGTTGGATACGTCTACCGTGTACAAAATATTATCGAGTTTAACTGTCGTCCCGTTCTCGACAAGTAAAACCACCCCGAACGGGGGCTGGGGTGGGTCGGAAGCAGAGAAATTGCAGGTTTCCTGGCAGGAACCGTTCAGGACGGACGTGTTTTCAAGGGATTTGTCAAAAATAACGAAATTTTCATGGCTGGAAGAAAGGAAGATTACGACGTTTCCGTCGCCCATAACCTCTCCGCTAAGGCGGAAGGATGAAAGGTTTCCGTCGACGACCGGTGTCCAGTTGAACCTGTAATTCCCGTCAGCCGAAAGGTTTAGTTCATGGGTCTCTGATACCAGAAACAGGCCGGTGAAATTCCCTCCTATGAATATTATAGCGAAGAGTATGAAAAGGGAGAGTATTGCCCCGGCAAAGACCTTCCTGTCATGGCCCTCGCCGTGGAGCTCTTTCTCCTTCCTAAAGGCCTCCTGTTCCGTCATCCCCAGATATATAGTCCTGACCCTGCCATTCTCCCTGGTGCTGGTATAATAATAAACCTTACCCCTGATGACTTTCTTGTGCAATGAGCAATCCCCTGAAGCCCCCACTCCGGGTTAATGCCTGAAAATGCCTTTTTCCTTATGTATATTATTATCTGTTATCCTATATATATGGATCGAAATTTTGTAGGTTACGGGATTTCCTGTAGTATAATAATCCTGTAAAGCGACATCAAGCAAATCATCATTTCCCTGAAGCCTTTTCCGGGCGGGATTCCCCTGACAACCTGCCACTGTTATGAAACCTTTTTATTCCAGCAAACGAACATTGATAGGTGTTCTGATGAAAAAGAAAGCCAGTGAAAAGGAGAAAGTCACCGAAAAGGACGATACAATAGTTGAGGTAAGGAACATAACAAAATGCTTCGGAGAGGAAGGCGAATGCCGGGTCGAGGTCCTGAAGGGGATAGACCTCAAGATAAGGAGGGGAGCTTTCATGTCCATAATGGGGCCATCCGGCTCTGGAAAGACTACCTTCCTTGACATAATAGGGTGCCTTCTCAGGCCAACCAGCGGGGAGGTCTTCATAGACGGTCAAAGGGTCAATGACCTCAAGGACGGGCAGCTCGCCAGGATAAGGGGGAGGAAGATAGGATTCATATTCCAGCAGTATAACCTGATACCCAGCTACACCGCGCTCGAGAACGTGGAGCTTGGCCTGAGGATAAACGGCAAGAGCAAGGGCCAGGCAAGGGAGAGGGCGAGATACCTCCTGGACATGGTCGGCCTTTCGCACAGGCTGAGCCACAAACCGACCCAGCTCTCCGGCGGGGAGCAACAGAGGGTCGCCATTGCGAGGGCCCTCGCGAACGAGCCAACAATAATCCTCGGCGACGAGCCCACCGGAAACCTTGACACAAAGACGGGCTTCAAGATACTAAACCTTCTTAAAGAATTAAACAAAAAGAAAGGGTATACGATAGTTGTCGTCACCCACGACCACAGGATAGGCGACTATACAGACAAAACCATTAAAATGATGGATGGTAAGATAATATAAGGGGTTCAGATGTTCAAAAAAACGATTCTGGCATTCGCGCTGATTTCAGTGCTGATTCTTTCAGGAATGGCCAGTGCACAGACCAGCTCGGACCTCCAGTTAGTCCTTACCAAGCAGACTCCGTATCCGGCAGACCCGGGAGGAACGCTGGACGTTGAGATAGAGATACAGAACAATGGCTATGCCGACGCCAACAATTATATAGTTCAGATTGTTCCAGAGTCCCCGTTCACGCTCGTGACTGGCCAGGATGCCACGAAGCTGTTCTCAAGGATATCCGCAAGGAACTCTGTGAAGACGACATTCAAGCTTACGGTTTCTGACACGGCAAACTCGAACAGCTATGACCTCAAGTTCAGGCTTTATCCCCAGTTGAGCCCTGACATATACACCGAGAGAACGGTCTCGATAGATGTTCAGGGAAGCACCAACTTCGTCATAGAGAACATAACCACGGTCCCTGCCAACATAGAGCCAGGGGGAAGGGTTGAACTCCACGTCAACATCATGAACATAGGCACCGGAACGGCAAGGCAGGTCCAGGGAAGCTTTGCCGCAGAATCCACTTCCATAGTCCCTGTCCTGTCAGGAGGGATGGTCTACGTCGGTGACATAGCGCCTGAGGAGACGAAGGACGTCAAGCTCACAATAGGGATAGGTTCTGACCTCGATTACGGCGTATACACATCGACCCTGACACTCAGCTACAAGGACGAGAACAATGCCCAGCAGACCCAGTCATTCGATCTCGGGATTCCTGTCACAGGCGTCATAATAATGGACATAATAAGCATAGAGCCCGACTATACGAGGGGGACGATTGACATAGAGGTTGCCAACAAGGGAACGGCAGACGCAAGCTCTGTGGAGGCAAAGCTCCTGATAGACGGCGAGGCAGTGGGGATAGATTACCTGAGCCAGCTCAAGGCAACGAAAAAGACGGAATTCTCATTCCCTCTCGTCATGAAGGGCGCGGGAGAGCTGGTCATAGATTACGTGGGCCCTGACCTGAAGGAGGGCCAGATAACAAAGGACATAGTCCTCAGCTTCGAGACACCCGGCGGGGACACCTCCGGGATAAGCATGCTGTTCTGGTTCGCAGTCATAGTGATAATAGGATTCTTCGTCTGGAGGAGATACTTCAGGAAGAAGAAGAAAAGCCACTAGATTCTATAATTTTTATGGGCAAGCAATGACGGCTTTATTCAATTAATTTAATGCCGTCCATTTACTACAAACTTTATTAATAAGAATCCGATATAACCAATAGCTGATGTTTCATGAGGGTAACCACAGCCCTGATAGGAATCAATCTGGCAGCGTTCATACTTCAGGTAGCGATAGCCCCGTTCACGACATTTTTCTGGCTCGTCCCTACAGAGGCATTATCAGGCGCATGGTGGCAGTTCATAACGTACATGTTCATGCACGGCGGAGTCATGCACATCATGATAAACATGTTTGTTCTCTTCATATTCGGGGGCGTGATAGAGAACGCCCTCGGGGAGAGGAGATACATAACCCTCTATCTGATATCAGGGATAGGCTCGGCATTCCTTTACATCCTTTTGATGGGCATCTCTGACATACCGATGCTGGGAGCATCCGGGGCGGTCTTCGGCGTGATGGCAGCCTTCGGGTTCATGTTCCCCAAGGAGAAGATAATCATATTCCCCCTGCCGTTCCCCATACCGGCCTTCACGGCAATCCTCGCAATAGCGGCACTGGAGCTATTCCTCGGCGTGACGGGCATAGAGCCCGGAATAGCCAACTTCGGCCACCTCGGAGGGTTACTGACAGGCTTCGGCCTCACCTACTACTGGAAGAGCAGGAGACCAAAGAAGAGCGACGTCCGCGCAGTGAGGGATTACCAGTTCTTCTGGGAGTAAAACTTAATTTCTGCAACACACACTCAAGACGACTATCCAATATTAGGGTTTCTAAAGCGCTCTGGTTGTCATCACGTTCTCGCAGCTTCCTATGCCTTCTATCTTTCCAAGCTTTCCCTCGAGCTTCTCAAGGACACCCGGACCGTCGTCAATGACCGCCGTGAACTTGAGAGCCACGATTCCGAATCCGACCGGCTCTTCCTCTAGCCTCGCGGGCTTCAAACCCTCGAGCGCCTTCTTTACAGAAGCGAGATTCTCCGGGTTCTCTGGCATTATCCTGTAGACGCAGATTACTTCTCCCATTTCATCAATCCTGTTTTTCTCAACTCTTAAATCATGTTATCGTCAGGGTCCTGTGAAGCCGCACTTGCATGTGTAGGGATTCTCCATCCTCTTGCACTTGTCACACCTGATTATGCTCTCCTTGCCGCAGCCCGGGCACTTGAACTCCACCCAGACCGGCTCTGTCTCCACCTTCTTTCCGCAGCTCACGCATTTCATGCCATGCACCTGATTACTACGTATATTACAAGCAGGTTTATATATGTTTCTGTGGGTTTCTTGCCAGACAAAAGAAGATTACTTTTTCTTTACCTTCTTGTGTGAATCCTTGCTATCCCTGCTGTCTTTCTTACCTTTCTTCTTGGCTTTTTCTTCGCTTTTGGCTTTGCTTTCATGCTTCTTCCTTACCTCCAGGTTCAGCTTCTTCATGAGGTTGGCTTGCTGGTACGCCCTGAGGACAGCCTCGTCATTGGCGTCCGCCTTTATCTTCAGCACGTCGAGTATCGGCTCCAGGTGATTCACGTTGCACCTTCTTCTCTTGACGTCAGTCAGGTTCCTGGGGCCGGTAACGGTGACGAAATTATCGTCAATCTTGTTTACAATGACGCAATACCTTCCTGCCTCCCTTCCTGCAATCTTCAGGCAAACCCTTCCTACCTCGAACATCATATCACCTCAGTTTCGTGTCCTTCAATGCCTCTTTCGAGCACGCCGGGCAGAGGTTCCCCCCATAAGCCCTGGTGGGGGTCTTCTGGCTCCTCGACATGCCCTTGACCTGAGCCTTGGTTCCCCTGGCAGTTCCAGAAAGCGGCCTGCTGCACAGGGCGCACCTGGGCTTCCCGGGCCTCTTCTTTATGTAATGGATTATCCTTGCCCCTCCGGGAACCTTTATCTTTATCCTCTTCAGGGTCCTTGACCTCAGTGACGGCCTTGGCATCTTTTTCGCCTCATACTCTGATACGGAGCCGCACCTTTCGGGGCACGGCCTTTTATGTTTCGCCTTCCTGTTGGTTACGGAGACGGCCTTGTTCAATCAGCGTTAGCCGTCCTTTAATATTTCACCTGAATACTGATTGGCAGGAGTATATTTAAAGCTTTTAGGTTCCGTAGCTGCCGGTTATCACTGAAAAGAAACACATTGAACAGAACAAACTGACAAAAATTTGGTGCAGTCACGGGGTTCCTCGGGCATTGCCCTCACCCATGACTGCGGGGGTTTGGAGGAGGAAATCTGCTAAAAAGCAGCATTAACTAATTGTATAACATCTGTTGTCATGTTGATGATTAACTTCTATTTCTTCAAATACCGGTATTTCATCAGTTCCGCCGACCCTTTTGTAGATTTTACCGGTTTTGTCTTCAAGATAATATCCCCTACCAATGTGCTGTAGATTATAGCTACCCGCAAAACTTTCCATACCATCAATAATATCCTTCGGTATCTCAGTATGCGGTCCCACTACATCACTTGCCCCTTCTGGTAGCCATCTATTATCTTTCACTGACCGGCTATTTGCACGGTATATCATTTCCACACCTCCGTGACATTATTTGTCACTATACGATAGTTACAATAAAGGGTTTATAAAGGTTTTGGTGACCGTAAAAGGCATAATGCGGACATGTTTTTTGCCGGATATCCCTCTAAATTCACAGCTTACAGACGCCTCCTTGGAAACCTGACCTGATGGTCAGCAATCAACCGGCTTGTTTATGTTGTTTCAGTCGCAAGCTGTGGAGCAATATGAAAAGATTACATTCACCCTTTTCCGTTAACGCTTTTGGGAGCAATTATTATTCGGTACGGTTAACTGCCACATGGTTAACTGGCGAGGTTGTTAGCAGTAAAAGGGTTACTGGAATTCCACCTTCAGGACGCCCTTGCTGAAGGACTTCCCCGTTATCCTCCTGTTCTCTGGCTTGGTGAGTATCTTGAAGTATGCCTTGTCCTTCACCATTGCCTTGACCTCCACAGAGCTCTCCAGCTCCTTTATCCTGATGTCTTTCTCTTTGGCGCCCGGGAGCTTTATCTCCACGACCACCCTGTCCTCAAGAGGCCGCACCTCGCATTCGGGCTCCTCTGTGCTCCTGGGCTCGCGGTGCTCTTCCTTCTCCAGGGCTTCCTTATGCGCTTCCCTTGGTTCTGCTTGCCCTCCTGCAGGAATCATCCTTCTCAGAAGGCCTTCTTTATGCTCCCTCTTCTCTGGTTTTGGTTGTTTGGGGACGCCCATCTCCCCGAGTTCCTCTGAGAGCTCCCTCCTCACGTTGTTGTCAACGTTCCCGAATGTCTTGACAGAGACCTTTGGCTCCTTCCCCCCTGCGCGGGTTATCCTTATGGTGAAGCCAGAGCCTCTCGGTTTCTGCTGCCTGAAGAAAGGGGAGATGTCAAAGAACTGCATGTCCTTCTCGAAAACCCTGTCCATCTCTTTCATCTCCCTCCTCATCCTGTCGAACATGTCACTGAACACGTCCCTCCTCCTGAGGGGGTTGCCGCATTTAGGGCAATATGTCCAGCCCTCCTTGGCATCGTTTCCACACCGTCCGCATTTCATCCCGAACACCCTATGGATATTCTCCACTCATGATATAAAAAACTTTGTTCCCAAGGAACATCAGGGGGTTAAAATGGTTTCTGCCGCGAGGATGTGCCTGATATGCAAGGGAAGCCGCGCCCTGTGCGGCCAGGCAAGGTGCCCGCTCCTGGCAAGGATGTCGGTTGAGCCGAAGGCAAGGGAAGTCGGGAAGGAATTCTTCGGTCCGTCAACGTCCGTCTTCGTCGGCAGGTTCGGCTACCCCAACGTGGGGGTCGGGCCTCTCGCTGCGATTGATTTCAAGGAAAACATCGACAACCCCGCTACATGGCTCTCGCTGGACTACTCTGACATAATAGAGCTCAGGTCCCTTATGCTCAGGTCCAGGATGTCCCAGAACGTCCATGCGAGGAACAGGTACGTCTATGAGAACCAGGAACTCGCTCTTGCGACCAAGCCAACGGACGTTGAGATGTCGTTCTCCTCCAAGCCCCTCTACAGGGTCTCCTTCTCGGACATCCACCAGCCCATGGGGCCGAGTGCCTCGCTCGAGAAGCTCACCATAGCAGAGAACCCCCACATACCCAGGAAGATAGATTACATAGTCTCTGACGACGTGAAGGCAGGTGATGCAGGGGTCATGCTTTACAGGGACGGCCAGGACGTCTATAAGATATCCACAATCCTGTCGTCAGGTGTCATCGGGATGAAGGACAGGAGGAAGCTCGTTCCCACGAGGTGGTCCATAACGGCCACGGATTCCCTGCTCTTTGACTTCATGGTGAGCGAGGTGAAGGATTTCCCCAGCGTGAACGAGTTCCAGGTCTTCTCCCACAAGGCGCTGGACAACCGCTTCGAGATACTCCTCATGCCTGGGAACTGGGAATACGAGAACTTCGAGGCATGGGCTCCCGGAGGCCTCTGGACCGCCTCACTCAAAAGGACGGAAATCCTCGAGGAGTACGAGCCCTTTGAGGGAAGGACCAAGTACGCTGATAAGGAGGGTGGCGGCTACTATGCGGCCAGGCTGGGCGTGATAGAAGGCCTCCGCAGGATGGAGAGGCAGGCGAGGGTCATCGTTTTCAGGGAGGTGTACGAGGGATATACAGTCCCCTTAGGAGTCTGGCAGGTCAGGGAGAACGTCAGGGAGGCGATGAAAGGAGAGCCAGAGAAATTCAGCACGCTCCATGAGGCCATGCTCGCGATAGGGACAAGATTGAGGCTGAAAATCAGGGACTACACCAAGCAGAGCAGAATCCTCCGCCAGAGAAGGATAATGGATTTCTAGCCCATTCTCGCGCCCTATTCTTCCATGCATATCCTGCAGTCCTTAAGGGAGGGGTAGAGCTTCCTGTGGAACTCACATGCAATCCCTTCCTTGCGCATGAACCTGCACACGTTGCAGAATTCCATGCTCACCATGTCCTGTGACAGTTCTCCTGAGGCGGTCCTGTCGGCTATGGATTCAACCATTCCCATCAGTTCTGCATTATCCCTGAGCCTCTTTATCCCAGAGCCCCTTATTCCGGTCCTGTACTGGGAGATTGCGGGCTGCGTGGTCCCGAGCCTCTCGGCAGCCTTCATCTGTGAGAAGGAATGCTTCTCAACCAGCTTCCCTGCCACCAGCGCCCTCACCCCCGGGAGAATCTCAGACACCATCACCTCGCAGACTGGTTTCATCCATACACCTTAACTGTTAAATTGGTTAACGCTGCCAAATCTGCACTTCGGGCAGCCATTAACAATCATCTGAACTTAATTGTTGCGCGGGTTTATATAACACTGTTATACAAAATCATGAATTTAATGTTTTTGCCTATCTATACATTATGACAACAGAAACGAATTGGTATGTTATTACAGGTGCACCCAGCTCTGGGAAATCAAAACTGATTGAACACCTCAGTTAATTGGGTTATCCCACTATCCCTGAAGCAGCCCGCATATTCATTGATGATGAAATGAGCCATGGACGGTCAGTAGAAGATATAAGGGCAGACGAGACCGAATTCCAGAGAATTGTGCTCGAAATGAAGATTGCCCTTGAAGATAGAATTCCACCCGACCGCTTAACATTCTTAGAACGCGGAATCCCCGATAGCATCGCATATTACAAATTATTGGGCTTGGATACAAGACCCATAATCGATGCATCTAATCACCGCAGATATAAAGGAATTTTCATACTCGAACCATTAGAATTTGTTAGAGATTATGCCCGAACCGAGGATGATGAAACTGTTAACATGTTAGATGGTTTGCTTTATGATTCATATAGTGCGCTTGGTTATAAAGTCAATAGGGTTCCTGTATTACCAAGAATCAGTGAGCGGGCACAATTCGTACTGGATGATTTATAACCCGCCACTGTTTGAGATGTGCTGAACCTATTTAACCGAAACCGACCCAATATTAACAGATACCATGATGGCACCCACACACTTCATGTTCGCCCTTGCCCTGGCATATCTCCTGAGGCTTCCTAGGATTCCCACTGCCATAGCAGGTATAATCCCTGACATCGATTTCGTCCTGCATTACGGATTCCCCTTCATGCACAGGGGGATAATCCACACCCCAGTCATAATGCTGGCCTGCATGGCAGGGATATTCATCTTCACCAGGAACAAGCCCCTCACTGCGGCATTCGGCGTGGGCTTCCTCGGTCACCTCCTGACAGACATCATAACCCCCACGGGGGTGATGTTCTTCTTCCCATGGCCTTACTTCATGTCCTTCAACCTCGCATATTATGACAGCGTGTTCGCCAACCTGGGGATAATCACTCTCTCGCTCTCTGCAATCCTCCTCTACAACTCGAAATGGTTCAGGAACCAGGTCTCCACGAGGTTTGACATAAACCTGGGGGTGAACAGATGAAATGCCCGTTCTGCGAGCTGAAGGGGAACGAGGAGATGTTCAGGTTCCTCATGGTCTTCGTCCTCATATCGGCAATGCTCCTTATAGCCCTTCTCTCAGGGATTGGCGACTACTACATAGGGGATTCCAGTTTGTATGACCCCTTCGAGGACTCCTACACCATCTATCCTTATTCCTCCCTGTCAGACCTTCTGGACGACATGAGGATTGACAACACGGTGAAAATCACCTCAACGGTCGGAAGGATTCTCGAGGACTACACCTCCAAGAGCGGGTATGTCTACCAGCAGTTCTACATCCAGGAAGGGGATGATGAGCTCAAGGTCTTCTGCTCCACCTACAAGGGCCGGACCGATATAAGCGAGGGTGATACGGTCTCCATATCAGGGACACTCCAGGAATACTACGGGGAGCTGGAGATATACACCGAATGCAGGGAGATAAAGCCCGCCTAGAAAGCTTAAAAGCAATCCCCACAAATATACAGAGTGATTTTATGAAGAAGGGTGACTTCCTGAGGATAGAATATACGGGGAGGATTGCAGCCACGGGCGAGCTCTTTGACACCACCAGCGAGGAGGTGGCAAAGAAGGAGAACGCCTTCAACCCCAAGCAGAGGTACGGCCCGGTCCTTGCCATAATAGGGGCGGGAATGGCTGTCCCTGGGGTGGAGAGGAACCTCCTCGAGATGAAGGAAGGGGAAGAGAGGGAGTTCGACGTCCAACCCTCCGAAGCGTTTGGACCTAGGGACCCCTCGAGGATAAGGATAATAGCGCTCGCCAAGTTCATCAAGGAGAAGATAAATCCCTACCCAGGGGCTTTCGTGAACATAGACGGCATGGACGCAAAGATACAGTCAGTCTCCGGAGGGAGAGTGAGGGTGGACTTCAATCACCCACTCGCAGGAAGGGAGTTACACTACAAACTGAAGCTGCTCTTCAGGATTGATTCTGTCCAGGAGAAGGCAGAGTCCATGCTCAACCACTACAACCTCAGGGGAGAGAGGGAAGTGAAAGAGAATAAACTGGAGATAACGACAGAACAGCCAATCCAGGAGGTAATCCAGAAGATGCTCTCCGAATCCATCAAGAAATGGATACCAGAGATAAAGGACGTGAAGTTCTATGTAAAGGAGGCTTCTGAGCCAAAGAAGCCAGAAACCAGCGGAAAGCCGGACGCTGAGAGGCCGAATCCGGAAGCAGAACCTCTTACCAATAGTGCAGTCCAATCATAGAACACTAAATGCTTAAAAAACTTACTTTCTTACATTACAACATCAGGATTATCTGGGGGGATGTTTCTCGCCATAATTCTATGAGGGTGGCTTGCCATGGCATGGTCACAATCTAAAACCGGAGGGATTTCGATGGAAGAGGAAATGATGGGAAGCAACATACGGCACGAGACAGTTGAGAGAGATACAGCAATGGACGAGGAACTCAGGAGGATTCTAGAGTCAAGGAAGGCCGAGATAAAGGTCGTTGGAATCGGCGGGGCCGGGAACAACACCATATCGAGGCTGATGCAGGTCGGGATAGTAGGCGCAGAGACCGTGGCAATAAACACCGACGCGCAGGACCTGCTTTACACGGATGCTGACCACAAGGTCCTTGTAGGAAAGGACCTGACAGGAGGGCTTGGCGCAGGCGCTGACCCCAAGGTAGGGTGCGAGGCAGCCAAGGAGAGCAAGGAGGACGTGAAGAAGGCGCTGGAGGGCGCGGACATGGTATTCATAAACTGCGGCCTCGGCGGAGGGACCGGAACAGGAGCCTCCCCGATAATCGCTGACATAGCAAAGAAGCTCGGTGCTCTCACAGTCGGAATAGTTACTCTTCCCTTCAGCATGGAGGGCCACCAGCGCCAGAAGAATGCGCAGGAGGGCCTCGAGGCCCTGGAATCTGTCGTTGACACCCTCATCGTTATCCCTAACGACAAGCTGCTTGAGATAGTCCCTGACGTTTCCATAACAACGGCCTTCAAGGTGGCTGACGAGATACTGGTCAATGCAGTAAAGGGAATAGCAGAGCTGATTACCAAGCCCGGTCTCGTCAACCTGGACTTCGCTGACATCAGAGCGGTGATGGGCTCAGGCGGGCTCGCCATGATAGGCATGGGAGAGTCAGACACAGAGAACCGCGCCATGGAGGCAGTGGAGAAGGCACTCAACAATCCTCTCCTGGACGTTGACATAGACGGCGCGTCAGGAGCTCTCGTGAACGTCTTCGGGGGCTCTGACATAACCATCCGAGAATGTCAGGAAATCGTTGAGGGCGTATCCGAGAAAATCAATCCCGACGCGAAGATAATCTGGGGCGCGCAGATAATCAAGGAGCTGGGCGACACCATCCGCGCGATGCTCATCGTGACAGGTGTCAAGTCATCCCAGATATACGGCCCTGACAAGACCTACAGCCAGGAGAAGCAGAAGGAGATAGAGAACGTCCTGGGGATTGATTTCATACAGTAGGCCGGAAGGCCTTTTATTTTTATATTGTCAAGTTAGAGAGATAAAAAGACATTTAAAAGCTTATTACCAACCCTAAACAGGTGAT
>CAZIAB010000019.1:0-16259 GCA_964537525.1 uncultured archaeon
CTTCACCAGGACCCTTCTTCAGGATAATCTTCATGTAGGGGAAGTAGTCCCTGACTGCTGTCTTCCTTGAGCAGTGCGCGTATTCTCCTGTCTTTGATGCGGCCGTCCTCATGGCCTCCCTCCTCGAGCGGGACCTTGCCATCATCATTATCTTCTGGGGATGCTGGTAGGGAACATAGCCCCCTGCGGAGGGTCCGGAAAGGGAGATTCCTGCCATCATGTCTGACATCAGTCCCTTGAACCTCCAGTTCTGCTGGATGTGGACCCTTGCCCTGAAGATGTCAGCCCTGGAGAGGATGTCATACGCCCTTGCCAATCCCTCCGCATCCCTGAACACCTGGTGCACGTTGCTCTCAATCCAGAGGAGAATCTCGTCAGGGTCCCTGTCAGATTCCCTGATGAGCTTCCTCGAGGCGGTGATGTTCCCGGAGCCGAATATCGTCGGCAGCATGCTGAAAATATTGGACTCCCTCTCCCTGAACCCAAGACTCTCCATGTCCCCTGACGTGAGGGATTTCCTTCCCATCGAGACTATCTGGAGGTCGAATATAGCTGACCTCATGTCACCCTGCGACCACCTCGCAAGGCCCTTTATAGCAGCGTCATCAAAACCGATACCCTCCTCCTTGCATATCTCCTTCAGCATCTTCTCTATTGAGGGCGTCATAACCTTATTGAACTTCACCAGGCTCGAAACCTTCCTCAGGGGCGAGAGCTTGGTGATCCACGCATCGTTCGCAATGACTATGACAGGGAACGAGGAGCCCTTTATTATCCTTATGATTGAGGGTATCCCTCCGCGGTCGCTCCTTCCTGATATGCCGTCAACCTCATCGATGAGGATCAGCTTCCCCTTATGGAACAGGGAATGCGTGCTGCTCGCGTCCGAGAGCAAGGAATCAATCCCGTCAGAGGTCCGCCTGTCAGAGGCGTTCACCCTTATCAATTGAAGGTTTCTCTGCGTCGCAATTATCTCTGCGAGAAGCGTCTTGCCAGAGCCCGGCGGCCCGTGGAGGAACAGGGCCTTTCCCTTCCTCCAGCCTGACATCCAGCCGAGTGCCTCAGACACAGCCTTCCCCTGCCCCACAATTCCTTCCGGACTCTCGGGAGCATACTTCTCTGTCCATAATTGCATAGCTAGAAATTGGAATTATATTATAAATTGTTGAACCAATTACCAATTATGACAAAAGCAAAAATTGCTGGGATAGAAACCTATAGAACAAATTCACATCTGAGAATAAAGATAGATTCAGTTACGCAAAAAAGATACAACCAATTCAGACAAGAACTAATAGACAAGTATGGTATAAAGAAGAAAGGTTTCGGTAAACATACTAAATTGGTTTCAGACGGAATTGACATAAATGTATGTAAAACAGAAAAATATCTGCACCTTGTTCTTTATGGAAGACAGAGAAAAGAGGTTTTCAAGATACTCTTGAAGTATTTCGATTTCATGGAAACTAAATGATTACTCATTGCCCTTGATGTGGTTGTATGCGGCCTCTGCGGCGACGGCCCCCGTCCCTGCGGCGACCACTATCTTCTTCGAGGGGGTGTCTGCACAGTCCCCGGCGGCGAAAACCCCGTCAACGTTGGTCTTCTGGTAGGCATCGGTCTCTATGAAACCCGCCTCATTGATTTTCACTCCGAGGCCCTTCGCGAGCTCCGAGGTAGGAACGGTTCCAAGGGCAACGAACACCCCGTCGGCAGGGACTTCCTTCTCCTTGCTCGTCTTCTTGTTGAACAGGAGGATTGACTTGACCATCTTGTCGCCCTTTATCTCCTTTGCCACGGTATCCCACTCTATCTTTATCTTCTTCCTGAAGAGCTTCTTCTGCCACGCCTCAGCCGCACGAAGCTCGTCCCTGCGGTGGATAATCGTGACGTCAGAGCCAATCTGGTCGAGAAGGAGAGCGTACATCGCGGCAGAGTCGCCGCCACCAAGGACAAAGGTCTTCTTCCCCTTGTACAATGGGGCATCGCAAGTCGCGCAATATGAGACCCCCTTGCCTGCGAATACGTCCTCTCCCTTTACCAGGGACTTCCTGTGCTTCGCCCCTGTCGCGAATATAAGGGCCTTTGCCTCTGCTCCTCCCTTTTCCGTCTTCACCTCAAAAACCTTCCCTGATTTCTTGACAGAGATGACCTTCTCCTCCTTCATCTCCACACCCATCTTCTTGGCATGGGACCTGAACGTCTCCTCGAGCTCCACACCGGGTATGCTCTCTACACCAGGCCAGTCCTCTATAAGGGTGGCTTCCTCCACCTGCGCCAAGGAGTTGGGGTCACCGAAGACTATGGTCTTGAGGTTCCTCCTGGCTGAGAATATCCCTGCAGTCAGGCCTGCCGGACCTGAACCGATAATGGCAATGTCGTGCATTCACGTCCCTCCAATCTCCACGAGCGGCTTCCCACTGCTCATACCTTTATTCTCTATGATTAATCTATAAATCCCTTTGCTGAATTCGAGCCCTCCCTCGATGTCAATGCTAGGGTAATGGAGAATCATCCTTATCACGTATTCTGTCCCCAGGCCGAAGGCGAAGCTGGGGGTTATCCTGCGGAAAAAATCCCCGCTCTCTATCAGGCCCATCCTGTTTCCGATGGTTTGCCAGTCCCCTTCAGTGAACGCGAGCAGGACCCTTGAATTGGCCAGGGGCCGGACGATACCTATGGTATGGTTACCCGGACCGCTGTCCGTCCTTACGTAATCCCCTGACATCGACGTCAGTCCGGTGACGAAACCAGAGGAATACGAAGCGACGAAGAAAGGCGAGGGGACGTATGTGACGTCAGGAATCCCTGCGGAGGGAATCACCCCTTCACCCGGGATATAAACGTCATTGGTCGTCTGGTTGACCACCACGTCAACGTGGAGGCTGGACTGCGCAGAGACCGCTGGAACCATCACCAGCAGCAGAAAGACTATCAAAACCCTCATGCGAAAGTATTCGGTTCCCTTCTTAATAACCGTTCTCACCATGAAATCACCCTCATGCTCACGGGTCCTGAACCCTCCATCACGTCCTTGACGGTCTCCCTAACGTAAACGTTGATGTCCCTGGGAACGTCCTGCCCATAGTAGTAAGACCCCCCGCCCATCTCCCACTCCACCCTGAAGTCCCTGTTTATCCCGAGGAGCAGCGCGAAGTGGACAGGCGACATCGTTATCATGTCCACTATCCTGGATTCGGATACCATCTCCCTCGTCTCAGCGACCATGGGTATGGTCTGGTTCGCTTCCGAGGTCTCCAGCGTGCCGTCGCACCTCATCGGGACCTCCAGGTCAGCGTAAAGGACAGAGAACTCATTATCACCAGCAACGAGGTCAGCCTCCCAGTATAGGCGGTCATCCGAGAACATGCAGCCGAGGGACTCTCCGCCTGACATCACGATGACAGATTCTCTCGTTCCGTTGGGCCAGGAATTGTCAAGATACAGGATGCCCGTCCCTTCTGTTGAGGAATCATAGACTACAGGAAGGACCCACACCTTCTCGGTTAGGAACCCCGCTATCTTCTCGTTTATGGAATCCATGTCCCCTGCAACGCTGGAGACGTCTGCAAAAATCCCGAAATAATACACGAAAGACCACGACACGAATGCTATGAACACCCCAATCGCAACGACCCAGTCAACGTTCATAAGACCCCTTAATATTTTGACTCCATGATTAATAATAGAACCCCTTTACTGTCAATTTTATCGCCAGTTAACCACAAGGCAGGTAACTATAGCGAGTAATAGTTTCTGACAAAAGGCTTCACCCAAAAGAACCCTTTTTATTGCTGGGAAACTAAACAATATCATGGACGCGTGGGTGTTAATAAGCGTAATGGGGGACCCCAGGACATGGGGAGTGATAGGCTCCCTGATAGCGGCCTTCTACGTCCTCCTCAGGGTCTTCTGCCCGGACGACTGGCTCGAGGGAGACAGGCGCTGGATAAAGGTCTTCTCGCTTGTCTTCTCCTTGAGCCTCCTCACCACGCTCTTTGCAATCTATGCGATAAAGACCACGGTCGGAATCGAAAGGCCGTGCGTCCCGTGCACGAGTCCTGAGATGTCTGCCTGCAACCCCTACTGCAGCTTTGACGGCTGGGATTCCTCATTCCCCTCGGGCCATGCAGCAACGGCATTCGTAGGGCCGACGCTCCTCTACCTCATGTTCAGGAGGAGGTGGCTCCTTTCGCTTTTCGTCATCTCATTCCTCGTTGCCGTCTCCCGGGTCGCGATGGGCGTCCACACCCCAATTGACGTCGCCGTAGGAGCAATCATAGGCTTCACTATAACCAACGTCTTCTGGAAAATAAGGGCAAAGATACCGGTCTTCGGCATAAGTTAACACAACCCTGGGCTGGTTTATGGCTCTATAACTTGACAGAATCACCAACTTACCGGGACATTCATAAATCAAAACAGCATAAATCAAGCCATTACCTATGAACGATACCTTTATAAACCCTATTTGTAACTATATATTAGTGACAAATAATAGTCACTGGGGTGGGACCATGAACATACTAACCGACCTGGCAATACAGGCTTTCAATAGACTTGAAGGAAGCCTGTACGAAGAAGATGTAGGGGGAATTGAGACAGCTCCACCCACAGGTTTCGAGGGTTTCAATCATGCTGCTTATCAAAGATATGTCGGACCATTCATGAGAAAAACCATGAATGAAGCAGCCGACAGGTTCGGTCTCGGGGACCTTGGCAGGTATGCAGGTTCTGTTATTGGAGAGAACGGTTATCACGGCCTGGATAAGGGAAGGGGCGAAAGGTTCCTTGAGAGGATTGCCGGACGTCTTGGCTACAGGGTAGAATACGTTCCGGGAACAGGCATAGACGCGAAAGGGAATCTTGGTGCCACCTATTTTGGTAATAATGATTTCGATAGGGTAATCTACGTAGCGAGGGACCTTTCAAACGATGAGAGGGGATACGTTGCGATGCACGAGGCCTTCGAGGCAATGGAGAAGGCAAGGAACCCGGGCTACAATCCCGAGTACGCCGAACAGCACAATGCCCTGGAGCTGAAGGTGCTCGATTACATGGATAAACATGGTTACAAAGATGAGCTTGATGCAGCACTGAATATGCACATGAAAAGATTCGGCGGATACAATAAGGGGACTTTCATGGGCATAGAAGAGGAAATCCGTCACATGCACGCAAAGTTCAATGACACGGAAGGAACCTACAGGACCGGCTCCCTTGACAAAATATTTGCAGGCCCGAAGAATTACGTGACCGGCAGGGTACATGACCTTCTAAACACGAGGGGGTTGAATTAGCATGAGCAACGAAAGAGTGGTCCTGAACGAGAAGGCGCTCACAATGGGGCTTTACCCGCAGAATCCAATACCCCAAAATTTCGACCCAAAACCATATAAAGAGGCAATCGCTTCAGTCGAAATGGCTGCATGGGAAGCCCTAATCGAGGCCAACAAGAAAAAGGAGGAAAAGGAAAGTAGACCCACTTTTTTTGACGCTTACGGAAACATCACAAGTCCCGGAGAAGCGCCCAATATAATAATACCCAGGGTTGGGTACATGCCCGGCAACGAGGACGATGAAGAGGGACTTTCTTCAGGCATAAAGGAGACATGGAAATACATTAAAGAAGATATTCCAAGTCACTATAATCCGATACATAAGCCATGGGAAAACACAAAAGGTCTTGTATGGAACAGGTTTTTGGAATATGTCCTTGGGACAATCGAAGATTCTGTGAGACCTCAGAATGAAAATCTTGCAAACCTTATTAAAGGTCCCAGGATGACCAGTGAAAAGAATGCAAGATATCGTGCAATTGACCTCTCACCCCTTCTGGGAAGGATAATCGCCGGATATTCCCCGGGAAAATCATACATCGAGCACATATGGGTATATAACAAGGAATACAAAGGAACCACCCGGAAGGTTCCTGTCTTCTTCGATACGTTCAACAATCATGTAACCCCCACAGAAGACAAGCTGAAGGAAACTATAGAGTATGTTGACAGCAACCTCGCATCACCCTATGACAACATGGACACCAGCGTGTCGGCAGACCTTGTCAACAACCCGTTCATAACATGGTTCGCAGAAGGGTACACGTGGCCTTTCAAGCCCTATTTCGCGGACGAGCCCACCCACATACAGAGGTGGTTAGACAAGGGTGATACGAGGGGTAGCAAGTTCTGGGTAAGGCAGTCAGACGATGCCCTGGACGATGATGGCAACCTGCTGGTTCCGGTAGCTCTTAGAGGAAAGATAGAGGCATACAGAAAGAATGTTAGTACAAGCGGAATTGCTAGTGGAATTTCAAAATACCTCTATGAAATAGATGTGCCATCATCACTTGGACTGGCTGGCGAAAACATAATCCAAAACTTCTTCCAATATCTTGTTTTCACCCTGGGTGGCGGAATAGCAATTGCCAATACGCTTAAATCATTCGGTGCAGAGGCCCCGGGAATAAGGTACGTGATGGAAGAGTATTACAAGCTCGGTGAAAGGATTCGCGGACTTGATACTCCCTTCACCTACAACATGAGAGATGAACACGGCTGATGCTGCAACTTTTTAAAACCAGGGGACCGGAGCCTCCGGGTTCCGGTCTCCACCCCCCCCCCCATCAGAAGCCCAGCACGTCTCCGTGCTCTATGCCGTTGGCCCTGCCTGCGGCCATCTCCAGGGCATACTTCGCCTTGTCCTCAGGATAATAAACCTTCCACGAACTGGGCCTCCAACCCAACGGCTTTATGTTCCTGTGTATCCTTATGACCCTCCACTCCTCATCGAGGAATATCAGGTCAATCGGGAACCTCATCCCGAACATCCATATCCCGTTGTTCTCAGAGGGGTTCTCGAAAACGAGCAGCATGGCATCGTTGCCGTTCAGGTCCTTCCTGAACATCAGGCCCCTGGCCTTCTGGAGCATGCCGCCTGCGACAATAACGTTCTCCACCACAGTCTTTCCCTTGGTCTTGTTGTATATCAAATTCACACCAACATAATCCTATAATTGTTCCTTGACCTCCCTTGCGGTCTTTGGTCCCACTATCCTGGAGAGCGTCTCCTCAGGCACCTTCCTCAGTGAGTCCAGGGTTCTGAGATTGGATGAGAAGAGCCTCCTTGCCCTTACCCTCCCTATACCTCTGAGCTTGATGAGCGGGAGCAGCTCCTCCCTGACGCCGTGCTTAACTCTTAGGCGCACCCTTCTTATATCCTTTAGTATTGACCTGCACCCCGTGAGAAGGGCAAGCTCTTGCATCGAGTAAAGCAGCCAGTCAGCGTTGTTCAGCCTGGTATGGAGCTCCCCCGGGGTCACACCGAAGGTTTCCAGCATCTCGTCCTCGCCGCTCTCGTTCATCCACTCCCTGAACATCATCGCCGTCTTCACTGACCTTATGTAATCCTCGTACTCGATGTCCCAGGGGTTCGGAGGCTTCTGTATCATCTCCTTCTCATCCTTCACAAGAATCTCATTTATCAGACTCTCGTCACCCTTCCTTATCCCCAGCGGCGGGTACATCTCCATCGTGTTTGACATCAGGTGCAGATAGCCTAAATCGCCTCCCCTCACCTTATCTGCAATCTCCATGTTCCTTATGAAATGGTTCGCGGTTATGGGGTCTATGTAGAGCTCCGATACCCTCTTCCCTATCCTCGTCGCTTTCAGCTTCAGGTCCTCCATCATGCTCGCCCCTGTCCGGAACGGCCCCTCATCCGCTGGCCTATCAGTCTCCACGAACCCGAACTCCTCCAGTATGGCAACCACCTTCAGGAGCATCACGTTGAGGCTCTCCATGTCACCGTACTGGTGCGCATAGAACGTCTTTCCAAAGAAGGACTTCAGTGACGACATGTCCGGTGTCACGCCGGACGATATCAGGGACAGCGCGTGCATCCTCAGGACCGGCTCAACCCCGAGCTTCGAGAATATCCTCTCGGATTCCCCCTTCACGTAGTTCTCCCATGCATACTCCGCGTCCCTCCTGCTCTTTGCCATTATTATCGCCTGCCCGTCGCTGTCATACTTCGGCCTCCCTGCCCTTCCTGCCATCTGCTGCACGTCCAGTGTCGGAAGCCAGTCAGAGCCAAACCCCCTGGAAAACCTCCTGGTGTCCCTGATTATAACCCTCCACGCGGGGAGGTTGACACCCCACGCAAGGGTAGGGGTCGCCCCTATGAGCTTTACCAGGCCCTCCCTGTAGGCATCCTCTATCAGGCTCCTCTGCTTCGGCGCGAGCCCCGCGTGGTGGAACGCAACGCCGTCCCTCACCATCCCCGAGAGCCTCCTGCACTGCGCAGTGGGATGACCGACGGCACCCAGGACCTTCCCGGACAATTCAACAAGCCCCTTCTTCTCGTTTGGTGCCAGTTTCGGATAGACGAGCTTCCCCATCTTCTCTGCGACCGACTCCGCGTTCCTCCTGGTGGATACGAAAACCAGCGCCTGCTTTCCCTTTTTGACCGAGTCAACAACGAGCTCACCCAGGCTCTCCTCATCGGGATTCAGCTTCAGCAAGCCTTTCGGATGGAACGACACCTTGTTCTCGAAGCACACCCCAGTCAGGAGCTTCACCGGCCTGTAATCCGATTTCACAGGCTTCGCATCGAGCCATTCTGCCATCTCCTCGTAATTGGATATGGTGGCTGATAAACCAAGAACCCTGGGGCTGGATATCTCCCTCAGTCTGGTCAGGACGACCTCCAGCGTAGGTCCGCGGTCCGGGCTGTCCAGGAGGTGAATCTCATCCACCACGACCAGTCCTATCTGGGATGCCCAGTCAATCCCGTGCCTGAGGAGGGAATCGAGCTTCTCGCTCGTGATTATGATAATATCCATCCTTGACAGCCATGGGTCAGATGAATCCATGTCCCCTATCGACAATCCAATCCTCAGGCCGAGCGGCTCGTACCTCTCCCTGAATTCCGCATACTTCTCGGATGCCAGCGCCTTGAGGGGAACTATATAAACCGCTTTCCTGTTCTTCCTGACGGTTTCCAGAATGGCAATCTCCGCCACCAGCGTCTTCCCCGAGGCAGTAGGGGCGGCAATTACCATGTTGTCTGTCCCGAGCAGTCCCGCGTCAAGCGCTTCCTTCTGGACAGGATTCAGCTCGCTGAACCCCGATTTCTCCAGCACCTTCTCCACAGAATCCATACAAATAGAATGTACCCAAACGTTATATATCTGCCTCAGATGACCAGATTCTGCAGGAACCTTGCCCTCTTCTCGTTGAAGACGTTCACCTGGCCCCTTATCATGCATTCAGCGTCTCCGGTGTCCATGAACCTGGTCTGCCTCACGAACGAGGAGAACCTGGCCATCCAGACCGCCATCAGGACGTCAATGGCGTCGTCCCTCCTGGCAGGGTCCCTGTATTTCCTGAACGCGTCAAAGACCGCGCTCGCCCAGGTATCGACCGATATTATCTGCCCCTTCTTCCCGTATATGGATTCCCTCAGCCTCTCCTTGGTCTTCTCAGAGAAGATGTCCGAGCGCATGACCTTCCCGCCTGTCCCGTCCAGCCTCCCCCTGTAATACCTGAACAAATCGCTTATGGAGCTTATCCAGACACCTGCCGGTATCCTGTTCCCCTCTGAGCCGGCGATGACCCTGTTTATCTCGTTCTTCGTTTCCTCGGAGAGTACGTCAGAGAACATCAGCTTCCTGAAATCCCTGTAGAACATGCCGAAGATGGCCTTCCTGTCTACAGGCGAGCCCGTGACAGAACCTTTCCTGAGATGGCCGAACCTGCTAACGCTCCTCACTCCATTTATCCTGCTTATCCTTTCCATGTTGTAATCGGTCAGCTCAAAGAGCGTGTTGACCACCTGCCTGAACATCGGGACGAGCGACTTGTCGAACTCCTTATAGTCCTCTGTGCTCGCGTGGCTCTTGACCCCGAGTATAGTCTCGGAAACCTTCATCCTTTCCGCGAGCGCCGTGGTGGTTATGAATATGTCAATCCCGAAGCCCTGCGGAAACTTCGGATGCCCCATCAGCTTCTTCACGAGGTTCATGGACAGGCCGAAGTCCCCGCCTATCGGCTGCCTGATGTCAGTCCCGTACATCGACGCGACGAAGGGGTATATCAGGTGGTTGGTTATGACAGAATCGTACTTGTACCTCTCGTAATAGGGTACGGTGAGGTCAAACCCCTCTATAATCGGCTCCACGAGGGACCTTACCCATTCCTTGCTGATGCTCGTGAGGTCGCCGTCCACCAGGACAACTGTCCTCGCCCCTGCCTTCTCGGCTATCATGAAAACGGTCCTTATTCCGTTACCCTTCCCCGGCCCCCCGAACTGCTTCGTGAAGCAGAGGTGCTTCTTGGTGGGCGTCCTCTTCACAACGTCCCTTGTAGAGTCCTCAGAGAGGTCAGATACAACGATAAGGCCCTTCCTCTTCGGGTAGAACTCCGACAGGCCGTCATCGACCTTCCTTATGACGTTCTCTATGGTCTTTTCGCAGTTCTTCGTGCATATCCCGACCACTATCTCCGAGGAAGGTATTCCCTTTTCCATGCCACCCACCCTTTTTAGTTGGCCGCATTTATCCCATCGGTTTAATGCGGCATTCTAATTTAAGTTGGCCGCATTTATCCCATTACTTTAATGCGGCATTCTAATTTATGATATGTCAGCAAAATCTTAAATCTCTGAGCCGCGCAATCCCCACTCCCCACTCCACGTGACCCCGCGCATTTTTTAATAACACCTTCAATTATTATCATGCCCTCAAAGGTTTTCGTCAGGGAGACCTCTGACAGGAAGGACTTCGTGAATTCCGTGCTCAGGAGGTTCGAGAGGGAGCTCAGTGGAACGGTCTTCGTCAAGCCCAACATAGTCTCCCAGGAACCCTATCCCACCACCACCCACCCGAACGTCCTTGACGCGGTCCTCAGGTTCCTGACAAAGAGGGGGGACAACGCCGTCGTGGGCGATGGCCCCGCACCCTACGGAGGGGACCATTCCGGCATATTGGAGAACCACCCGCTGAACAGGGTATGCGGGAGGTATGACGTCGAGCTTGCCGACGTGCACGAGTACGGATTCAGGAAGTTCCTCACCAGGAGCGGCTACAGGATTAGGGTCTCTGAAATACCCTTTGAGTGCGACTGCATGATATCCCTCCCTGTCCTCAAGTCCCACCAGCACACGGACATGACCGGCGCGGTCAAGAACCTCTTCGGCCTTCTCCAGGCAAGGGAGAGGATAATGATGCATGCCCACCTCAAGAACATCGACAGGGGCACCGCAGAGCTTCATTCTGCCTTCAAGGCAAACCTCACCATAATGGACGCAGTGGAGACCCTCATAACAGCGAGCGAGGTGAAGCACGGCGGCGAAAAAAGGAAGCTTGGCTACATGCTCGCCGGCGATGACCCGCTCGCCATGGACTCGCTCGGCCTCCACCTCCTCCAGGGGGTTGACCCAACCCTCAAGGGAAAGAAGCCCCTCGACATAAAGCATCTCTTCTGGATGAAGAAGCTGAGGCTAGGGACAACGGAATACAAACGTGCAAGAATCTAAACCCTTTTAATGTTAACCACGTCGCCAATTAACCACATGGCAGGTACCAGTAGCGAATATTACTTGCTGCCAAAAGCGTTTACGGAAAAGAAGTGAACAAGGTTTTTATAAAGGCTTGGCCGCATATATGAAGAACGCGGTGATTTCATGAAGGGAAGCGCGCTCAATGATTTCGTCCTGCCGGGAAGGATGGCCGGGCTCATAGGGATACTGCTGCTTCTCGCGGTGCTGCTCATGTAGGCAGTTCACAATCTCCGCCCCTTTCTGAAGGACAGGAGAGATGCGTCGAGCTGTGGGGATGCTTATTAAAACGGACCGACAATATAAAATCAGATGGCTGGAAAGATGGATTTCAGGGCGATAGAGGAGAAATGGCAGAAGAGATGGGAGCAGGAGAGGATATTCGAGTCAGACCCTGACAGGAGGAAGAAGTTCTACATAACCGTCGCTTATCCTTATCCCTCCGGAACCATGCACGTGGGCCACGTCAGGACATACACGGTCCCTGACATAATCTCCAGGTTCAAGAGGATGCAGGGCTTCAACGTCCTCTTCCCCATGGCATGGCACGTCACCGGAACGCCAATAATAGGGGCAGTCAACCGCCTCAAGGAGAGGGAGAAGAAGCAGATGCACGTCCTGAAGAAGGTCTTCAGGGTCAGCGAGAAGGACCTCAAGGGAATGATGACTCCCATGGGCTTTGCCGGTTATTTCATCGAGAAGCATTACAAGGCAGGCATGAAGAGGCTCGGCTACTCAATAGACTGGAGGAGGCAGTTCACCACCAACGACCCCCACTACAACAAGTTCATAGAGTGGCAGCACACCATCCTTTACAAGAAGGGCCTTGAGAAGAAGGGTCTCCACCCCGTGAAATGGTGCCTCAACTGCAGGAATCCCGTGACGACTCACGACATCCTCGAGGGAGAGGACGCGGACATAGAGGAGTTCACGATACTCAAGTTCCCCATAAAGACGGGGAAGCACAAAGGTAAGAGACTGGTCGCTGCCACCATGAGGCCTGAAACCATCTTCGGCCAGACGAACATGTGGGTGAGGCCTGACGTCGATTACGCCACAGCAAGGATTGGCAGGGAGGAATGGATAATGAGCGTGGAGTGCGCGGAGAAGCTCTCCCGCCAGAAGAAGAGCGTCAGGATAACAGGAAAGCTCAGGGGCGAGCAACTGATTGGCGAGTACCTGAATGCCCCGGGAGTGAAGGAGCCCATAATAATCCTGCCAGGAGGGTTCGTCGACCCCGCGGTCGGGACGGGCATAGTAACCTCAGTCCCCTCGGACGCCCCTTACGATTACGTTGCCCTGAGGGACATCCAGAACGATGCAAAGATGCTGAAGAGGTACAACCTCCCGAAGAAGGTGAAGGACATCAAGGTCATCCCAATCATTGACATACCCGGCTACGGCGACATGGCAGGAGTGAGAATCGTTGAGGAGATGGGTATAAAGAGCCAGAAGGAGAAGGAAAGGCTCGAGGAGGCCAAGAAGAAGATTTACAAGCTCGGTTTCCACACAGGGAGGATGAACAGGAACTGCGGGAAATACTCAGGGATGCCTGTCATCAAGGCAAAGGATCTCGTGAAAAGGGAGCTCGAGAGGAAGGGCTATGCGGACAGCATCCTGGAGTTCTCGGAAAGGGTCACGTGCAGGTGCGGCCACCCGGTGGTGGTCGCCAAGACAGAGACATGGTTCATAGACTATTCAAACAAGGCCTGGAAGGCAAAGGCAAGGAAATGCGTGAAGAAGATGAAGAACATCCCTCCTTCCACCAAGGACGAGTTCTTCTCCACCATCGAATGGCTGAGGGAATGGCCGTGCGTCAGGAACTTCGGCCTGGGAACCAGGCTGCCCCATGACAGGAGATTCGTTATAGAGCCCCTGTCTGACTCCACCATCTACATGTCATTCTATCCCATAGCGCACAGGATAAAGCAATACAAGCCGGAGCAGCTGACAAGAGGGTTTTTCGATTACGTGATACTGGGGAAGGGGACCCTCAGCAGGGTATCTAAGGAAACCGGCATTCCACCCAATGAGCTGAAGGAGATGCAAGCGGAGGTCGGGTACTGGTATCCCCTGGACTGGAGGTGCTCTGCCCTCGAGCTGATACCCAACCACCTCACCTTCATGATATTCCACCACACTGCAATCTTTCCTGAGAGCATGTGGCCGAAGGGGATAGCCTCCTGGGGAATGGGTTTGCTGGAGGGAGGAAAGATGTCATCCTCAAAAGGGAATGTGGTCCTGGCCTCCGAAGCCATAAACGATTACGGCGCGGACGCCACAAGACTCTTCCTCTTCTCTTCGGTTGAGCCGTGGCAGGACTTTGACTGGAGGAAGAAGGAGGTGGAACAGTATAAGGAGCGCCTGATAAAGTTCTACAACAGGGTCATCCAGCTCTCCAAAGGGGGAAAGGAGAGGGAGGAAAACCTTATCGATAAATGGATGCTCTCGGAACTCAACAAAATCGTCAGGGACACCACGGACTCGCTTGAGGGATTCCAGACCAGGAAAGCGTCCCTGGAATGCTTCTTCAGGATGAGCGATGCCCTGCGCTGGTACGAGAGGAGGAGCCCGGAGATGAACAGGAAGGTCCTCACCGAGGTCCTGGAGAAATGGCTCAAGATGCTCTCACCGTTCATCCCCCACCTGACAGAGGAACTCTGGGAGAAGCTGGGCAAGAAGGATTTCTGCTCAACCTCTGCATGGCCAAAGCCCAACCTTGAGATGATTGACGAGAGGCTTGGAATGATGGAGGACGTCGTCAGGAGGACAAACGAGGACATAGCCGAGATAATGAAGCTCGTGAATAAGAACCCAAAGGAGATAAGGATTTACGTCTCCCCCCACTGGAAATACGCCCTCTATGAGAAGGCCCTCCTTCTGACCAAGACCCCTCAGGACATCATCCCGGCCCTGATGAAGAGCGACCTCGCGAAGAAGATGGGCAAGGATGCCCTCAGGTTTGCCCAGGCAATCCAGAAGAACGTGGGAAGCCTGAAGAAGCCTCTCACGCCCGAGGAGGAGGTCAAGATACTTAAGGATTCCGTCCCATTCTTAAAGAAGGAGCACGGATGCGACGTGAAGGTGTTCGCTCCGGGAGAGAGTGATTCGGAAAAGGCAAGGAGAGCCGAGCCGGGCAGGCCCGGGATAGAGGTGATTTGATGTTCATATTCATCTTCGCTGTAATCGACGTTATTGCAGGAATCCTTCTCATGGTTTCAGGTCCCCAGCTGCAGGGCAGCGAGTTCGTGTTCTGGGTCGCGCTCATAGTCTTCCTGAAGGGGTTCGTGATGCTCGTCAATGACAAGTTCAGCAAGGGCAAGAAGATTCCATGGATGGCGCTCTTCGATTTCATAGCATCGGCAGCGCTCTTCGGAGTGAGCGGAGGTGCGCTCCTCCCGTTCTACTTCGTGCTCGGCATAGTCATGGCAGGAAAGGGGGTATGGCAGGTTCTACAGTCATTGGTGAAGTGACATGGCAGCTCTCATAATACTCGGTTTGCTGGACCTCATCACAGGCATCCTGCTCGTGCTCGGTTTCGTCATGCCCCTTGGAGGGAACCCGCTGCTATTCCTGTTGGGTGTGCTGGTCCTGATAAAGGGGATAATATCATGGATAATGGCAGCGAGCAAGAAGCTCATCTTGGACCCCATGTCCATACTCGACGTCCTTGTGGGAATCTTCGCAATCATAGAGGTCTCGGGCTTCCACCTGAGCATCTTCTCATGGTTCGGCATCTTCATCCTAATAAAGGGGCTCTATTCGATAGCGGTTGATGCAATGCGGCGCTGACCACCCAAACCTATTTAATCCATTCTGCCAACTAATCGCATGAAGCCGCTCAAGGAGCTGATACCGGAAATCTCTAGGCGCCCTGACATCCAGGAGATAAGGGCAATCCCTGCTTCCAGGATATCCATTGCGAACTGGGTGCGCCTCAAGTGCCAATACGGCTGCACCCTTTACGGAGGAAGCTGGTCATGCCCCCCTGCTGCCCCCTCCCTGGAGGAAACAAGGAAAATCATGAGAGAATACAGGACAGCCCTCTTCGTCAAGTTCATGCCCAACAGAGCCGCATCAGGATTAAATGAAACCCTCCTTGAAATAGAAAGAAAATTATTCCTCTCCGGCTACTGCAAGGCGTTCGCATTCTTCCCCTCACCATGCTCATTCTGCAAGAAGTGCGCCTACCCGAAGCACTGCAGGTACCCTGACAAGAAGCGCCCCACCAACGAGGCCATGGGCATCGACATCTTCAGGACCGCAGCGAACATCGGGATAAAGCTGGACATCCTGAAGGAAAAGAAGCCCTTCTCAATGAGCACTCTGATTCTCGTTGACTAGAACCCTTTTACTGTTCATGGCTTCGCCAGTTAACCATTAGAATGCCGCATTAATCCAATAGAGCAAATGCGGCTAACTTAATCCGGCAGTTACCTAGAACGAATACTAGTTTTTGACAAAAGCGTTCACGGAAAAATAAGCCATGGTTAATTCGGTATCCAGCAACGGTATGCTATATTGCTGTTATAGCTGCTACCGTACGGTACGAACGCGGAGTCTATAATTCCGCATGCCCTGAATGCAGCTGTTGTAGACCAATAATAATCAAGGTAAGCAACATCAATCCACTCATTGGCACTACCGACGCCACTAAGGCTTGAACTAAACCTCTGGAACGCGACATAAATCTCGCTGTAGCT
>CAZIAB010000020.1:0-15150 GCA_964537525.1 uncultured archaeon
TCATAAAGATGGTGAGGGAGACCAACCCCAACCTGGAGAACCTCACCGTGAGAGAGTTAGAGAGCTACTCCCTCGGCCACAGGCCGCTCACCGAGGAGGACTTCGAGGGGGCCTTCTCCAAGATAAAGCCCTCTGCACAGGCAGGGAGCATAGAGAAATACGAGGAATGGAAGAAGAACTTCGGCGGGTAGTATCATTATGGGCAATCTCAAGAACATTGAAGTTGAGCTGAAGTTTCCGTTATTGAATCACGGGAAGTTGGCTCAAGCCCTGAATAAAATAGCAAAGCCCGAAGAGGTTGATGTTTTTCAGAAGGATACGTATTACGTGCCGAAGCACAGGAACTTTCTTGAGAATAGGCCTATCTCCGAGTGGCTGAGAATCAGGGAAACAAAACAAGGGGCATCGATTAATTATAAGAATTGGCATGATGCCCCTGGTATAAAAACCATATCCTGTGATGAGTTTGAAACCGGGGTTGATAACGCATCGGCACTAAAGAATATTTTCAATATCCTTGATTTTAAAGAGGTGATAATCGTGGAAAAAATAAGAAACACCTGGCATTACAAGGACGTCTTTATATCAATAGATGACATCAAGGGTCTGGGAAACTTCATCGAGCTGGAAGCGAACGGGACATTCCCAAGCATCCAGGAAGCAAAGGACCATCTGTATAAGATACTAAAGGAGATAAATGCGAAGGTGGGTGAACAAGACTATAAAGGATATCCACATCGTGCTTTGGAAAAAAAGAATTTTGGCGGTTAATCAGGACAGGATTCCTCCGTAGAAGGTCACGAACCATCCCCCCTCGCAGCTTGCGACAATCCTCCCGAACGGGACCCACATCACGTTATAGTCGCAAATCATGTTGCCTTCGCTGTCTATCGTGCCGTCAACATGACCTCTCTGTTCAAGGACCATGTCATGGGCTGCCTGATTGTCCATCCATGGCGCCAGGACCAGCAGCGCCAAAACCAAGAGTGATGCCACAACCAGAAGGATTTCCCTCCTCTCCATGCTCATATTTGCCGGGAGGTTTTATAACGAACCTTTATAAGCCACCCTAACCATTAGTTTCGGTGGTTAACATGGCAAGGAAGAGGCTGCCCAAGTATTCAAGAAAGAAGAAGCAGAGGAAGTAGGCTAACCCCTTTGCAGCTAACTTCTTCGCCGGTAACTAAATGGCAGATCAACAGGAACGTATTTTAGTTTTTGACAAAAGGCTTAACCCAAAATTATTTATTTTTCCGCGAACGCTTTACTCGGCTTACGATAGCTTCCGACTTATGCAAGCCGATACCCCTCGGGGCACAAGGGAGCAACATGTAAAAATTACAATCGCTTTTTCAGTACACGCTTTTTGTGAAAACTAAAAGCGTTCAGTAATTATATGAAAAATGGTGTGTTAACAGTAAAAGGGTTCTAGATTTCCTTCATGAAGACGTCGTCCAGCACCCTGCTGAATTCCGGGTGCTTCCTGGCGAGTGAGAGAATCTCCCTCTCCTTCATGGGGATTAAGCCCTTCGAAACCCTCTTCGCGATGTGGGAGGCTATCCCCTTCTGGTGGAGGGAATGCTCCGTTCCCTTGAGTGTGTCCTTCATCTTGGAGAAGGCGTCGGTATGTTTCCTGTCGACCTCTGCGACCCAGTTCTCCCCCTCTACCCACACCCTACCTAAAGGGCGGTATTTGCGCAGGAAGTCCTGCGCGTGCTTTACCACGAACATGCTCGGCCCTTTTATCTTCCTCGGTCTCGGGAGTTCCCAGACCTCCATCTCGAAGACGAAGACAGCGACCGTCGAATCATCGGACCAGGCGAGGTGGTTGAGGACAGAGAAATCATGGTCCTCGAGGATGTCCCTTATCCTCCTTGCTGTCTTCCTCAGCTGGGGCCAGAGTATGTCGGGGATGATGTCAGGGGGCTTGAAAGATATTCCCATGAGGAGGGTCTTCCTTGCCTTCCTTTCAGAGGCGAGCTTCGTGACAGGAACCGGGAAATCCTTCCTCATGAACATGCCCTTGTCAGGCCTGGAGACCAGCTTCCTGCAGGCATTCACGAACCTCGTGAAGTTCTCAGGCGAGAGCGCGGCAGCGACGTTCCTTCCCGGGTCTACCGGGTCTATCAGTATCAGGGGCTGTTTTTTGAACTTTTCATGGACGTCCTTCACGTCCTCCCCGCCCATGCCCTCGAGGTTTATCAGGATTTTTCCGGGTTCCCAGCCCTCTGCCTTCTCAGCGAGGTTGGTGAAAGAGCGATAGTAAACTATCAGGAGCTCACAGAGGTATCCGGAGAACGCCTGGTACTTGGTGTCAGAGCCGTAGAATCCCTGCGCCTTGCAGAACTGCTTCAGGAGGCGGACCTCCGGTCTCAAAGATGGAAGGAGGTGCCTTTCCAGCCACTTGTTATGGAAGGGTGTCCTGTCCACTGCTGACATTATCTTTTGTGCGCTCTCCACCTTGTAGCAGGGGACTATGTCAACGTCGTAGTTCTTGACCCTCGCCCTCACGTAAGGATGTTCCGCGTAGGCAATCCTGGAATGGCCGTGGAGGTTGGAAACAATCTGCCTGCCTATCGCTATGCCCTTGTTCTCCAGGTCGCTCCTGCTGGTCTTGACCGGGAAGAGGATGAAGAGGTCGAACTCCTTCTTGTCCCTCATCCAGGTGTCCCTCATGTAGCTTCCGGCAATCGTGTACTCAAGTCCCAGGGGCTTCAGCACCCTCTCTGTCTCGGATGTGACGAGTTCTATTATCGCCTTTGTCCTTGCCTGCTCCTGCTCGGTGGGGGTTATGTCTCTCAGGACTGCGGAAAGGATTGAATGCATCCTGTCTGCTGCCATGGTTAATTATTGGGGGAGGTCGTTAATAAGAATTACCAGCATCCGGCACAGCGCAGATATTTAAGTAAACCATCCAATCTTTTAGGGTGGGGAGCATGCTCGGGTTCAGGGGGAAGAAGCCCATAAGGTTCATGGATTTTGTTGAAGAAGGCATAAGCGCAGGGGACATAGCAACGAAGGGCGTGGTAAGCCTGAAGGAGAACGACACCTTCCATTCCGCTCTGAAGCTCGCGCTCTCCGGATACCGTCTTATACCAATCCTTGACAGCAAGGGAGAAAGGGTCATGGGGATAACCACGAGCAGGGAGATTCTTGATTTTCTCGGCGCCGGCCCCCTCTCGGGCCAGGGAGGGAAGAAACCATTAGAAACGAAGGTAAAGCTTCTGATGAAGAGACCATCGATAGGGGTTGACGCAAAGGAGAGTCCCAAGAGCGTCATGGAGTCGTTCAGGGAGAACAACGTTGACGTGCACCACGTCGAGAAAAAAGGAAGGTTGCACGGGATAATCACCGAATCCGACATCACCTACAGGATTCAGGGGAAGGTTGGCCTCAAGGTCGGGGACGTCATGACCAGGAGCGTCTTCTTCGTGAACGAGGATGACCAGCTCGCCAACGTGGCCAGGATGCTCGCTGTCGGGCCTTACAGGAAGCTTCCTGTGGTGACGGAGGGGTTCCTGGTGGGAATCGTGACTCCCTTTGATGTCATGAAGCACCTCAATGAGAGCAAACAGCTCTCCACAGTCAGGAACAGCAAGACCAGAATCTCGGACGTCATGAACAGGGACGTGGCGACCATAGGGCCGGGCGCCGACATAGCAGATGCCGTTGCCCTCATGAGGAGGAAGAACGTCTCAGGCCTCCCTGTCACAGAAGAAGATAATCTCGTTGGGATAATAACAGAGAGGGATATCATTGACGCGATGAGGTAGTTTTTTCCGCTAACGCTTTTGTCAACAATTATTATTCGTTGCACTTAGCTGCCTTGTGGTTAATTGGCGACAAGCTTAACGGTAAAAGGGTTAAACATGGTGGTGGAAGTCGTGGTAGTCCCTGAGGCCGGCCATCTTGATTGACTTCTCCAGAAGGATGATTCCCCTGTCAGCGTCCTCCCTGCTGAAGGTGAGCGGAGGGCGGAACCTTATCGACTTTTCTCCTGATGAGAGGACGGCGAGGCGGTTCCTCCAGCACTTGTTTAGGAGAACCTTCCTCTCCTCTGAATTGGGTAGGTCCATGGCGAGGAATAAGCCCTTCCCCCTGACGTTGGTTATCTCAGGGTATATGGCCTGAATCTCTTCCAGCCGCTTCAGGAAATACTTCCCTATGGAGGCGGCGTTCTGGATGAGGTTGTCCTCCCTCATTATCTCGAGGATTCTCCTGCACCTCACCATGTCTGCGAGACCTCCACCCCAGGTGGAGTTTATCCTGCTGGAGACATCGAAGACGTTGTCCTTCACCTCATTGATCCTCGATGAGCATAGTATTCCGCAGACCTGGCTCTTCTTGCCAAAGGCGATGATGTCGGGCTTTATCCCGAAGTGCTCGAACGCCCACATCTTTCCTGTGGTTCCGAAGCCTGTCTGGACCTCGTCGAGTATGAACATGATGTCGTTCTTCCTGCAGACCTCCTCCAGGGCCTGGAGGAATTCCGGCCTGAAATGATTGTCACCGCCCTCTCCCTGGATGGGTTCTATTAGTAAGCAGGCGATGTCCTTACCCTTCCTCCTGATGGCTTCCCTTATCTGATTCAGGGATTTCTCCTCCTCCCTCTTTACCTGCTCGAGGATTTGGGGCGTGGTGGGGAAGGTAAGGGTCGGGGTGTCTATCCTAGGCCACCTGAACTTTGGGAAGTATCTTGTCTTTATAGGAGAGGTGTTTGTGACGGAGAGGGTGTAACCGCTCCTGCCGTGGAAGGCGTTCCTGAAATGGATGACCTGGCTGCCCAGTTCCTTTTTTCCTTTCCGCAGGTTCTTCTGGACCTTCCAGTCAAAGGCGGCCTTCATCGCGTTCTCCACCGCCAGGGCTCCGCCCGCTATGAAGAACATGTGCCTCATGAAAGAGGGCTTGGCGAGCTTCGCGAACGTCTCCACGAAGTCGGCGAACTGTTCTGTGTAGACATCCGAATTGGCGGGATTCTCGATTGAGGCCTCCCTTAACTCCCTCTGGAAATCCTTTCCCATCATCTTTGGGTGGTTGTGCCCCAGGGCGCATGTGGAGAAGTAGCTGTACATGTCCAGGTATTTCCTTCCAGTATCAGCGCACACCATGTAGCTTCCCCTGCTCCTTCCCAGGTCAACAACGAGGTGGAAGCCGTCAACGAGTATATATCTGGCGAGTGTTGACCTGACCCTGGAAGGAGGGATGTCAAAGGCGGCCTTCATGCTTATAATTGTCCCTTCTGGAATAAAAGCTGCTGTGCCCGGAAATGACTTAAATGGAGAATGATAATATAATAATAGTGGTCCAATGGAGGCATCAGCGGAAATCCTGTTCAGGCTCATGGTGATACCCGCGGGCCTGCTGATTGCGTACTTCTCCTGCAGGATTCATGAACTGACAGAGGGAGGCTCCGCAGGATGGAAGTACATGGCCATGGCCGGCCTCTCCTTCAGCCTGTGGGCAATCTCCCAGATAGCGTTCAAATATCTTATCGATTCCGCTGCGCTGAGGATGTCCTCTGCATCGTTCTTCCTCCTGTTGATGGTCATATTCGCCCCGCTGAGCCCGATATTCCTGGCAAGGGACATGAAGCTGAGCGGCAGGGCAAGGCTGGTAACGGCGAAGAGGTATTTCATCTTCATAATCCCGGTTTCCCTGGTGATAATCGGTTACAACCTCATAGAGCCATACTTCATAACCCTTTCTGAGGTGATGTCTGTCTCCTACCTTATATTAGGATTTGCCCTCCTACCGATGGCTTACGTCCTGTTCTTCCTGTGGAGGGAAACGAAGAACAGGTCATGGCTCTTCATATTTGCCTTCGCAATCATAATATCCGTCACGGTCTTCCTGGAGTCCTACAGCGGTGGGTGCTGCGGACTGGACGGTTACTATTACGGCAACCCCCTGTGCGGCTCATATAGCTCTGATTACGTCACCGTCGTCCCGCTGGCGTGCGGCGCAGGCATCCTGCCCGTGGTGATGTACCTGAACGTCTTGCAGATAGCTGCCCTTCTAATTGGGCTGGCGGGCTTTTATTTAATATGGAGACCAATGAATATGTAGGTGTCTGAATGGAGGAAGCAATAAACATGGTTGTTAAGGAAACCATAGAGGCAACGGGAAGGATAATAGGGGCGCCGCTCGCGATAAGGCTCGTATCAGAGGAATTCGAGAGGGTCCAGTCCTTCAACAAGGAGGTCGAGAAGATTGCGGTGAGCGAAAAATCGATAAAGGTGAGCATAAAGAGGGGAACGCCCGAGAAAAGGGCAGGAGAAATCCTGATGTCATTCATCACCACCATGGAGGGGGCATACTCGAAGATTATAGGCCAGGTAGCGAGGACCATGATAAAGAAGTCCCTTGAGACCGCCGCGAAGAAGTACGGAAAGTACAAGACCCTAAAGCAAATCGCAAAGAAGTACTAGAACCCTTTTACTGGTAACCAACTCGCAGTTAACCACAAGGCAGTTACCTGTAACGAATACTACTTGTTGACAAAAGGCTTCACCCAAAATTATGCTGATTAGATTACCTTCTGAACTGGCCGACTCTCTCTGTCATGTCCTTGTGGGTCAGGAACAGTGACCTGCAGCAGTATCTCTCGATGCCGAGCTTGTCAAGCACGTCCTTTGGATTAGCACCCTTGCCCACCTGGGCCTGGTAACTCTCCCAGAGATGGCCTATCGGCTTTCCGCACGTCATGCACCTTATGGGAATAATCACAGAATCACATCCGCTAATAGTTAGCCGCATTTACCCTGTTGGATTAATGCGGCATTCTAATTTTAGTTAGCCGCATTTACCCTGTTGGATTAATGCGGCATTCTAATGTCTATTTGTTTGCCGGTTTGGATATATAAAGTTTCCGGATTGGAGCCAGTGCTGATATTTAAATCGGTTCTGGCAAGTTCAAGGCATGGGATTGCCAATGACGCGCGAGGAGGCCCTTGAGCTGCTCAGGGGCATGGACCAGCAGGAATCGGACATGAACCATTACCTGGAGACAGAGGCCATAATGAGGGCCCTTGCCAAGAGGTTCGGCGAGGACGCCGAATACTGGGGAATGGTAGGCCTGCTGCACGACGTTGACTGGGCACTGACAAGGAACGACGTGAAGGAGCACTGCACCAGGGCAGCGGAGATACTGAAGGATAAGGGATTCGATGACAGGTTCATCCGGACGGTGCAGTCGCATGGTTACGGGTATGAGCAGATTCCTTCCCTGATTGACAAGAAGAGGGAAGGGAAAATAGAGCATGCCCTGATTGCCGCCGAGACTGTGACGGGAATAATCTATGCATACGCCCTGCTGAGGGGCAGGAGAATCAGCGACATGGAGGCCAAGGGTCTGAAGAAGAGGTTCAAGGAAAGGAGCTTTGCCGCGAACTGCAACAGGGAGCTCATCAGGGAGATAGAGAAGGCCGGGTTGAACCTGGACGAATTCTTTGAGATATCAGTGAACGCCATGAAGGGGATAAAGGAAGAAATAGGTTTGGAATAACGCTTAAAGCCTCTGCGTCTTCTTGGATAGTCTCTTCTGGACAGCCTCGCTTTCCAGTTCCCGTATTGCGTCATTAGCAACCCATCTGGCAGACTTAGAATCAGTATTTTTGATATCCTTTGCGACTGCTATTGCCTTTTTGTTCAGGGCGAGGTTTCTCTTCCCAATCTGCCTCAGGGCCCAGTTCACGGCCTTCTTTACAAAGTTCCTTTCGTCTGTGGAATGCTTCTTTATAACAGGGAAGAACTGCTCCAGCCTGGAATCAGTGACTTTCTTGTCATGGACAGCAAGGCATGCCATCATAACAAAACCAGCCCTCTTGACGAACTCCTCATTCCTCTCACTCCACTCGAATGCCTTTTTGTATGCAAAGGGCGTCCTGTCAAAGAGGTTGGAGCAGACCTGGTCGCATATATCCCAGGAATCAAACCCCCTCACCCATTCCTCCATCTGACCCTCCGTTACCCTTTCTGGTTCGCCGATGAAGGATGCCAGCATCCTGGCCTCATGGATTTCTGACTTCCAGAGCTTTCCCGCAAGGTCATGGTTCCTGGGTATCTCCCTTGCAAAGCCCCTCAGGACGGGAAGGGAGATTCCGTACGCCTTATCGGTTTTTATACCGAATCTTGCCATCCCGTCCCTGTTCTTCTGATTTTTAAGGGATTTCAGCTTGCCCATTATCTGGCTGTAATCCATAGTTAATTAGACTCCCTGGAACATATAAATTAGGGCAGGGACAAATATAATCATGAGCAAGAAGAAGGCTGCCCTCCTGCTGATACTCCTGATAATCGCGTGCTTCCTGTTCATATTCTTCCTGGATGTCGGGACCAGCATCGTGGAGATGTTCCAATATTGAATCCAACCTGTTATTTAACCGCGTCCAGTGCATGGTTTGCCATCAGGTCGGCTTTCCTTATCATGGGGTGGGTCCTCCTGACGTGGACGTAATTCACAGAGGAGAGGCCTGATTCCAGGTATTTGGCCTTTTTGTGGAGTTCTTTCAATCTTTTTTCCTTTACCTTCCATCTGCCGCTTAGCTGGCTGACAATCAGGGTGGAGTCGGAATGGAGGGTGACGTCGGAGCGGGGGTGCTTCCTGGCTGCCAGGCCCAGCGCGCTTATCGCGGCCATGTACTCTGCCTCGTTATTTGTGGCGATGCCTATTGATTTCGCTCCCCTTTCAAGGATTTTTTCCCCGCTGCAGATGAGGAACGCCGTGGCTGCCTTGCCGGGATTCCCCCTGGAGGCGCCATCGGTGAAAATCAGGAGCTTCATGGTTAGTTATTGGTCAGCGGGGTATAAATTTGGTTGTGAAAGGAACATATTTAAGCGGGGCGTTCAATATAGTAATGGTTTCTATGAAGGCGATAAAGACTGTGAAGCTCACGAAGAGGTTCAACGGAATGACAGCGGTGGATTCCGTGGATCTGGAAGTCAATGAGGGGGTGCTGTTCGGTTTATTGGGGCCCAACGGGGCAGGGAAGACGACAACGATAAAGATGCTGACCACACTCCTGACGCTCACTGGCGGTAGCGCTGAGGTTTGGGGGCATGACGTATCCAGGGATCCTGACAACGTCAGGAGGTCCATAGGGATAGTGTTCCAGGAGCCCGCATTGGAGAGCGAGCTCACGGGAAAGGAGAACCTGGACTTCCATGCGAGGATGTACGGGATGAAGAAGGAGGACAGGCAGAAGTCGATAGAGAGCGTGCTGGAGCTCGTCGAGCTCAAGGACAAGGCAAACGTCCTGGTCAAGAAATATTCCGGCGGTATGAAGAGGAGGCTCGAGATAGCAAGGGGCCTTATGCACAGGCCGAAGGTCCTGTTCCTGGACGAACCGACCCTGGGACTGGACACGCAGACCAGACGCTCCATATGGAATTACATAAAGGCCCTGAAGAAGAGGGGTGTGACCATCATACTCACGACGCATTACATGGAAGAGGCCGATTACCTCTGCGACAGGGTGGCGATAGTGGACCATGGGAAGATAATAGCCATCGGGAAGCCGTCAAAGCTCAAGGATTCGATAGGCTCTGACATAATATCGGTAAAGACCTCCGGGGATCCAGGGGACAGGTTTCACTCATGCCTGTCAAAGCTTAAGTGGATAAAAGACGTCAAGAAACATGACCACCAGTTCAGCCTGGGCGTGAAGGAGGGTGAGAAGAAGATACCCGAACTGATGAGAATTGCAGAGAAATGCGGGATTGAGATAACGTCCGTCACCCTCAAGAAACCAACCCTGGAGGACGTCTTTCTGAAATACACGGGAAGGGCCATCAGGGACGAAGAGGGCAACGGTATGTCAGACGGGATGAAGATGAGGATGAGGGGGCACTGAACATGATGAGGATAAGCTTCAATGCCATATACGTATTGTGGCTCAGGGAAATCAAGAAGTTCTTCAGGAACAAGAGCAGGATAATCGGCTCGCTTGGAATGCCTTTCTTCTTCCTTGCCTTCATAGGAAGCGGCCTGAACTCGGTATTCAGCTTTCCGGGTATGGAGGGGGTGAATTACATCCAGTTCCTCGCGCCGGGCATAGTGGGCATGGTCATGCTGTTCGCTTCCATGTTCGCCGGGATATCGGTCCTATGGGACAGGCAGTTCGGCTTCCTCAAGGAGATAATGGTCACACCTGTCAGCAGGCTCTCCATAATGCTGGGGAGGGTAGCTGGTGGTGTGACGACCGCCATTATCCAGGGCCTTCTGATACTGGTCATAGGGATAGGCATGGGGCTTGCCGTCCCGGGCCTGGCCGGGTTCCTGGGTGCGCTGATGATGATGCTCCTGATATCAGTGAGCTTCATAAGCATAGGCCTGATATTCGCCTCCCTTATGGAGGACATGCAGGGATTCCAGTTGATAATGAACTTCCTGATAATGCCCACCTTCCTTCTTTCTGGCGCTCTGTTCCCGCTCACCAGCGCACCTGACTGGCTCCATGCAATCTCGCTCGCGAACCCCCTGACGTATGGGGTGGACGGGCTCAGGCTCTCGCTGATTGGAATCGGCCAGTTCCCGCTGTGGATTGATGCATCCGTCCTCGCAGGGTTCGGCCTGGTCATGATAACGATAGGCGCGTATTTGTTTGGGAAAACTCAGGTATGAAACGGGTTTAGAAGCTGACCTTTGCCTCTTCATCCAGGTCCTCTATCACGTTGGCCTTTATCATGGTGTCCGATATCGTGTACAGCAGGTGGTTTATGTAGAGGCTCCTCGTGATTGAGCGGTCGCTGTAGAAGTAATAGCCGCTCTTGAGGAAGTCCTCCTGGTCGTCAACATGTGTGATTCTGCCTTTCAGCTGGAGGCCGTTCTCAAGCGTTATGTCATAGACGTAGGCACCCTGGTAGACATAATCCCCATACTCCCAGTCCTCCCCTTGCTTCTGCTCCTCTGTGAGCTCCGCGAGAAGTATTGGGATTACCAGGAGGTTCTTCTCCCTGTCGAAAAGGAATGCCTTGTGGGTCCTCATGGCCTCGGAGTCCGTTCCCCTGTCGCCTATCACGACCTTGTCCATCTCCACCGGATTCTCAACGTCAGTTACGTCGAATATCGCTATCTTCACTCCCTGGTACCAGGAAAAGTCCCTTCCCCACTCCTCCTCCGCGGGGATGGTGTCCTTGCCTATCCCTATTATGTGGTTCTCGTCGTATGGGTGGAGGTAGTCAGAGTATCCGGGTATCTTGAGCTTTCCAAGGACCCTCGGGTTGGTCGGGTCTGAGAGGTCTATCACGAAGAAGGGGTCAATCTTTTTGAACGTCACCAGGTATCCCCTGTCTCCCATGAACCTCGCCGAGTATATGCTCTCGCCAGGGGCGAGGTCCTCAACAGCACCTGTCCTCTGGAGGTTTGAATCAAAGACGTAAACATTATTCGTCCGGTTTCCACCTCCGACCCACCAGTTTGGCTGTCGGGTGGTAGCTATCCTGAAGTATCCCTCATGCTCGTCCATCGAGAACTGGTTCAAAACCGTGCCCGGGACGTTCATGTAGCCGACGTAGGACAGGGTCATGCCGTCCAGGGAGAACTTGTGGACGTTGGTGCTGACCTCCTCCTGCGGCTGCAAATCCTTTGCGACGGGTTCCTGAACTTCGGGTTCCTCGCCCGGCCTGCTGGCTGGCTCGTCATCATCCGTTTCATCGGCGTCACCAGAGGGATTGTTGCCTTCCGGGGCATCTGCGACAGCCGTGCCGGTTGAGGCTTCCGCTATCCCGATGCCGACTGGCCTGACATCGTACACAGGGTAGTCTGTCTCTGCTATGTACAGGTTCTCGGTGGACATATATATGTTCTGCCCAGAACCTACAATCACGTCTTTTGATACCTCTGCCGAGGGGTCTGATATGGACATCGCAACAACTGTCACAAACCGCTGCGCTTCAATCGGCTCGAAATGGACGACATCCGTGCATCCGCACGCGGCCTCGAAATCTTCACCCCCGTTGCTGTCCCTGTACATGGGAACTATCCCGTCCGGGTTTTCCGAAAGGGTATCGTACCTCGGATACGAGTTGACGATGAAGTAGGCAACGTCCCCTATCTTCCTCGAGGAAACATAGTTCCCCTCGAAGTCAACAGACCTCACCTCCTGCGGAGAGCTTCTGTCAGAGATGTCAAAGAGCTTGACCGTCATCATGCTCGTATAATAGGTGTACACGTATGTTTCGACGACCTCGTAATCATCCTCCTTGAAGCCGTCCTCCTCTATCCACTCTTCGTCAGGAGGTTCGGGAGGAGAGATATCCCCGCCGCTCTCGTTGGAATCATTATCGAAATCGTATTCAGGCGTTAAAGGAATGCCGGGGCTTGTGCTGCCTGAACCCTCCGAACCCTTCCGTACGTAATCCCTGACCACGATGGGCTCAGGGTAGGGAATCTCCACGCTGGTGTACCCGAAGACCATGAGCATGTCGCCCTCTACGAACATCTCCTGGGGGGTGAAATCCTCCAGCGTGGTTTCGCTCAGAACCTCCATCTCGGTCGCTGGGTAAGCCTTCGTGATGACGAGCTTCGGCCCATGGGACCCGCTGCCCTTCTCGTACGCGTCATAATCATACCATCTCCCATACCTGCCGGATATGGTGTATATAAATTCTCCGTCTGTCTTGACAATGTCTGCCTCGTCAACCCCCTCTACCTGGACATTGGTCTCTGAGAAGTCACCTGATTTTGTGGATTCTCCCTGGGCGGAGTCCTCCAGCATCCCGCCTGCCATGGGGACAGCAGTCGCCCATCCCCTGTATGCATTCTGGCTCTCGGAGAACGCAGAAGCCAGGGCAGTGCAGCTGTCAAACCTCTTTATGGAACCTGAGAACTGGATATCATTAAGTGCAGAGAAGAGGACAGAGCCGCTTAACAGGATTACAACTATCCCTGCAAGGATGATGAAATCAGAGATTCCTTTCATACTTACTTATTGGTCGGGCGGTTTTAACTGGTTTTCCCTTTTCTCCGGTTTTTCCCGTCATTTGGGAATCTTCCCGCCCTTAATAAGGATTCTGCCGCCAGCTTCTATCGTGGGCTTCCAGAAGACGTAATCTATGTGTATGGACGACTGGACCTTCCCACCGAGGCCGGTACTCGTTCCGAACGCTATGTGGGCCGTTCCCTTCACCTTCTCGTCTTCAACAACATTGCCTGTTATCGTGGCCCTTGGGTTGGTACCTATGCCGAGCTCTGCAAGGTTCCTGCCGTTCTCCACGTCGTGGAGCTTCCAGACGTCCCTGTTGGTGCAATCTGCCATCTCACCCTTCTCAACGGTTATCGTGAAGGGGTTCTTCCCGGTGTCAACCACTATCTTTCCCTCTGATTTTCCCTCCAGTGGTGAGGAAGCGGCCTCGCCGTCGGGGATGTTGACAAACTCCCCAACAGGAGGAGTCCCGAAGCAGGCATGGACCTCCCTCTTCCTGAGCGGTATGAAGATGTCCGTCCCTGCCCTGGTGGTTACCGTGAGTTCCTTTTCCCTGATGAGGGCGGCCACCTTTTCCGTCTCCCTTTTCATACGGGCGTAATCAACGTCCACGCACCTCATGTATATGTCTTCCGTGATTCCTGGAAGAGTGATTACCCTTGCGCCGGATTTCATGGCGTTAAGGACCGCCACGCTGTAGCTGAGAGACATCCTCGTTGGGCAGACGAGAATCTGGTTGCCCAGCATCCTCTCCGCTGCCCATGGCTCGGGTTCTGCCCCGTGCCTCGGGGTCTCCTTTATCAGGATTAGAGAGCAGTCGCAGAATTTCTTGCCCGCCCTCTCGAGGCTCCTGGCGATTCTCTCCCTGGATTTGTCAGCAACTATGAGGGCATTCTCTCCCTTCCTTGCCTTCAGGCATTGCCTCCAGACGGTTTCTGATATCCTGTCAAGCTCCATGATAATATTTGCTTACCCAGATTAAATAAGGTTGCGGGGAAATCGCATTTTTATTGGACGCGGGACAATTATAAACATGGCAGCCAAGAGGAGCGCGCTCGACCAGATATCGAGGTACCTGGAGGCACTCGCGAAGAACGTCCGCGCGAACAAGACCGTCTCAGGAGCGGTGATATCCGCCCTCCTCGGAGGGGTTTTCAAGCTCAGCGAGCTGACAGGGACGTTCCCTCCTCCCGCGGACCTCCTGGGAAACATCATAATATTCGCCGCCATACTGTTCATAGCGGTGGATATATGCAAAGGGGGCTTATTTGACTAGAGAGTCTTTTGGGTGAAGCCTTTTATCATGGTTAACCGACTATGGCGTTATCCGTAAAAGGGTTCTTTTCCGTGAACGCTTTTGGCGTTCTTAGCTAATGGCGGTGTTATCCGTAAAAGGGTTCTCTGCAAGGGGGCCTATTCGATTGATTCGTGAATGTTTATTAACCAAGCAAACAAAATATAACGTAATTGATTTGTAACGTGTCGTGTTTCCCATGATAAAGATTCAGAGGGTTCCCACGGGGATAAAGGGGTTCGATGAACTGGTGGATGGGGGGATACCAAAGGGTATGTGTGTTCTCATCACAGGAAGCCCGGGAACTGCCAAGACGCTGTTCGGTGTTGAATACCTGTACAATGGGGCCACCAAGTTCAAGGAAAAGGGCCTCTACGTGACCGTTGGACAGTCCATGGACATCCTCAAGAGGCAGGCAGCCGTCTTCGGGTGGGACCTCGACAAGCTCTCAAAGAAGGGCCTCGATGTTATGCCGCTCTCCACGAAGCAGCTCGATGGAAACGTTGCATCCATTATAATGAAGAAAATCAGGGATGGTGGATACAAGAGGCTGGTCATTGATTCGCTCACCACGCTATCACTCAATGCGCCGCTCTACCGCTCAATAAGCGACATTTCTGTCACGGACATAATGAAGAACAGGTCCCTGTTCTCTCCTCCTGTCGGAGGGGAATCAATCATCCAGAGCTTTATCTATAATTTCATAGACAACCTCCACGAGCTGAAGGACTGCACCACCATACTGATTTCAGAGTCCTCTGAAAAGGGGGAATACCTCACCAGGGACCAGGTATCGGAATTCATTTCCGATGGCATCATCCTCCTGACGTTCGAGTCCATGGGAGGGGAGTTCTCAAGGAGCCTCCTCGTGAGGAAGATGCGCCAGACCAATAACGATGAGGACGTCCACCCGCTGGAAATCTCTCCAAAGGG
>CAZIAB010000021.1:0-13951 GCA_964537525.1 uncultured archaeon
CACCGAACCTGTCCAAAACCATGTGTATCACTAACCTTTTCCCAGTCCTTATTTATAAATGGAAAAATCAGCATCAGCACTAGTCTTCTATTATCTTGAACTCGCAGGTTCCCTTGTTAGCGGTGATTTCGTTTGATACGGCTTCTGCGGCATTTACTACCCTCTCCTTGACGTCCCTGAAGTTCTTTCCGCTGGCCGATATCACGTACTTGGGCGCAGAGACGTACCTCACATCAACGCCGGAATCGGCTGCCTTCCTGAGGGCATTCTTTATTATCTCTATCCCGTTGTTTGAGTAGCAGAAAAGCTCCAGGTCTGCCTTCACGGTGTAGACCTTCTCGGAATATGACTTCCCTGCCATCTCTATTATGGAATCCAGCCAGGGGTTCTCGCCTATCTTGCTCTTCAGGAGGTCGGGGTTCCTTATCGCGAACTCGAACGCCCTGTGAAGGGAACCGAACTCCTCCCCGAGCTCGTTGCCCACCTCCCTGTAAGCATCGTCGAGGGTCTTGTTTCTCTTCTTTGCCAGGAGCTCGAGCATCTTCTCTGCTTTCCTCTCCTTCTTGAATTCACCGAGCCTCCTGTCAGCGTCCTCCCTCCTGACCCTTTTCACAGAGAGGGAGATGTCATTTCCCTCAATCCTCATGACCCTGCACACGACGAACTGGTTCTCCTTGATGAACTCCCTTATGTCCTTTACCCACTTTAGAGCCACCTCTGAAACGTGAACCATTCCCCTCTTCCTGTACTCGATGAGCTCTGCGAAGGCAGAATTCGGGAATATCTTGACTATCTTGCATACGACCAGCTCGTTCCTTTCCGGCATTCCCTGCTTCCTCATATGTTTCGCCATCCTGTTGGTTACGGAGACGGCTTTGTTAAATCAGTTTTAGCCGTCCTTCAACGTCTCGCCTTCCCGTTGTTAACAGAGCCGTCTTGATTCATCCTGCCAATGACGGCCAGTTGTATCTCGCCTAGCAATCTTGAACGGAGCCGCACTCCCTTGTGCCCCGAAGGGTATCGGGCACGGCCATTTATTCGGTCTTACCTGTAAATATGTGAAAGAGTATTAAAAAGAGACTACTTGACCACGCCTGTTATGGTGGTCCTTATGTCAGCTTTCCCGCCGGTTGGAAGGGCTATCACTTCATTGCATTTCGTGCAATGAACCTTCCTGCTGGGCTTCTCGAACATCACCTGCTCGTTCTTGCACTTCCTGCACTTCACCTTGAGGAATTTTCCTGCCATTCATTTCGCCTCGCAATTGTTTACGGAGCCGCCTTGAAGCATCCTGCCAATGACGGCCACCCACTCTTTAACTTCGCAATCTTTTATACCATCTCGAACTTCTTTGCCCTGAACCCCACCTTGGTGTGGGACTTCTTGCACTCAGAGCACTGGAACCTCAAATCCACCTTCTGGGTGGGCTTCTTCCCCACCGCAGGCTTTGAATACTTCCCGTGCCCTCCGTATCCCCTTTTGTGCCTGTCCTTTGACTTGTTGGCCTGGGAATTGGGATGTGCCGTTCCCCTGGTCTTCTTCTTCGCAGCCTTCACCGTGTGCTCTGTGTGCTTCCTGCATTTCGGACAGTACTCCTTCATTTTCTTGGGATATTTCATGCTTTCACCTGCTATCAATAGTGGTTATGTGTATATAAATGCGTATGGTTAACCCTTCCCGGGGTCCTAATAAGTTATTTATCATCCGGGGAATATAATACATTCAGGGCACCCCTGCCAGCAGGATAGTGGCGGCCCGGACGGGGATTGGATGGTAGAGAGCATATTCATCGAGCTGAGCACTATCGTAATCCTAGCGGTAATTATTTCCGGTGGCCTGAGGCTCCTCAAGCAGCCCCTGATAATCGGTTACATAATCACGGGCATTGTCGTGGGTCCTCTTTTTCTGGACATAGTGAAGTCCGCCGAGCTTGTGTCGGCGCTGTCACATTTCGGTATCGTGTTCCTGCTCTTCATTGCAGGGCTCAGCCTGAACCCGAGGGTCCTGAAGAGCGTCGGGAAGGTATCCCTCATAACAGGGGTAGGCCAGGTCCTGTTCACGACCTTCGTGGGGTTCTTCATCGCTAAGCTGCTGGGATTCTCTGACATCTCCTCGCTGTACATAGCCATAGCCCTGACGTTCAGCAGCACCATAATAATCGTGAAGCTGCTCTCGGACAAGGGAGACCTCCAGCTGCTCTACGGAAGGATATCCGTGGGGTTCCTCATCGTGCAGGACGTGATAGCTGCCCTTATCCTGATGCTCATATCTTCATCGACCGGAGGGTTTGACGTCATGTCCCTCAGTGCCGAATCCATAGTAATCGGGTTGGGGCTGTTATCATCCATTGCGGTTTTCGGAATCTTCGGCCTGCCCAGGGTTACAAGAATCGTGGCAAGGTCCCAGGAACTGCTGCTGCTGCTCTCGATAGGATGGCTGCTCTTCCTCTCGGTCGTGTTCGGATACCTGGGCTTTTCTATAGAGATAGGAGCGCTGCTCGCGGGAATAATGCTTTCGGCCTCGCCATACCACTATGAGATAAAGCTGAAGATGAACATACTCAGGGATTTCTTCATCCTGTTCTTCTTCGTGCTGCTAGGCTCGCAGATGGTGTTCATCAATTTGACCGAGTCGCTGGTTCCGATTCTGGTGTTCTCGGCGTTCATCCTCGTTGGAAACCCACTGATAGTTATGATTCTGATGGGCATGATGAAATACACGAAAAGGAACAGCTTCCTGGCAGGTCTCACCGTTGCTCAGATAAGCGAGTTCTCGCTCATACTGGTTGCCCTTGGAGTAAAGGTGGGCCACGTCTCGAATGAGATACTGTCTGTTGTTACTGCAACCGGCCTCATAACGATTCTGGGCTCCACCTACATGATAATGCATGCCAACAGGATATACCCCCGCATATCCAGGTTCCTAGACATATTTGAAAGGAGCGGGAAGAAGGTCGATGAACACAAATACCACAAGGGGAGTAAATACGATATCATACTCTTCGGTTACGATGACGTTGGTCTCAACCTGCTCAAGTCAATCAAGCGCCTGGGGAAGAAGTACCTGATTGTGGATTACGACCCTGACAAGATTACAAGGCTCGCGAAGGAGGGGTGCGAGTGCAGGTACGGTGACGCGAACGATATAGACATACTGAACGAACTGGATTTCTCCAGGACAGGGATGGTGATATCAACCGTCCCTGACGCAGAGACCAACCTGATGCTGACGAAAAAAATCAGGAACATGAACAAGAACGCGATAATAATCATAGTTTCCCATCACAGCGAGGAGGCCCTGAAGCTTTATGAGAGCGGGGCCACGTACGTCATAATGCCCTACTTCCTAGGAGGGGACCAGGCATCAACCCTTATACAGAAGCACGGGCTGGACATCGGCGAATTCCTCAAGGAGAGGGCAAAGCACCTGAACCACCTGAAAGCGAGAAAGTGAATTTCAGGCTATTGCCTTTTGGGGTCCTGTGTTATTGGCCTTGCCATTCCCTTGTCGACGAGGAGCTTTGCGTTGTCACTGGGGATGCTGGCGACGTCGCCCTTGCTGAAGGGGCCGTAATTCCTCTCGTCCATTCCGACGAATTCGGGAGCGTCTGTGAGGAAGCCTATCGTGGACATGGGCTCCATCTTTCCCTCGACACCCTCCTTCAGCTTCTTCCTGAAGCTCTTTATCCCTGAGATGATGTAATCAAAGAGCTCCTGCTCCTCTTTAGTGAGCTTGCCCGGGTCAGCCCCCGACCTTATGTGGAATAGCGTAAGGTTCACAATCTTGGACTCCCTCCTGTCCAGCAGGTCCTGGAGCAGCCTCTTGGCAGAGTCATACTCCCACGAGTCCTCCTTGGTCTCGCTCATCCTCCTCTTGTTCTCGAGGTATTTGCTGACCTCCTCGAAGAATCCTTCGGGCAGGTCAACCATCTTCTGTTTGGTCTTCTCCTCGTTAACAATCTGCCTGAGCGCTTCATAGCTGAGCATCTATTCACCCGTCCTTATTATAAGGCCTTTCCTTTCCTTCCGTTTAGTCTTGGGCGCAGGTTTTTTATTCTTGGCCATGGTTCCCATCAGCCTCATGGGATATGCGGTGGGGTTCTTCACGCTCTTGTTCCGGAACCCGCACGTGGCATCGGGCCTGCAGACGCCCATCTCCTCGTACCATCCCTTATGCTCGCAGTTGGGAGGTGGTATCTGCTTGTTCCTCATCCTGTGCCACCTTATCTGCCCCCTCACGTAGCTCTCGCTGAGCGGTGGCTTGTTCTTCTGGTTCCACTGAAAGATTAGGTTCTCGATTTCAGGGTTCTTCCACTTCACGCACCCCAGGAAGTTCATGAGTATGAACAAAGACCTCTTCCTCCCGTCAGGAAGGCCGTCGAGCATGTTCTTTATGCACGGTGAGAACATATCCGGAGGGACGGCCTTATCGAAGACAACCTCCCTCGCTATTCTTCCACTCTCCCTCTTCTTCTGCCTGTTCGCCCAGTCCGTTGCCTCTGCAACCAGCGCTCCTGCCTCGTCCTCGCTTCCTCCAATCAGGAAGTCCGGCGTGGCCTTTACCTTCTCGGGCCTTGCATCCTCCTTTCCGAATCCCATTATCCCGGATGGTTTTATGGGAAGGGAAACCAGGAATGACTTTGAATTGAGAGAGTAAGGCATCCTGAAAAGATGCCTTGGAGATATCAGTACAGGGTCAACGTCAACGACCTGGAAGGGGTCTATCCCCTCGTCGGTCAGAATCTTCCCAAGTGGTTTTCCCGATGTTTCTGACAGTTCCTCGGGGGTGTTCATCTTCAGGAGCCCGTCGGAGAAATTCTCCCTTATCTGCTCCCTGAGGTAAAGGCCCATGTTCCTGGCAAGATCCGGATATAGACGCTTCGTTTCCCTGAACTCTATCCTCCTGGGCATGGAACCCCAGGGTATTCCGAGATGGAAGCCCTTCCCCCCCGTGTACTTCACGTAAACGTTCCTCATCCCGTGCCTCTTCAGCTCATCGGCAAGCAGTTTCGCGGCGAGCTTGGAGTGCTCCCAGCCCTTTCCGTCTATGTCGAGGATAAGGTCCCACCCGACCCTGAGGGAATCCTGGTTGTCGTTCCTTATGCTCATTGGGTTGGACCACCTCTCAAGGGAGCAGTGGAACTCCACCACGCCGTTCCTGGCCATGGAGATTATGTCATTGGGATAGAGGATGACATTGGGCCTCTCGCCAAATCCCCCCTTCCTGAAGACACCCACGACCTCCCTTGATTTGCCTGTCTGGAGCAGGGCCTTCTGGATATCCTCCCTCGAATAGTATTCGATTACCTGCCTCGGGTTCATAACAATAGAATGAACTCTTGTTTTAAATTACAATCAAACGTTAACAAACATAAAAATATAAATATTATACTATCAATTAGTGATAATTGGTGATGAAATGAAAGTGAATCTGGTTGGTCCCCTATCATTCTATGGCAAAAGGGCATGGAAGCAAGAATTATTTCCTCTACAGAACCTGAGCCTGCCTGCCATTGCCGCATTAACGCCCGAGGAGCATGAAATATCATTTTTTGATATAAAGGATTCCTTTAATCATGATGGTTCTGTTAAGGGTGATGTTATTGATGCAGACATGGTTGGTGTGAGCGTCTTGACGATTTTTGCTAACCAAGCCAGTGCAATATCGGAGGCGTGCAGGGAAAGAGGGGTATATAGCGTTCATGGAGGCATACACGCATCTGCCCTTCCTCATGAATCGCCTGCCGACACTGTTTTTGTGGGAGAGGCCGAGGGTCAGTGGGAAGCCTTCTTGGAAGATTTCAAAAGAGGTGAGCCAAAGCGATTTTATGTAAATAACGGCAAAAGGCCACGAACGATAAAACTAAAGAAACCCAGGACTGATTTATTGACCAGAAGCGGGTTGGGATTGAATTACGTCGCTCCAATCGAATATAGCAGGGGATGTCCGCACAGCTGCGAATATTGCTGCGTGCCTATCTTTGGCAAAGGGTATTCCATGAGACCTGTAGAGGACATAGTAAATGAGATTGAAGGGATTGAACAAAAATATCTGTTCTTCATCAGCAACAATCTAGTGGGCATGCCTAAACAGACTAAAGAGATGCTCATGGCCATAAAAGATATGGAGAAGAAATGGATAGGGGCAGCAACACCTGACTCCATTGTCAGTGACCACGAGCTCGTTGAACTTATGAGTGATTCTGGTTGTGTTGGCCTGTTCTATGGCTTCGAATCACTCTCTGATGAATACATAAAAAGCCTTAATAACCCAAGGAAGAAGATTGGAACATACGAAGACTGCATAAAGATAAGCAAGGATTACGGAATTGCCCCGGAGGGTTCCTTCATTTTTGGTTCCGATTATGATGACTGTTCTGTATTTGAAAGGGTTTTGGAATTTATCCAGAGGAACAAGATACCCCTCTTATCACTTCATATATTAACACCTTACCCAGGAACTCGATTACATGCGAAGATGGAAGAGCAAAACAGATTAATCAGCAAAGATTTTTCAGAATATGATACCGAACATGTTGTCTTCAGACCGAAACACATGACTCCAGAAGAACTCCATGAAGGTTTCCATGATTTCTATAAAGAAGCACACTCCTTAACTAATTCTGCAAAAAGGCTTCTGGACAGACATACATTAAGAAACCCGTGGGTTATTCTGGGAAACATGGGTTATACTTTAACGGTATAACGGCTGATAGAATCCGAAACCCTTAAAAGATTTGATGACAAATTATGAAAGGGTTTTTACTTCTCCTCCCGGAAGGGAGAAAATGGACATTTACAAGGCAGAGCCCGGAATAACGGAGAGGTTCTGCGAGATTCTCTGGAGGAACGGCAAGGTCGAAATAAGGGACCTCGAGAGGGAGGAGCCATTCACATACACCAGCGGGATGAAGGGACCTGGCTACATAAGCGCAAAGAAGATAACGGAATGCCCGGCGGAGGACTATAATTTTGCGCTGGGGGCTTTCAGGGACGCGATAAAGGGAGAAAGGGGATGGTATTCCATATGCGGCATTCACATGGGCATGAAGGAATTCTCAGAGGAACTTGCCGGGACGCTTGATGCTCCCTGCTTCGGGTTCCAGCCCAACAAGGAAGAAAGAGGGCTTCTCGGCGAGATAATAATCCCGGAGGGGGTTTCAATAGACAAAAGGGTTCCGGTCATCCTTGTAGAGGACGTCATAAACAACGGGACCAACACTAAAGCGGCGTGGAAGAAGCTGACAGAGGAGGGTTTCAGAACAGATTCTCTGCTGGCAATATGCTGGTACGGAATTGTGAAATCGGTCGCTCAACTCCTGGATTCGGGGGTCGGTTTCTGGCGGGCCCTTGACCTGGATGACATACTCAGGTATGGGCTGGCAAACGGGTTGGTGGAAGAAAACCCCGTGAAAGGATACATGAGATACCTTGAAGACCCGGAGAGATGGAACATGGAATGGAAAATCACTTCTTGATATTCCTTAGCTCGTTGGCTATCTGGGGCATGCTCATGTTACAGAGCACGCACTTGTTGAGGATAGCCCTCTTGTTCTTAAGGCCGCTCTCCTCCACTGCCTTCATGGCGTTGTTGTAGAGCTATATGAGAACCGGATTCCCCCTTATGTCCTTCTCCTCTACAGAGCCCGAAAGCATGTGGTTCGCGTATTCATAGCAGTTGACGCAGTTCTTTATTGCCCTCTCAACAGACATTGTGTAACCCTCCCATATTATAATTTCATCCTCTTCCGAACAGCCATTATGTCCCTCTCTGTTATCGTCCTCCTCCCGGAATGCTGTGCGAGCTCTCCTGACTCGATTGCAATGTCACTGGTAAGCTTCTCAAGCCATCGGGAGAATTCCTCCCTCGCCTGCCTGGATACCCTCTTTGCTCCGGCATCCCTGAGGATGCGCTCTACGGTTGCCAGCGGGAGCCTGGACATAATAATCATAGCCCTTTCAGATTAATATTGGTATCGTCAGATGACCGAAATCCTTATGGACGGGAGCGCGGTCGCGAGGGAGAATATCGCATAGCCCACGATGACCAGTATAAGGGAGTGTTTGAACCCGGCCGTCAGGGTGCCCTCTGCCATCTTGCCTGTCGCGAGGCCTGCGAAGAATCCCTGGAGGACGATGAAAACCGTGAATATGGTCTGGTATTCCTCGGGGCTTATGGGGGTGACGTTTTCTATGAGTGTGACCTCTGATATCTCTGATGGTGTTAATGTGGGAAGTATCATGACCTGGATTATCACCATTATGAATATGAAGACGAAGAATATCAGGTATGAAGTCATTATCTGGGAATATACCGCTGCCCTCCTCTCTGCGTTTATCTTCTGTATGGTAACCATTGATTTGGATACGGAATTGAGGGTGTCGGAGATTTTTCCACCGACCCTGTAGGTCTCTGTTATCGTTGCTATGGCCCTGTTCACGAGCCTGGATTTCGTTGATTTCGCAAAGGTCTCGAGGGCCTTCCTGAAGGGAATGCCCCAGTTGACCTGCGCGACCAGGTTCTTCACGTAAGGGGAGAGCGCGAGATAGTCCCTCTTCGAGCAGTGCTCCAGTGCCATCGGCAAAGTCATCCCGGAATCTATGGAGTCCGTGAGGTCCCTGAGGAAGGCAATGAACTGGTTCTCTATCTCCCTCTTCTTCCTGTAGGAGCCGTAGAAGAGCATTACAGGAGGCATCCCTATCACTACGGCTGCCACTACGTTGAGTACGGGAATGAGGAACGGGAGGAATTCGGGAACGACCATGTAATTGAAGATGAGGATGAATACCCCCGCGACTGCCATCCCGATTTCAAACAGGTATTTCATATCCCTATGGGCCTCCTGCTCTTTATAAGACCGATCATCATGAACTGGAACATCAGCAGGAAGCCCAGTATCCCGAGAAGGATATACTGTATGTCAATCCCTATCCCTATGAAGGATGAGACGACGAGCAGGAAGGTTATTCCCAGCGTGGGAAATATGACAGCGAATATCATGTACATCAGGGCAAGGGGGTTAAGCTGAGCCCCGTACTTCTTTATGGCAATCCTCTGCTCCTCAGAGAGAGTGTCAACTATCTGCTTTATCGTGTCTCCTATGTCGGCACCCGACTTAAGCGCATTGACCATCTGCCACATTATCCTCCTGAAGTAGAGGGATGGGTTCTGCCTTGCCAGCATCTCCAGGGCGGCAATCTCTGACTTGCCCGTGTTTATCTCGTTGACTGCACGCCTTATCTCCATTGACAGCATCCCGTAATTGCTCTGGGCGATGGAGACGAGCGCGTTGTAAAGGGGGACGCCGGACCTCACCTCTATGAGGAGATGGTGAATCATGTACGGGAGATACTTCTCCACTTCGTTCACCTTCCTGGAGACAGAGAGCTTTGGATAGAAGGTTATGTATATCATTGATATGAATCCCATGATGAAAGCGACAACGAGAGGGATACCTATGGCCCTCACGATGTCTATCTTCACCGCTATCGTGAGCAGCGTGAGCGGCGCAAAGAGCATGACGAAATAGAAGAGCGCCGTGAAGAAGGCGATGGACATCCACTCCCTTGGCTCGTAATCGAACCCTGCCTGCTCGAGCTCGAAATCAAGCCCCGGGAACATCCTCGAGAGGGACTCGCCGATTCCGTAGAACCTCTTGGCCGCCTTCTCAACGGTCTGCATCGGGAAAGGGACGAGCGGTATCCTCTTCTGCTTTTTCATGGTATATAATTGATTGGGGGTATAATAATATTATTCTGCCGAATCACTCGGTGCTCAGGTACCTCTCCCCCCTGTCAGGGAGGATTGTTACAACGTTCCTGTATCTCTTTCCTGCCTCCTCTGCGGCAATGACGTTCGCTCCCGAGCTTATCCCCACGAGGATGCCGTGCTTCATCGAGAGCTCCCTGCTCTTGCTGATTGCATCCTCGCTCCTTACTGCAATGACCTCGTCAATAAGGCTTCTGTTATCCCGGACTATCCCCGGTATGAAACCCTCCCCTATGCCCTGTATGCTGTGGTGACCAGGATTCCCACCGGAGAGGACAGCCGATTCCGCCGGCTCGACGCCTATAATTCTGATGTTTGGATTTGCCTCCTTGAGCGCCTGTGCCACGCCTATCAGCGTCCCTCCCGTCCCTATTCCCGCAACGAAGGCATCTATCTTTCCTCCGGTCTCCTCCACTATTTCCATTCCGAGACCCTCCCTGTGCGCTGCCACGTTGTCGGGATTCTCGAACTGCCTCGGGAACCAGGCATCCGGATTCTCACTGACCAATTGATTATACATGTTCATTGCGCCTCCCATGTCTTCCTCCGCGGGGGTAAGGACAATCTCCGCGCCGAAGGCTTTCATCATCTTCCTCCTCTCGGGGCTCATTGACTCTGGCATCACCGCCGTGAACCTGTAGCCCCTTATCGCGGATATCATGGCCAGCGCTATCCCCGTGTTTCCGCTCGTGACCTCTATGATGCGGCTGCATGGCTTGAGCTCGCCCCTCTCCTCTGCCTTCCTCACCATGTAGAGGGCCATCCTGTCCTTGACGCTGCCTGTCGGGTTCGTGGTCTCCAGCTTGGCCATTATGTTACCTATCCTTATCATGGGTGTCTTACCCAAGCATTCCTCCATCCTTTTTGCGCAGCTATCCAACGTGCGGAGCTCCTGTCCTTCCGTTCCGTCCATTATATCACCATTATAGGCTTATAGGCCTGCCTGACCCGGCAACCATGCAATAAGGTCTTGAAGACCGCGAAAGAAGAACCAGGTCAGGGCCAATGATACGCCTAACATAGGCAGCAACATGCACAACAGATACAGTTGCAGTGTATCATTTTAGCACCTATCCAATAGTTACACGGAAAGGTTTAAATACTTTAGCCTGAATATAAGACGAGCGAACCCGTATAAAAAGTAAGCATCAGTAGTATCAGAATCATCGAAACTCCCCTGAATGCAACATTGAAGCTCTTGTCCATCTCAAGCTTTCTGCAAAGGACTTCTGTTATCAGAACGAATATGATTAATGATGCAAAAAGAATATAGCCGGAATAAAGATAAGTCAGCTTTTGTTCAGTCTCAATCATTAACTGAATGATTATAAAGAAAAGCCCCATTGAGGAAAGTCCCCCGAGAATATAATCGGTGAGTTTTTTATTCATATTAAAGATTGTTTTAATTCAGATATAAACGGCTAATATCAGAAAAATCATTGGAAGTGTAAGCGATATGAATGATTTTGAATCAATTCTTTTCATTAAGGAGATTTTCCTGTTGAAAAGGTAATAAACTGCCAGATAAGTCACCAATATTAGGAGAAGAGAGCTTGGCCAAGGGAAAAGGAAGTATAGGAACAGATAAAAGAAGCTGAAAACAATGAACGATATAAAGAATATCCCGAATGATGATAGAACTGAAACAATTAAATTCCTGTGCTCTTTCTTCATAATATTATTTTGTCCTGCCATAAGATAAAGCTTCCGCTAATTGTGGCAATTGAAAAAAGTTTAATGGTGAGTTATCCTTTTAACCGGAACCTGTCGGGTATTAGTAACCGTGAGCTGAATATCTCGCCGAAGCTCAATACTTACACCCCGGTTCTATAAGCCCGTCGTCTACGGGACCCTCCTCTCCTATCCGGTAGTTGCCTACCAGGTCGGAGAATGATTACCTCTTTTCAGGGACGGCTTCGCGCTTAGTTAGGCCCGGCTAATGCTATGCAAAGATGCTCTTTCGGAGCATCCACCGGTATGCCTTCAGCGCTTATCCGTTATGGCGTAGCTACTCGGCAGTGCTTTAACAACCGATACACCAGAGGCCACGGGATCCTGTTCCTTTCGTACTAAAGATTCCTTCCCCTCAGGTAATCGACACCTCCAGTAGATATAGACCGTACTGGCTTATGCCTCGTAGGGGTCTTGAGCCATGTCTTTAATATAATTATTGAGTTTTTCTTGTTTGCGAGGATGTGGTATTTTGATTTTCTTATAAAATACCACCACATCATCTTTCTTTCCTATTCTCAGAATGTGTCTTTTCTTGTTTCTCTCAAAGAATAGCCGAGATTCAATGCTACACTCAAAGAGTATGTCTTTGAACCACTCTAAGATGCCTAAATTGTTTGACCATATCTCGATTTTTGGTCTTCCTCTATCATGAGTAACGCTTCCGTCACCTGCAATCCAACCACTCATGTATTCGATTTTTCTTTTATTGTTTAGTAATCTAGGCGGTTTAATTGAAAGCGATTTTGCCCCTGCAGGAATCTTAAATTCTTCATTGAACCTTTTTACAAGCTTAACAGAAGATACAACGACTTTGTATTTTCCATCACTGAAGCCTGAGTTAACAAACTTCGGTTCTGGACACTTTCCTAAAACCGACTTTATGGATGGAATAACTATCTTTTCCAGAAATTCCAAATCTTTGTTTATGATACAAAATGTCAGTTTGTTTTTATAGATATGTCCATCACTTGCTACGATTCCTGCAAGTAAATCGAGTTCTGTCATGACAATTCTTCGGAACGTTCCATTATAAACCTGTGGATAGTACCATTCCGCTATGCCGCTAGACATGGCTTGATCAAGACCCATACAAGTTCGCACCGTACTTAATTACTGAAGGATTAGGGTACCCTAATTCTTTCCCAGCTAACGTGGCTCTTTGATGGGTGAACACCCCCACCCTTGGGCGCTGCTGCACGCCCAGGAAGAGCCGAGCCGACGGCGGAGAAGCAATGAACGGGGTCGATTTGTACCCACGAATGGGAATTCATAACATCCTAAGATGCTCATAAAATCGTCCCAAACTTCTCGATAGTCTTGTAGAACTACTTCAAGTAGTTCACGGGTATTTGTCTTGTCTCCAGACGAGAAGTGTGGTATGGACTCTCGCCCGCCACAACTCCATTATCCCCAGGGTAGCTTATCCAGACGGGGTAGCTTTCAATAATAATTTGATTCTTTTTGTTTTCAATGGGTTTAAGAAAATGAATTTATTGTAGAAATTTTCTATGTTTTCCTTGCCACATATTGGTAATAGATGATTCGAGATTTTTGCAGATTTAATATCAAAGCTTTCTAATACCTTTTTAATAAATTCCAAAGAATCTCTATCATTTTGTGTAAAATCAATACGACATTTCTTAGTTGTGTGTGGCACATGACCTTCAGCATCAAAAAAACCTTCAATATATGCTTTCTGAAGATGTAAAGGAGCGGTTTCTATAATTTCTGGCACACCTTTATGAATACACCCGTTAAAGAGTATGCTCAAAAAATGGTACAATGGTTTAGATGATATATCCAAATAAGCACAATTAATTTTTTTCTGTTGTCTCAGATGCATTTTGATTTCAAAGAGATTTTCAAAAATATTCTCGATGTTTCTTATCCAAGTTGCATCTGAAGAGTCATAAAGTCTGATAAAATGCTTACCTCCTGAATATATAAGACTACCATCTCTCATTGCTCCTAACAAATATGCTAAATCTTTATTGAATGTTGTTGGGATTTTTATTTTCGAATGCGCAGAGCCTCTTCCGGATTTAATGTATATTACATATTTTAATAAATTTCTGTTTTTATCGAAGATTAATTCTAAAGGGAAGGAATTCAATCTTCTCCATTTATAAACCCGTCTACGATATACAGAAATTTCTTTTATATATTCAGGTTCAAGCTCTACACGAATTTCAAGATTTAGCATTTTTTCAAAGATTTTTTCTTTGCTGAAATTTTGAAATTTCATGTTTTTATTGTTAGGGAGGCAGGCTTATCTAACTTTCGCGTCCGAAGACCGAAAGGAAGAATATGCCTGCCGAATTGTTGTTTGAAAACTACCCCATTTTCTGACAAACCTGGCCCCCAATTAATGAGGCACAGGGGGTCGCTAGACCACACTTTCGTGTCAGGATGCCTTGTTGTGAAACATCCTGTCAGGCTTCCTTATGCT
>CAZIAB010000022.1:0-13366 GCA_964537525.1 uncultured archaeon
TGGAAGAGGCTCATCACATACTGAACAGGGAAAAGGCAAGGAGGCTCGGCTCAGAAACGGTCATAGACCTCATATTCAGGGAAGTCAGGGAGCTTGGCCTGGGAATGGTCTATCTCGACCAGCACCCGTCCATGGTCTCATACCCCGCGCTTGGAAACACATCAAACCAGATATACCTGAACCTGGGGCTGGATACCATGCACTCATCCGATGTCCAGGACGCGACGAGCATGCTCGGGATAGATTACGATGACCAGGGGGTCCATCTGAGAAGGCTTCCCGTAGGAAACGGCTTCATGATGTGCAGGGCATCATCCTTCACGCAGCCATTCACCATATCATTCGAGAAGTTCGACCTCGTGAAGGGCAAGGTTACGGATGACGACATAAGGAGCCTCATGAAGGGAAGGATACCGAAGAAGCTCCTTGAAACCGTCAATGAGGAAGAGGAGCTCAACATACCCGTCAATGACATAACCCAGGACGGCTGGGACATAATGAGGACCATAGGGGAAGGAAAGGGCGTCTTCGCATCCCAGATATACAGGGAGATAAACATATCGGGCTCTTCCTTCAAGGAGAGGGTCCAGCGCCTTATCCAGCAGGGCTTGGTAGGGATGAGGGAGGCCAAGATATCCAGGAACAGGATGAATTATTATTACCTGACGGAGCTCGGGGAGAAGTATTTCGAGGCAAGATACGGCCTGTCGGAAAAGAAGCACAGCCTGAACGTTGACAAGGCAAAGAGGATGTTCGAGAACGTGGGCTGGGCGGTAAAGGCAGAAGAGAACACGATAAAGCTCTCCAAGGGGAGCACCCAGCTCGAGATACTGATTGAGGACTGCGAGGACAGGAACAGGCTTGCCGCCTCTGCAAGGGGAAGGGCGAGGTACTTCATCTGCGCTGACGACGTGGTCAGGAACCTCCTGCTCCAGCACGCCGCGATATGCGCCTCGCCGAAATCCGGTAAATCGATATTCGTCACCACACTCAAGGGCTTCGAGGAAAACGGAAGGTTCGAGAGGATTGACTTCCTCCCTGACAAAATCTTCCCTGAGAAGGAAGAGGATATTGAGGACGAGGAAGAGCAGGAAGCAGAGAGGCTGGGAGTCTGATTCTGGTTAGTTACCCAGAGATTCCTTTAAAAACCCATTTATTATATAGAAACGCGTATAGCAGGGGATATCCATGAGCAGGATACCTTTATAAGATTATGCATACATAATATGAGCGAAGCCCGCCATCAAAACGCGGCAATCATGTTCACATAACATTTCAGCGCTCGTTCATGAGGAGGAATCAAGGAATCTAATTATCTGAATCTCTGTCCATTCTCAATTCCTTTTGTCTTCTGCCTCTCTTCGGTTATCTGGAGAGATAGAAACGACATCTGCGGCGTTAATAGCCCGAGTTAACTGTGGTGGGTGCCGCAGGTCCCCGGGCCCGGTCTTCCCCCTAATACCCCTGGATCGGGTTCGGGGTCAATTGCTGTCTATCCCTTCGGGGATGATAGAATACACTTTCTGATAAGGAGGTGATACCCGGGACGACAAATCTGGTCTGAGGAGGTGATGAACAAGAAACTGAAGCCTGAAGTTGCAGTAGCAGTATCAAAAAAACAAAAGAAAGGACAAAAAACATGTTAAAAAGGATTTTCATGGTAGCTCTTGTTCTGGCCATTGCAGTTGTGCTGGCTGCACCGGCCATAGCGGAAGTTAATGTTAAGGTCTACGGCAGATACATACATCCCTTGGGGAACTATAGCAGTAATATCCCCACCAATGGGATTGCCGTTAAGGGACCCGGTGTCATGGGTGAGGTTTATCTAAATATTGATGGCTCGCCCGTTATCGATGAGAGCGGCTACATATCGTTCCCACCCATGGCTGATTTCATTGAGTGGGGAGTAGAGAACATTGGGTATTTCGTTCACTATGATAGCGACTCCGGAACGACATGGTTATGGTGCGGCATCCCCGACGATATTGAAGGCGGATTCCGCATCGTAGGTCTCCAGGGAAACCTCGACCTCGTTGACGAAAGCTTCAACATGGGCCCGTATTTTGGGATGGGGCTGGCAGCGAACCTCTTCAACCTGATTGGGGTATGGTCCGCCGGGCCATTCAGCACCGAGAATTTGGACGTGACTATCGGTTTTCTGTATCACGATCAGGACAGCTCCGCGGCTTACCGCTCAGACTACGGGTTCGTCGAGGGTAATGGAACGCTCCAGCAATCCGGTGGCGGATGCATTTTCTGCCCGTTCGACTGGGGCTGGGAGTTCGCAGCCGGTCTCCAGCCTACCTATGGCAGGCTCACCCAGGAGACAGAGGACTACATGTTTCCGATAGGTATTTCCTACAACCAGCCGTTCAAGTTGTTCAGTGGCCCATGGCTGCCTCAGGCCAGCCTCAGGTTGGGTATTGAGTACGTCCCAACCTGGAGGAATGTTAATACAAAATGGTCGGGCATGACGGGAACCACACCTATACACGGGCCTTTCGAGATATCTGCGCCCTATAGTAAAAACGAGAGCACTTACGCGAGCCAGGGCCTCTTCACGGCCGGTGGAGATATCGTTGTTTACAGGTACAAGAAGGTCTCCGGTTTCGTGGGTGTCAATTACGTGCTCTTATTCGGTGAACTTCCCGTCGACCAAGATATAATTCACGGCATTGAAGCCAGGATGGGCCTGACATTCCCGTAATTTCCGGCTCGTTAGCCAAAACCCGGGGAGGGAGCTCTGCGGGGTATAGTCCCCACTCCCTCCCCGGTTGGTCTTGCTGCAGCAAGCGATGCAGCCTTGCTGAATGGGGGTGGTAGTGAAGTAGTTCTTTTGACATCGGCAAGAGCAGACATCAATATTCAAAGAGATGTCCGTTTCTTGAAAACCAATCACCCCCATTTTATTGTGTCAATTAAGCGGGATAGAGAATCCCGCAATCCTTTTGGGCTAAAAATCACTTCTTACCCACATGTAAATAGAATTCTGTCTGCGCCTTCAGGGAAAAGACCGTTGCTATGTCCGCCCCGACCACTGCCAGGAGACCCAGCAATGTTCCCAGGAGCAGGTTGTTCTGGAGGGCAAGAACGAGGAACGCCATGGACTCTGCCGAAGCCGCCTCTGCCATGGCAAGGGTAACGAAGCTTCCCATGAACGACGCTATCAGGGGTATGGCAAACAGAATGACGATGGACATTGAAATTATCACCACTATCAGCCAGAGCGCGAACACCTCAAACGGCCTCTTTGCAAATATCTGATATGATTTCCTCATAGACTCTATCGCCCCGAGGTTGTCTATTATGACTGCCTGCATTATGAAGAAGAATATCCACCCTATGACGAGGCTGACCACCCAACCGACTACCGGAACCACCCCTCCTATCATGCCTATGGCGCCGGTCAGGATGGTGACTATGATTATCGTTATCAGCCTCTTCCTCGCTATCACCCACGACTTCTTTGACTCCTTCTCCCTGTATGACTGGTGTACCAGCGCTCCGGTCACCCAGAGCCTGATGACCATGAAAACCACGAACGCCAGTCCGAGGACAAGTATTATGTTCAGTATCGAGGCAGCGTAGGCCGTGTCTACTGAATCGCCCAAGCTGCCGGTCACCATGCTTATTATAGCGTCGGCGTTGCTCATGAAGATTGCTAATGCAATCAGTATGAAAGCCGCATCCACCACGAACAGCGGAAGCCACCGCCTCGGCTGGTACGAGAAATGGAATGCCTTGCCAATTATCTTGCCGTAATCGACCTTCATGAATATAATTGCCGGGAATAATATATAAAGAATAACCGGGTTAATGATACCATGCCTAAGCAGAAGAGGATAGCGGTCATCGACAGGGAGCTGTGCAACCCCAAGGCGACCGGATACGCGTGCATGAAGGCCTGCCCTGTGAACAGGTCAGGTAACGAATGCGTGACAATATCAGAAGACAAGAAGCCCCTGATAGACGAATCCCTGTGCATAGGGTGCGGGATATGCGTAAGGAAATGCTCGAGGAACGCAATCTCCGTGGTCAACCTGCCGGAGGAGCTGGATGAGAGTCCGATACACAGGTACGGAAGGAACATGTTCGCTCTCTACAGGCTCCCCACCCCAAAGCACAACGCCGTCATCGGTTTGATAGGCCCTAACGGGACAGGAAAATCAACGGTCCTCAACATACTCTCCGGTAACCTGAAGCCCAACTCCGGAATTATGGGTTCAAAGGCGTCCTGGGAACACGTCCTCGAGAGATACAGGGGAACAGAGCTCCACGAATACCTCAGCAAACTCTCTGAAAAGGGAATAAAAACCAGCTACAAGCCCCAGCAGGTCGACCTGATACCGAAGCTACTCAAGGGAAAGGTGTCCGGCGTCCTGAAGAAGGCAGACGAAAACTTCCAGGAGGTCGTGAAGAACCTCAGGATAGGGGAGATGCTCGATAAGGACATATCCTCCCTCTCCGGCGGGGAGCTGCAGCTCCTTGCAGTCGCGGCAGCCATACTCAAGAAGGCAGACTTCTACTTCTTCGATGAGCCCTCCAGCTACCTGGACGTTGAGCAGAGGCTCAGGGTAGCAATGGAGATAAGGTCTCTCTCCGAAGAGAGCGTCGTCATGGTCATAGAGCACGACCTCGCTGTCGCCGACTACCTCGCGGACTACACACAAATCCTCTACGGAAAGCCATCCGTCTTCGGTATAGTGTCAAAGCCCTACGGGGTCAGGATAGGGATAAACACCTTCCTCGAGGGCTACATAAGGGAGGAGAACGTGAGGTTCAGGGAGGAGCAGATAATCTTCCCCAGGGGGGCAAGGGGCGCCTCAAAGGACAGGCTCTTCCTCTCCTTCACCGGGTTCGAGAAGTCCTTCGGCTCTTTCTCTCTCATGACAGAACCGGGAAACATCTACAAGGGGGAAATCATAGGAATCATGGGGCCGAACAGCATAGGCAAGACCACCATGATTAGAATGTTATCAGGAGAACTAAAACCCGACAAGGGAGAGCCCGTGAAGGGTATAAAACTCTCATACAAGCGTCAGCGCCTAGTGATGGAGCCGGACAGGGAAGGGATGATGGTCTCTGAATACCTCTCTGATTACGGGAAGATTTCCTCCCCGGAATCGAAGAGAATCCTCCGCTACCTGGGGATAGAGAAGCTTCTTGAAAGGAGGGTTTCCTCACTATCAGGAGGGGAGCTGCAGTCAGTCTTCATCGCCTGCGCCCTGATAGAGGAGCATGACATCCTCCTCCTGGACGAGCCCTCGGCGTTCCTTGATGTGGAGCAGCGCCTCAGGGTAGCTAAGCTCATAAGGGAGCACGCGGAATCCAAGGAGATTCCCTGCTTCGTGGTCGACCACGACCTCCAGTTCATTGACGTCATCTCTGACAGGGTGATGGTTTTCGAGGGAGAGCGTGGAGTGAAAGGATACTCACCAGCGCCCGTCCCCCTAGAGGATGGCATGAACTCCTTCCTGAAGACCCTGGGGATAACCTACCGCCGCGACCCCCACTCTGGCAGGCCAAGGGCCAACAAGCCCGGCTCCCAGAAGGACCAGGAGCAGAAGCAGAGCGGGAAGTATTACTATGAAGAATGAGCCAACTTCCATCATTTTTTTGGGTGAAGCCTTTTGGAAACAATAAGGATTCGTTCCGGTTGCCTGCCATTTTGTTACTTGGCGAAGCCCTTAACCCTAAAAGGGTTCAAAAGCCTTAAATTCTTATCACCCAATACCTATTCAGGTCCATCCGGACCGCATCATATTCACACATCAAGACGATTATAAGGCGCCCCAGTTAGATTGATTCTCATAGGAGAACCTCTTTTTCTCATACCTTTCTTACCGAAACACATTGTCTTTACTTGTCTTTCGATAGACGGCCCGCTGTTTACCTTTCGTAACGGGAGTCCCGCCGAAGACTCTCCCTTCACATCAGTGAAACCGTGGGTAGCAGCGGGCCGGCCAGAAAATCCAAGGAGGTACATGCCATGAAAACTTTAATACCCCTTGCATGCACTTCCATCCTCATATTGTTATCCTTTGCTTTGACAGGGGATTGGAAAGTGCTGATTATCCTAGCAGTGGTGGTGCTTTTCGCCGCAATCTTTGTATGCACCAAACTTTGCAGGAAAAATCTGAAAGAAGAGGGAGGTGAGATGATATGAAAAGGATATTTTTGTTGATTTTTATCTTGTTGCTGGTTGCCCTGAACCTTGGAGTGGCCTCTGGGGAGGAACAATCAACCAGAAAGCTTAATCTGATACCCAAGGAAAAGGGCATAGGAATCGGAGGGATAATCTTCCTGCCTGGCGGCGGCAAGTTATTGGTCATGGGCGACGAGATAATCCCGATAGGACCCGGCGAACTTTATTCTATTGATGGGTGCGAAACCCCGTACAACCCCAAGACCGTTTGCTATCTCGAGAGCGGGACAATACGTTACACCCGGTACGTCTCGGTTGATGGGCAAACCGTTCACGGAATTGAGTGCCTGGATGGCCAGAGGTGCACAAACCTTTCTGAGATAATGCCTCCCAAGACATTTGTGGTTTCAATAAAGATATCTGACTATTACAGGGCTCTTATAAAATCCGGGAACATAAACCTGATGAATGAGAAATACGATGATGCTATCTGGTGCTTCACCGAAGCCCTTGAAATGGCCCTGATTATCGGATACGGCGGCGCTGAGGCCTACGGGGGGCTGGCAAGGGCATTCTACTTCAAGGGCGAGTATGCCTTGTCATCGCTGAATTATGCAATCTCGCGTTACCTGGGTATGGAGCCGAACCCCTTCCTCGAGGCGTTAATCTTCATGGGGCCAAACGAAATTTCTTATGAATCGATGCTGGTCCTTGATGACGCCTTCATCCTGAAAGACGATGTCCTGAATCTGGTGGGCAAGAACGGCAGGGTCATAAAAATCCAGTCAACCATGCGGATAAGGTTCTCCCTCAGAAACATGCCGGACTGGATGCCGCCCTTCTTATATGAGTACAGGATTAAATCCACCGGCAAGACTTACCTGGAGATTCATGTTCCAGAAGAATGGGTTAAATAGACAGTTTCTGAAACGACTGAAAAACGAATAGGAGGTGTATCATGTTTAAAAAAATTGCAATAGCCATAATTATTGCCGCGTTCATGTTCTTGGTTGTGGTGGGATTCATCATGTTGTTCTCGGGCAAGGCCTTTGCAATGAATTATGTAAAGGACGGTGTATTGTACAAGAATGTCCATATAGTGACCGTAGTTAACACAGACCACAAATCTTTGAACGAAGCTCTTGAAGAGTGGACAAACAAACCGGAACATTCCAAATATTTTATAATCGAAGCCGGAATGGAAAGTCCCGGTTGGGTGTTCATCATCTACTCCGAGACAGGCCCGACGGGGCTATCACCCTATAATCTATAATTAAACCCACCCTTTGATGAAAGGAGACCGAATTGGAAAAAAGAAAAAAGGCCCAAGAGTGATGGGATTATCCGGCGCCTCAGATGCCCAAGTCCAGAGTGTAACTTCATCTGATTTCTTCATCACCCTTGAAATCATTGTATTCTTGGTGCTTATCTTCATGAGTATCAAGGGGAGAAAGGTAGAGACGGTCGCGCAGCAAAAGAAGGTAGCAACTAAGAAAGCATCCTGATCGTACCAAGGTTAAAGGGGCAAGTCTGGCTTAAAAACCGGGCCCTGCTCCTTGTGTTGTCAAGTTAGCGGGATGGAATCCTGCTCAAACCTTTTTCCTTTTGGGGAATTTCTGCATGCTCCTCCTCATTGCCCCTGTGACGCCCTGGAAGAAGTAGACCAGGACGGTGAGGACGAACATCAGGAAGAGCCACATGAGCTCCTGGTGCACCATGGTCACGTATATGGTCACGAGGATTCCGGCTGCCATCCCTATGAAGGTGCTGAAAACATGGATGTCCTCGTCATACAGGAGGACGGCGTTGAGGAAGATTGCGAGACCGAAAACGAACAGGATGAACTGCGGGAGGATTCCGAAGGGGATGACAATACTGATGAATAGGACAGAGCCTGAAATCACACCTTTCACGGCGTTCACGGCATTGAACAGCTCTCCATAAGGGTCCATCACTCCCCCTTTATCTGCTGAAGATTATAGTGCTCCTTCAGCTCGTCCCTGAATTCGTAAAGGAAGTCATTGCACTGTTTCAGGTAGTCTCTCCTCCTCTTGTTGTAAAATAGATACATATAAGTCCACCAGAGCGCCCTGAAGAAGGGGTTGTTGGATTTCATCGATGTCTTGTTCTCTGCATGGATTCTGATGCTGAAACGCCCGATATTGGTTTCCCTGTTCTTTGAGCCCTGGACCATTATGTGGACCCACATTGTCGTTGACCTTGCCATCTTCTTCTGCACCCACCACCTGGCATAGAAATCATCGTTCGGACCTGAGTTGTCCCACCGGAAATCCGTCTCTCCAACCCCGGACGATGAAACCTCAAAGAAGTTCTGGAGCATCCCTGATATCTTCTGGTAGACGTCGAAAGGGGCCTTTCCATTATAATTGAGGAAGATGTACCTTGCCGGTGACAGACAATCATCGACTACCTCTATCTTGACCATAATCATCAAGCCATTTCCCTGAGTTCCCTGAACAGTTCCTGAAGCTTCTTCTGGACCATTGCCGTAAGCTGCCTGCAGTCCTCCATTACCTCGTCCCTCTTGTTGTGGTAGAAGGTCCTGTGCCAGAATGTCCTTATGAACTCATAGAAAACAGACCTCTGCCATAGCGTGTCCTGCGGATACTCTGTCCTCAGGTAGGGCTTTATCCTTATGGAGGCGTTTCCCATCTTATCTGTCCCCTCTCCGGATATCTTTATCTTTACGTATATGAACGAGAAAGCATCAACGTCCTTGTGGACCAGCCAGTTTGCATTGAACTTCTCTGTCGCTCCCTTGCCCCAGTTGTAGTTCTCCTCCTGTATGGCGCTCTCGGGCACGTTGAAGACGCTCTTCACTATCTCGAAGAACTTCTGGTATATCTTCGCTACGTGCGGGCCAACATACTTCATCTGGACGTCTCCCGGGTCCTTCTGGAAGCAGTTGTCCTGCATCATCATCTTCGTTCTTGCGTATACCATATAATCACCTTTATCTTGAACCGAAGGACAAATTATGATGTTTTGGTTCAAGAGTTATGCCTGACCGAATAAACGGCAGCATATTATTTATTATTGGTTGATAATATTAATTAATATGTTCGGTTTGACAGGTATAATCGTAGGAATAGTACTGGTAATCCTCGGTGGCACGCTTGCCCTGGTTGGGCCGGGGCCTGACAGGTACCAGGGCGGTGACTTCACAATAGTGTTCATATTCACGGGGATAATAATGGCGCTGGTGGGAGTAATACTGATGTTCTGGTGATGGCATGAGAACTATAGAGTATTTCCAGAAGGAGATAGAAAAGGACGAGAAAGAGGTAAAGAGGATAAGGGATTCGTCCACGGTGGTTCATATGCTGCAGTCGGCGGCATTCGCATCAGACCAAGGTATACTCGGCGAGGCGTTCGTGATGTCGCCTGAGAACCAGGGCATGGTGATGGACTTCACAACCAAGGTGGGCGCGTGCTCGAACGCATACTATTCTTTCGTCTTCCAGATGCCGAAATGGAACTACAGGGTAGAAAAGGTTAGTGAGTCAATGGCAGTCTCCCCCATCCATATGGATGCGTACAACATCTTTGCCGGCCAGAAGCAGAAGCTGGAGGGCCAGATAAAGCAGGGCCTTGCGTCTGCAATGCAGGCCATAACCGACTATGAGCTCCTAAGGCACGACGAGCGCAGATACAGGGAGATAATAGACTACTTCAAGAAGGGAGTGAAGGACGACCACGTCCTGAGGAGCCTCTTCGTGGACAGGGTGGACGCTTTCACAGGAGAGGGATACTCGATGATAACCATGGCCAAGAGGTGGCCTACCATAATCAATGACTTCATAAGGATGGGAAGGATAGAGTCGGAGGAGAAGAAGAAGGGAGTGGAAAACCCCCTGGCGAGCACAGATGACATGGAGAAGAAACTGGACGTCCCGCTCGCAGAGGCCACGGTCCTGTACACCAAGAACGAGCTCTATAAGGAATGGAAGGAGCTATTCAGGCCGGTTGTCCAGGAGAGGTATGCCCGCATAAAGGCAGCTGCCGATTCGAGAAAAACCTCCATCAACCAATACAAGGAGTGGCTGAAGCCGTACATAGCCAGGCACAAGGCAATGAAAGAGAATGACCAGACATTTGCCCCGACATTCCGGCTTTATGCCCCCGCATTCGGGACCAGCACCCTTCTAACCTCTGTCAGGCTCTGGGCATGGAGGTCATTCCCCATGGAGGAGAAGAGGAAGCCTGAAACCCTCAAGATACAGGATGAGAACCTGGGCTTCTCGATAAACCCCTTTGACAAGTGGGCAAAGGAATGGATTGCAAGGATAAACATCAAGTACAAGACCAGGTACAAGGACGAGGACATAGTGAAGATGATTGAGAAATTCACGCAAACCAGCATGGGCCCGGGCTACAAGGAGGATGAGGTCCCGGGTCCCTGGATGACGACCGACGACGTTTATTACGTCCTTTTTGACATCGCGATAGACCGGTCGATAATAAAGACCCCTCCGCCAGAGGGAAGCGAGACAGAGGATATCATGCTGAGTCCGATCAGGATATGGCTGCTTTCCCAGAACGCCCTCCTCGTCCATCTCGTTGAGCTCGAGGCCATAAAGGAGCAGTTCAACAGGGAGATAAACGAGATGATAGGTGCCCAGGAGATGGAGGACGAAATCCTGAATGATGTGAGGGAGGAGATGGAAAACGCAGGCAAGGAACCCAAGAAAGAGGGGATTTCCTTCACCAGGAGCATGGGCAACACCGTCAGGAGACTGGAGCGGGGATATGACTGGCTGGTGGACAAGACAAAGCCCTACCGCAGATATTTCTTCAGGCCAGGCCCCTATGAATCGAACTTTGCCGAGAGGGTAACCAAGCTCTACCTGGTCGCATCAGGAAAAAACTATGAGCAGGTAACGAACTTCTGGAAATCCAAATTCAACGTCGGATAGCCCCCGTAAAGGTTTTAACGCACCATGACAAATATTAATGGTTGCTATGGCCATCCTCCCAAGGAAAAAAAAGAAGCCGAAGGAAAAGCAAATTGACACAGAGACCGGCAAGTTCGTCAGCTACGAAACCAACTACAGGATAGGAACGACCTCAGGCCTCCATTACATCGCCAGGTCAGAGGAGCTCGCCACCTCAATAAGGAAGCTGGGCTTCACCCTCACGAGGGGGACTTCGGTCATCCAGCTGGACCAGGACGTCCCGCACGAGATAAACTGGACAGACGGGAAGGAGATAAGGAGCATCTCCCTCAAGCAGGGCATAGAGATAGCATCCCACGGCTCGCTCACGGTTCCCATGGCAATCCCCGAGAGGTCTGACTGGAGGGATGCTGATGACCACATGAAGAAATCCATACGCTCCGCAGTCTTCTCTGGCTCCAAGTACGTGGTCTTCCACACGTGTATGAACGTCTGGCTGGAGTTGATAACATATGCCTCAAGGAAGCTCACCATGTCATTCTGCGATCACGAGGGCCATTTCATCTCCAAGATACTCCAGGAATGCGAGCCCCTAAGGAATTGGTTCGTGGAGAGGAGAGGGGACTTCTACGCGAGGGACATACTCTCCAACAAGGAGCACGTTGCCTGGCAGGCAGAGGCCAGCGTGAAGATTGACGAGTGGCAGAAGAACGAAATCCAGAAGAGGCTTTCAGCCTTGGGGGTGGACCAGAAAGATATAGACACCTCGCTCCAGATAAGCAGGTTCCCTGAGATTGAGCCATCCGTCCCGGAGATGGCCAGGATGATGGAGATTTACGTTGCGCAGGGAAAGAGCAGGGAGGAGGCCAGGCGGCTTGTTGAGAGCGATGCGGCGAGGAGGAAGAGCCTCCAGAAGGAGGGAAGGAAGACATTAGAAAGCATCCACAAGGAGGGCATAATAAAGAGGTCAAAGATACAGGACGACGAGATGAAGGGCGCTATTAGGAGGAAGCTCGCCAGGAAGGGGCGGTGGGACACAGAGGAACTGAGGACTGCGGTGGGGATACTGGACGGCTACCACATAATGGCCCAGTACATGTTCTTCACCAGAGACCCCATGTGGGTCGAGTTCGTAAAGCTATTCCCGGATATCAAGGACAGGTACAAGATGGATTACGGAAAAAGGGACTGGCTCGAGGATGCCTGGAGACAGGCAGAAGATGAGAACGACAGGGAATTCAAGAAATTCTTCTACGGCGTGGTCGGCGCCAAGTATCTGGAGGGGCACATCAGGAACATAATAAGATGGATGAACACCGGACTGATGGACGAGCTCAGCAAGTATCCGGACGGGGAAGAGCTGAAGAGGGTGGCAAGGGAGCTCATCATAGCGGTAGAGAACCCGGAATCAAGGGACCCCCAGCATGCCGGCCTCCACCTGCTATGGGACGTCCCTCAGATATACGCCGCGGTAAAGACCATAAGGAAGACGGTGAAGGGCTCTGAGAACGTCTGGCTGCTCGCCGACTTCGAGCACTGGGCAACACAGGGCGTTGACCCTGTCCAGGAGATGGAGAAGCTCGTCAAGGAGCATCCGGACTATGGTTTGTATTGCATAGCGGTCCATTCCAACGCCCCCAACCCCACCCATGCGCACGAGCCCGTGGATTTCGGAGACGTCAGGATATACAAGCTTCTCCGCTGGCTCTGGCAGACCGGCTTCGGGAAGACGAGGCCCGTTTACGTGATATACGAGAGGGGAGGAGGCGACGACCCCTACAAGAAGGCGATATCCGCCCTCCGCCTGATGGTCAACTTCATGGTGCAGGACATACCCGCTGACAAGCTCCCGCCAGAGTTCTTCGGTGTGAAGGGAGCCGTAGAGGGAGGGGTCTGGAGGCAAAGACAGATAATCCGCGACCACATGTACGAGCCACTCAAGGACCTTCTGGAGATGCCTGACGAAGAATTTACAATGCTCTCGAGCACCATCCTCAAGAAGGGCAAGAGGCCAGAGCAGTGGAAGAAGGCCGAGTTCCGCTGAACACCCTTTTACTGCTAAGGCTCTCGCCGGTTAACCACATGGCAGGTTAACGTCAACGAGTGATAGTTAATCCCAAAAGCGTGTACGGAAAAAAACGAATGTAACTTCTGCATGTTGCTTATCAGCTTGCGACTGAGCCCATATAACAAAGCTCCCGGCGTCCGTAAGCTGATTAAAGCGTGTACGGAAAAACAACCAAACATATTTAACCTTTCTAGCCAATAGAAGATTGCCTGGCAGGTTTCATGTTTCACAAATAAC
>CAZIAB010000023.1:0-13192 GCA_964537525.1 uncultured archaeon
TCAGGATTGACATACTGGATGACCTGGTAAGGATAAACGAGATTGCGATGTGCGCTGAAAAGACAGGCATCATCCTGCTCGGGACAGGGGTCATCAAGCACCATATATGCAATGCCAACCTCTTCAGGGACGGCGCGGATTACGCGATATACATAAACACCGCGCAGGAGTTCGACGGCTCTGATTCTGGCGCGAGACCCGATGAGGCAGTTTCATGGGGAAAGATAAAAGGCGATGCAAGGAGCGTCAAGGTTTACGGGGACGCCAGCATCATCTTCCCCCTCCTCGTCGCCGGCGCCTTCAGGAAACCAACCACTGGCTGATTATCTGTTAACCTTTAAATTTCAGCGCGGCTTATTATTATCATGGCGACAACCGTCGGTACGCTGAAGGAGTGCAAGCCTGGTTCTTATTTAATGATTGACGGCGAGCCATGCAGGGTAACTAACTTCACCAAATCCAAGCCAGGGAAGCACGGTGCCGCGAAGGTCAGGCTGGAGGGTGTCGGCCTCTTTGACAACAAGAAGAGGGTCGTAATGAAGCCGGCTGACTCTAACGTTGAGATACCGGTGATAGAGAAGAAGAAGGCACAGGTCCTCTCTGTTTCGGGTGACATAGCCCAGCTCATGGACCTCGAGTCATACGAGACGTTTGATGCATCCATCCCTGACGAACTGAAGGGCATACTGGATTCCGGCGTGGAGGTCCTTTACTGGCAGTTCGAGAACAAGCTCCAGATAAGGGAAATCAGGTAGTTTTTTTGGCTTAAGTTTTTGTCATAAATTAGGATTCGTTATAGTTACATGCCAGATTTAGTTAGCCGCATTTACCCTATTGGATTAATGCGGCCTTCTGGTGGTTACCGGCGAATTAGGTAACAGTAAAAAGGTTATCTCCACAACTCGCACGCTTTGCAGACCTTTCTCGACCCCGGCTCAGAACACTTCCCGCACAGGACGAGCTCTCCCTCTCCCCTTTTCGATACCTCCCTCACGCAGGGGTTTATCTTGTCAAAGGTGTAAAGCATGGTATACTTTATCCCCGGATACTTGTCTTCCATACTGTTGATGAAGTCCCTTGCATCGAACCTCACACCCCCTGCATAGGGGCACTCGTCCCATTTGATGTCATATCCCTTAAGCAGTACGTAAAGCGCGATTTCCTTCTCAGGAACCTCCCTCAGGGGCTTTATCCTAGGGACGAACCTCTCACCGAGCCTCTTCCTCCTTGACCAGTCTGTCACGGGCCCCATCCTAGACGCCCTCGGAAGGTCCCCTCTCATGTAATTCAGAAGGACTGACTGGACCTCATCGTCAAGGTTGTGCCCCACAGCGAGCTTCGTTGCCCCGAGTTCCCTTGCCTTCCTGTTGAGAATCCATCTCCTTCCGACACCGCAGTACGTGCACGGCTCCCTTATCTGGTCGGAGGGTTTGATTCCCTTTACCTTCCTGTCAAGAGTCTTCCCCAACTCATCCCTGAATGAAAACACATGATGCTTTATGCCAAGCTCCCTGCAAGCCTGCCTCGCCCTCTTGAGGGTTTCTGGCCTGTATCCCCTGATTCCCTCGTCAATTGTAATGGCAAACATCTCAGAATCCTTCCATCTGCTCACCACCCCGTGGAGTATGTGCAGGAGCGCTGTTGAGTCCTTACCCCCTGACACGGCAACTGCTATCCTGTCGCCGTGCCCGAGCATCTTACCATACCTTATGGTCTTCCTTACCTTCTTGTCAACAGAGCGCACGAAGCATCCCGGGCACAGATGCCTCCCCTCATATCTCCTGAAGAAGACGGCTTTCTTTCCACACTTGCACCTCATAATAATCACATCATTCCCTGGAAACCCTCTTTATCGCTTCCGGAAGCTCATGGAACGTCCTTATAACGGCATCCGGCTCCGGCGGGCCATAATCAGGCTCTTCCTCTCTCCTTATCTGTATCACGGGAATTCCCGCCCTCCTTGCAGCAATGACGTCCTGGTCAGAATCACCTACCATGACCGAGTCTTCCCTTGTTGCTTCCATCCTTTTCATCAGTAGCTCCACTCCGAGGGCATCCGGCTTTGAAAGTTCGCTTATGTAATTACCGCAGACCATTGCCTTGAAGAAATCCAACCTGAACATCCTGACATAACTCTCTGCCATGACCTCTGGCTGGTCCGTCATTATCCCGAAAACAAAGCCGTTCCCGGCCATCTCCCTGAGTACGCTGACGTCATCATAGAGCTTTATAGTCTTGCCATACCTCTTCTCCCTTTCCCTGCAGTCCTCTTTCGTTACATCTTTCCAGAATCTCACGGGGTCGAGGCCAACCATCCTGAGATTTTTTTCACTATTGGAATAACCCGATGCGAGTAAACCGTTGTAAATCTTCCACAGGTCCCACTTCCCGATATCGACCCCCATCTTCATCGCGACCCTCTTGATGATGTCATTGAATACCATCACATAATCTCCCAGGGTCGTTATGGTCCCGTCTATGTCAATCAGTATCTTGTTCCTCATCTAACCGCCTGAAACTATCTTCATTGCCTCGAGCCTGTCCCTGTCCTTCACCACGGAGTCGTCCGGGACAATCTCACCTTTCCTCCTGACAAGGACAATATCGGGGTTCACGCCCGCCAGGCGGAGTACGTCCATCACGCTCTTCTTTCCGCTGAAAGACACATTCTTTGCCTTTCCCTCAAAAACAACCCTTGCCCCGGCCATGTTGTTTATTAGTCCAATATATTTAAATCAAGCTTTCCGTCTATTAATGGTGCCAGGGTGGCGGAACGGCTAGTTCGTGACCATCAGCCCTTCGGGCTGCAAGTACTCGTTGGCTAACAGGTCACTTGCCCGTAAAACGCGCCAGTCTCGAAGCCCGGTTGTTATGATCCCCGCTGGGGAGATGAAAACGAGACAACTGGTGTCCGATAAGCAGGCTGCATACGCTGTGAAGGGATTGCTTTGGAAACAAAGCAGCCCGTTAGCAATGTCTGCAATCGGTCGAAGGACGTGCAGGTTCGATTCCTGTCCCTGGCGCTACACCTTTTTTACAGGAGGACACGTCCTTCCGCCAAAAAAGTGTACGAAAAAACCTAAAAGATACGGAGGGGGCAAGCTTATATCAATTTAATACAACCACTTCTTATGGAAAAGCTGCCTGACAGGGACGGTAAACCCGGAAGCATAGTCATTGTTGGAACCTCGCACATCGCAGGGGAGAGCGTGAGGACGGTCAGGGAAGTCATGGAAAGGGAAAGACCCGACTGCGTGGCGGTTGAGCTTGACCTCCGCAGGCTCCATGGAATGAGAGCAGGCAAGGGCTCCATGCGGGACGCGTTCGCCATCCTGGGCCCGGCAAACTTCATGCTCTTCGTCATGATGAAATGGGTCCAGGGCATGCTAAGCAAGAGGACGGGAATCCTCCCCGGAGAGGAGATGCTAAGGGCGGTTGATGCCGCAGAGGAGAGGGGGATTCAGGTCGCCCTGGTGGACAGGGACATTGCAATAACGTTTGAAAGGCTGCGGAGCGTTACCTCCGCAGAGAAGTTCAGCCTGATAATCTTCCTCATGAGTGGGCTGGTTTTCGGTCCAATCCTGGCTCTCTTCGGCAAGGGGAGGAGGATAGACCTGAACAAGGTCCCTGAAAAGGAGCTTGTGAGAGAAGCGACAGAAGAGATAAGGAACAGGTTCCCTGGAATATACAGGATTCTGATAGCAGAGAGGGACAGGTACATCGCGTCAAGGCTCATCGTGATATCAAAATCCTACAAAAAGACCCTAGCCTTCATCGGCGCAGGGCACAGCGAGGCTGTTGAAAGAATCATCCGAGAATCTCAAAGACCTTCGCGAGGTCAACATCGGTATTGATGCAGCCGTCCCTGCTGAGCTCTATCCCGCATCCCGGAACCTTTATCTCATCAAATGCCATGGTTATCTCCTTTATGCAGGCGATGCCTATCACTGCCTTCGGTTTGTGCTTCTTTATAATCTTGATGACCATCGAGCCCCCGGGACATATGAAGACCCTGTGACCCTTCTCCTCTGCCTTCTTCTTTATCTGGTAGACCTTGCATTTATTATGGCCTGAACACTTCATACACTTCCATCCCTCATCTTCCAGGATTGCCTTGCAGGTCTTTGAATTCCTGAGGCACTGCGGAAGGAAGATGAACACATGCTCCTTCTTCATTTTTGAAATGGCATCCTTTCCCATGGAGTTCTTGAGCTCCAGATATAGATGGTCTATGTTATCAGGGGAAATCCCCAGGAAGTTCAGCGTGTTCTTGAGGGCCCTCTTGGTGCTGAAATCCATTCCCGCATTTATTATCTTCTGCGCAAGCTTCTTCATATCCTTTCACCAACGTCCAAATCAATCAGCCTCTTTATCCTCTCCTCTGTATCCGGATGCGTCGAGAAGAGCCTGTTGAACCAGTCGGGCTTCAGGGGGTTGACTATCCACAGGTGCGAGGTTGCCGACCCCCCCTTTATTGTAATTGGCCTTTCCCTCGAGAGCTGGTCAATCTTCTTCAGTGCAGAGGCCAGAGCCCTGGGCTTCCTGCTTATGTGCGCACCCACGTAATCGGCGCCGAATTCCCTGTTCCTCGATATTGCCAGCTTCAGGAGTATTGCCGCTATGGGGGCGAAAATCACGACAAGGATGACCGAGAGGATGTTGCCCCTGCCCCCTGAATCGTCATATACGAAGAGCGACCAGTAACCTATCTGCGCGAGGTAGGATACCGCCCCCGCTATGGTCGCTGCCATCATCTGGACCAGGGTGTCCCTGTTCTTTATGTGAGCCATCTCGTGCGCCATCACGGCCTCTATCTCGTCATCATCGAGGCTCATCATGCCTCCGGTGAGGCATATCGAGGCGTTCTCCGGATTCCTTCCGGTCGCGAATGCGTTGGGGACCATGCTAGAGGTCTTTACCATGTAAATCTTCGGTGTTGGAATCCCTGCCGCTTTCGCAAGCTTCTCTGCCATCCTTGCCAGCTTGTAGTCCTTGGTTGGCTCCGCTTTGTAAATCCTGAGAACGATCCGGTCAGAATACCAGTAAGCCCAGAGGTTTATCCCTGCCGCAAGAACCAGGCCTATGAGCCCTCCCCATATCCCTCCGATAAGCCACCCCGCGCCGACGAGTATCATTACCATGGAGAGGAAAAGGAGCATCGTATTGAACATGGCTATATTATCCCTCCAAGGCTTTTATTCTTTTCACAATCTCCGCTGCAACGGATTCCGGCCCCTTCCCCGTGGTGTCAATCTCTATCACCCTCTGCCCCGCCTCAATCGATTCCTGGAGGCATATCCCCATTATCTCTGCCTCGACGTTCTCCTCTGTCTTCTCCTCCTTCCAGCCCTTCATCTTTCCTCTCTTCCTGAGTTCCCCTGGGTTGGCCCTGAGGACAAAGACCAAGTCAGAGGGTATCTCATGCGCGTAATGGGATTCAATGATGAGGTTCTTCTCATCAATTCCCGAAAGCTCTCGCTTTATCCCCTCTATGTCAACTATCTTGCAATCCCTACGCTCGTCGGTCCCGCAGTATAGGTTCCTCTCCTCTGCGAGCTCGTTGAGCTTCACGAGCCTCCACCCGAGCATTGAGGAAACCCTTTCCGAGACGGCTGTCTTCCCTGACGCAGGGGTTCCTGTTATTGCGACTATCATCCGAACGCCCCCCCTATCGTAAGGACAATCCAGGAGAAGAATCCCTGCACCTGGCCAATCAGAACTTCCAGGAAACCCTCCTCCTTCACCACTCTTACGGAGCCGGAGAACCCGGCATCATAGCTCTCCTCTGAGAACACGTCCACAGAAAGCTCTTTCCTCCCTTCCTCATCCGGCTCAAAGATTAGAAGGAATGTCTTCTCCTCGCCAGGCTCTATCACGAATTCCGTTCCATCCTTCTCACCATCAAGTGAGACGGAGAGCCTTCCCTCCCTCCGTTCCTCCGACCCCTTTAATGTCACGTTCACATAAACGGCATCACCGAGATAGGCCTCCGCAGGATATGTTATGTTCCTGATATAGATGTACTTGACGTCCATGACGGTCACGTTCTCTTCGGCATAATCTCCGGTGGAGGAAAACACACCGACCGTGTATTCGCCAGGGGATTGCGGTGCCTTCAGGTTCCACACCAGTTTCTCCTCTCCTCCGGACGGGATTACCGGACTTTTGGTATAGGCCACATTGTCCAGCATGAGGTATACGTCTATCTCCCTTCCCATGAACCCATGGTTCTCGACCAGGGCAGAGACGTTGAAATCCTGACCGGAAACGAGGGTTTTCCTCGTGCTGACGGTCACGTCCCCTTCGTCACCCCCTGCCATTGCAGGGATGGTCAGCCTCTCGTCAAGGCCCATCCCGTATATGCTTACGGGGCATTCGTACTGTACGCCCTTATTGAGGAACGGCGCCAGCAGAATCCAGTAAGCCCTGGTGTTGCCGCAGAAATAGAGCCCGTTCTCTGTCCATTCAATGGAGAAGAAATCGTCATCCCCTGACTTGCAGCTCTGGATGCTAAGCCTCCCGAGCACGCATTCCTGCCCTGTCTCTGCAGAAATATCAGTTATTATCATCCCGTATGAGCCGGACTTGATGGTTCCCGGAAGGAGCGTGTTCTCTATCCTGACCCTCGGGCTCTCCCTCTTATCGACCATGGTTATCGTTGGCTCGTGCCTCTTCCAGTCGAGGCTGACCCTGCTAGCAAGCAACTCTATGTATTCGGTGTAGTTGGAGTCAGGGGCGTCCGCGAACTTTATGTGCGTCGCGTCAACGGGCGACTCCGACCACGTGGGGTCTATCGAAATCAGTTCCCCATCGTGCTCCACCTCGACCCACCCGTGCGGGCCCCAGTAGTTCGGGTTCCCCGGGTCCAGGTTCTCCTCAGTGTAAGCGTAACCGACCACGTAATGCGCGCTGTATCCCAGCGCCCTGAGCATGGATATCATGAGGTTGGAGTGGCCGTCACAGACGCTCTTCCTGTTTTCGTATACCCACCCTGCGGAGCTGTCCGCCCCCTGGTATGCCCTGTCGTAATCGACCCATTCGTACACCCACGAGCCGAGCCTCATCATGCCCTCCTTGTCCCCGAGGCCCTGCGTCAGCTCGTTGGCCTTCTCCCTCATTTCCGGGGTGGCCTTCACCATTTCTGTCAGTGGGAAATCCTTTCCTGATGGATTGTCCGGAGAGTCGGTAACCACCACGTCGAACACCAGCGTGTAGTTCAGGTACCTGTCCAGTGGGGGGTTGTCCCAGACAATCTCTATTATATCGTTCCCGAAATCGTCTACCGAGTATTCATAGCTGTCCGGCCCCGTCACAGAGACCAGGTCGGCCCCCTGGGTCCCCGTGTTCTGCGGGATGGAGAGCTTTATCCTGACCTCTGCGGCGTTCGCCCCGAAGCCCTGTGACTCCAGGTAAGCGCTTCCCGTCTTAGTTACCCTTGCTTCCAGGTAACTGACTCCCTCCGGCGTGTCTAGCAGCTTTGCCTGTGACAGAGGCACCATCACCAGCAACACCAGCACAAAAACAAGGATTTTCCCCATCTTTATTATTTGGAACAGGAACTTATTACCCTTTCCGGCCGGTCCGCGAACCCTTTATATATCATTCCGATTTATTATAGATGGGGATTTCATGGCAGGACTGGAGGTCTGGACAGAGAAATACCGGCCGCAAACGCTGGACGACGTCATAGGCCAGAAGCACGTCGTGGAGAGGCTCAGGGCATGGGTGAAGGGAAAGAACATACCCAACATGCTGCTTGCAGGACCGGCCGGCGTGGGCAAGACGACAATCGCGCTGGCGCTTGCCAGGGACCTCTACGGGGAGCACTGGAGGCAGAACTTCCAGGAGACCAATGCCAGTGATGAGCGAGGCATTGCCATCGTCAGGGGAAGGATAAAGGACTTCGCCTCCATGAAGCCAATCGGCGCTGACTTCAAGATTGTTTTCTTAGACGAGAGCGATGCCCTCACACCTGAGGCGCAGCAGGCCCTCAGGAGGACTATAGAGAGGTATGCAGGCGTCTGCAGGTTCATCCTTTCATGCAATTATTCCTCAAGGATAATAGAGCCCATCCAGTCGAGGTGCGCGGTCTTCCGGCTAAGGGGGCTGGGCATGGAGGGGGTGATGGAATACCTCGACAGGGTTGTCAAGGGAGAGAAGCTCAAGGCAGACCAGGACAGCCTCAAGGCGATATACGAGGTCTCTGAGGGAGACATGAGAAAGGCAACCAACATCCTCCAGGCATCATCCGCCCTCGGAAAAATAACCAGGGAGGTTGTTTATGAAGTCGCTGCCCAGGCAAGGCCCAAGGACATAAGGGATATGGTAGACATGGCGGTTGCTGGAAGGTTCCCTGACGCAAGGAAGAAGCTATACGACCTCCTGATAAACCAGGGCCTTTCCGGGGAGGACGTAATAAAGGGCATCCACCGCTCCGTATTCGAGCTTGATGTCCCTGAGGAGAGGAAGCTCTTCCTCATAGACAGGATTGGCGAGTTCGAGTTCAGGCTCAACCAGGGCGGCTCAGAGGAGATCCAGCTGGAAGCCCTCCTCGCGCAGTTCCTCAGCGCTAAGAAATAGTCATTTCTCTTTCTTGATAACGAACCTGCAGTTCTTATCCCCCTTTGCAATGCAATGGGTTTCTACGGAGTTATAATCTCCACCTGCAATCGCCTTGGCTCCGCCCGCGAGCAGGCCTGATATGTATGAGCAGACAGGTCCCTCCTGCCTCTTCTTATAACTGCTGGCAATGCAGGAATTCTTTATGACAATGATACTCTCCTTGTCCAGGTCCATCTTCTCTATACTCGTCGCACCGAACCCGTACTGGCTTAGGACATCAGCGACCTTTTCCGTTATCCTGTTCCTTCCCCACCTGAACCTCCTGGCAAACCCGGCTATCGCGCTCTTCTTCAGCATTACCTTGACGAAATTCTCCCCGTGGCGCTTGCCTGCCATGTAAAGTACAGCATCGGCGCCGTCGCCTATAATCTCTGATATCCCTTCCCTGTACAGCCTGAAAGAATCAGAGTGGACGATGGTGTGCCTCTCGCCCGATATGTACACGGAACCGCGCTTTTCATCCCGCCTGACGTCTCCCAGCCAGTCAATCCTGGCATCCTTCTCCATGATTATTATTCCTTTCAGGGTATATTAATCGCTTTGCAACCCGCGCACGAAAGATTTATAAGGCTCTCGCTTCATTTATTAACAAAACCCGGAGTGATGGAATGAGATTCATATTCTTGGGACCACCCGGCTCGGGGAAGGGAACGTACTCCTCAAGGGCAGCCGACAGGCTGGGAATCGCGCACATATCGACGGGAGACCTCTTCAGGGAAGAGGCCGCGAGGGGGACGCCGCTAGGGAAGAAGCTCAAGAAGATAATGGACAGCGGGGAGCTCGTCCCTGATGACGTCACCATAAAGGTCCTTAAATCCAAGCTCTCCAGGCCGGAGGCAAGGAAGGGCTTCATACTCGACGGCTTCCCGAGGACAATCCCCCAGGCAGAGATGCTGGACAGGGAGACGAAGATAGACGCCGTGATAAACCTGTTCCTACCCGAGGACTTGCTCGCCAAGAAGATTGCCGCCAGGAGGGTGTGCAGGAAATGCGGCGACCTCTACAACGTAGTCACCATAAAGAAGGGAAGGATAAACATGCCGCCGATGCTCCCTAAGGTAGAGGGAAAATGCGACAAGTGCGGCGGCGAGCTGTACCAGAGAGATGACGACAGGGAAGAGACCGTAAAGGAAAGGCTTGTCGCGTACAGGAAGCAGACAGAGCCCCTGATAGATTATTACAGGAAGAAGGGAATCCTCAACGACGTTGACGTCATAGGGAGCCCCGATGTCATGGTTCCTATCATACTTAAAGTTCTTGAGAAATACAGATAGTGGCATGAAAGGAAAAATCGTCGTGTTCGAGGGGATAGACGGCGCAGGGACGGAGGCCCAGTCAAAGCGCCTGCTCCAGCACCTCAGGGGCAAGAAGGTTCCCTGCGAGCGGCTCTATTATCCGAATTATGACAACCCTACCGGTAAACTAATCCATGAATACCTTCACGCCGATTACACGCTCTCCCCGGACATGCAGCTCGTCCTCTACGGCGGGGACATGCTCCTCGACAGGGAGAAGATACTCTCCTTCCTGAAGGAGGGAAAGATAGTCATCCTAGACAGGTATTTCACCTCAACTTTCGCTTACCAGACCCTCGACGGGCTGAAGAGGGAGACTTGCCTGAGGTTCGCCAGGATGTTCAAGCTACCGAAACCGGACTACGTGTTCTACCTCAAAATCTCTCCGCAGACCTCCATGAACAGGAAGCAGATGGAGAAGGGCTCTGACGTTGACAGGAACGAGCGAGACGTGAAGCTTCAGGAGAGGGTCGCCAGGAAATACGACGAGATTTCCAGGGACAATGCATTCGGGAGGTGGTTCACCATCGACGGCGAGAAGCCAGTGGAAGAGGTCTTCAGGCAGGTCAGGAAGGTCCTGAGAGTCTGACTACCAGGGGCGGAAAACCTTAAAAGATTAATTCTCAAATCCATCTTAAGCAGGGGTGAAATATCAATGTCTACTGAAAGACAGTCATGGAAATACATGGATTTTGGAAGGCTGATAAGTGATGCAGCCGAAGGTATAATGTCAATTAAATATAAAGGACCCGAAGACAAGTATCTTAATCCTGTAAGAAACGGGATTGGAATCCTGTATTTCTTATCCAGAGGACTTGAACTCGTCAAGGGCGATGTCCTGATTGAAACAGGTGAAGATGCTGATATCTATTCTGTCTTTAAGGGCATCTATCCCACTGATGAAATGTCACAGCATAGTTTTATTGAAGCCGTGAATAAATGCATGGAAATCAAAGACGAATTAGAGCCCCTGATTAGAGAACCTGGGAAATTCAATGACGTCGGGATGGATGACATTGATAGATATCAAGAGACATTCAACAAGCTGTCTGAACAACTGCATTGATTGCTACCACGGCGTCTTCTTTACCCCAATCTTGTACGCTATCACGTTCGCAACCACGTGGAACACCAGCGTTATGATGGTTCCCAATATTATCCACTCCCATTTCAGGACAACGACCAGCGAGAGCATGAGGAACGCTCCTGCCAGGAAGTCCAGCTGGTCGAGCAGAGGGACAGGAGCTCCCCTAGGGCGGTTCATCCTCCTCTTGAAGAAGCTCGCCACGATGTCACCCATCATCGCTCCGAACCCCAGCAGGAAACCAACGAGGGGTGCCATGACGATTATGCTCAGGGCGACCGGTGACAAATCCCAGGGGAGGTAGGGGAACGCGAGCATCTCCACGACCGCTATCAATATCCCCATGAGCGTCCCGAAGAACAAACCCTCCCACGACTTTCCGTCACCGAGGAGCCTGTTCTTCCCGAGCATCCTCCCGCCGTCAATGGGATGTGCCTTCAGGAACCTCATCGCCACAGGCGTCAGGCCATTCGCAGCATAAATAGGGAAGAGTATCCACGTAACCTCTACGAGCGTATAGATGTCAAAAACCATGCTTAATTATTAAAGCCGGATTTAATATAGCTTATATTCACCCATGCAAATAATTGGTTATGGGCCGGTAGTCTAATGGTAGGACACCTGTTTCGCATGCAGGAGACTGTGGGTTCGAGCGCGCCGCTGATTGCAAGCGCTTTCAGCTGCGCTGAAAATCCCGCCCGGTCCATTTACCAATTAATTTTTAATGCTTTCTGTCAATTAGTCAGAATGACAGCGACAGAAGGGCTCCCGGATAAGAGGTTTCTTCTATGCTGTAATCTTCCCTCCTCCCAATATGATTACGTAACAACCGGTTTGGTTTATTATCCAGGAGAATTTCCAGGAAAGGACATCCACCTCCCATCTTACATAGTTTCAAAATATGAGGCATTGCGGTCCTTGGGGCCAATGCAAGAACGCGGAACAGATGCAGTTGTAATTGACCTCAAGAAAATACCAGATTATCTTATCCTTAAAGAAAACGATTACCTGCTAAAAGACGGGCCTGAGGGGTCAGGGGAGAAAAAGTACATGCTCTGCGGAATGACAGATGGTGGAATCTGGGCAGTGGATACCCTATCCGCCGAATTCCCGCATAACTTCAGGACACTGGTCTTTGCCGAGTCATATATCCATTTCCATGGCAATGAAGACAACATCATTCTAGATGCCGGTCAGATATTGAGGTTCTGCAAACGAGAAAAAGGAAAATTTGTAAAAAGATACGAAGATGAGATAAGAGAGGAAAAAAAGTCGAAAGGCCTCATCCTGGCTGATACATCATGACCCAAACAATTAAACCCATGCAGGACAAATATAATGCATGAGCAACTTCAGGAAGAGGATGTTCTTTGCGTTCGTGCTGGTTGTGATACTCCTTACCATAGGCACGCTCTATTACAGCCACGCCGAGAGGTGGTCATTGATTGATTCCTTCTATTTCTCTACCATGACTCTAACCACCATAGGATACGGCGACCTGGCACCCACAGGGGACTGGGCAAAGATATTCACTTCCATTTATGCAATCTTCGGGATAGGCATCATGCTCTACATACTTAGCTCCGTGGTGGGCGTGTCCATATTCAGCCAGGAGAGGAAAGTGAGCAGGGCATTCTCCTTCCTGAGCAGGCTCAGGAGGCACGAGAAGGAGATAGTTTCCCAGAAGAAGGAAATAAAGAAGCTCGAGAAGAAGGTAAAGCCCTCCATCCAGAAGTTCGAGAAGCACGAAAAGGAACTGGAGGAGCTGCAGAAGGAGGTCAGCCCCACGATAAAGAAGTTCGAGGAACAGCAGAAGGAGCTCAAGAAAATCAAGAAGAAAATCAGGAACAGGTAATGAACCATGAAGAGAAACACGCCCAACAATCTCGTTTCTGCATTGATGATTCTGATTCAGACCACACTTGCAATTTCTTTACTGTATAATTCTTTATCAATGACAGCCACCGTGTTTGTTGTTATACTGATATTCTCTATATTTGCATGGAGCTTCCACTGGTTTGCTCCCTTCAGTTGCAACATATCAAGAAACAACAGGTTTGTTGGGTTTTTTGTAACACTGTTCTATCTGGTATACTTCATTCTAATTTTCGTATTATCCAATTATTTCTGACTTTTCTTCTCAACCTTCTTTCCGAAGAAGTCGTTTGCAGGGCAGCAGATTCTTCCCTGC
>CAZIAB010000024.1:0-12818 GCA_964537525.1 uncultured archaeon
TTCGGGACACTTTGACAGACCTGTGACATAATCCTTCCAGCTACAGACTTTATACGCAAAGCCGCCGAGACCGAAACCTTTATAAACCTAATGAATATATATTCATTATATACAATGAATAAATATTCAAAACATTAAAGAAAGAGAGGTGAAAAACATGCCAGGACAAGACAGGACAGGACCCCTTGGATACGGTCCAAGGACGGGCAGAGGACTCGGTCCCTGCGGTTCAGGATACGCCAGGGGTGTTGGCAGAGGAGCAGGTTTCGGCAGGGGAATGGGTTTCAGGAGAGGCTTTGCCCCTGCCTGGGGATACTCCCCCTACGGCTACGAGCCGACGAAGGACCAGGAGATTGCCGATCTCAGGGCAGAGAAGGAAGCCATCCAGGAAGAGCTGAAACAGATAGATGAAAGGCTTAAAGAGCTGGAATCCAAGAAATAAGGGATAGAATGTCACCAAGGCCGATGAGATTCAGGAGGGTTGAGGGGATGCCCGGATGCAGACACTTCAGGCCCGCGGGCATGGGCATCCACGCAAGGCGCGCAGGGGAAGTTATAGTCCTCACCGTGGATGAGTTCGAATCCATAAGGCTCATGGATAATGAGGGACTCATGCAGGTTGAGGCTGCCAGGAAGATGAAGGTATCCCAACCCACGTTCCAAAGAATCTATGAGTCAGCGAGGAAGAAGATAGCCGACGCCCTCGTCAACGGCAAGGCCATAAGGATAGAGGGCGGAAATTACAGGTTAGCCGGAGGAGGTGATTTTATGCAGGGAAGAGGAAGGATGGGCGGCTTTGCTGCCGGACCGTCTGGTGAATGCGCATGCACAAAGTGCGGACATAAAGTCCAGCATCAGAGAGGCACACCATGTTACCGGATGAAGTGTCCGAAATGCGGAGCCCCAATGACAAGAGGATAGGAGGTGTAAATAATGAACATAGTAGTAAGTGCTTCTGGTCCTGGCATGGACAGCCAGGTTGACAGCAGGTTCGGGAGATGTCCCTATTTCATCCTGGTTGAGGTGGAGGACAAGAAGATAAAATCCCACAAGAGCGTTGAGAACACGTCTGCAAACCAGATGGGCGGCGCAGGCATGACAGCTGCCCAGGCCGTCGCTGACATGAAGGCAGATGCAATCATAACAGTGAACCTGGGACCGAGGGCATTCATCGTCTTCAGGCAGCTGGGCATGGAAATCTATCACGGAACAGGTACAGTTAAAAGTGTCGTGGAGGATTTCATTGCCGGTAAGCTGAAAAAGATTGATGAAGCCACCGGCCCCGGACACATGGGAATGGGAGAATTCGGCCCTAGACAGTAACAGATATATATCGGTGCTTATAATGGATGAAGAGCTAAAACCAATAAGGGAGAGAAAGATGAAGGAATTGATGGAGAAACAGAGATTTCCTGAAAAGCCCCTGGAAATAAAGGACAGCAACTTTGACGAGACCGTGGAAAAATACCCGGTGGTCGTGGTTGACTTCTGGTCAGAGTTCTGCCCGCCCTGCAGGATGATTGCGCCCGTGCTGGAGGAGCTTGCAAAGGAGCTCCACGGAAGGGTAGTCTTCGGCAAGGTATGCGTGGACACCGAAAGGGAGAAGGCGATGAAGTTCGGCATATCTGCGATACCAACCCTGCTGGTATTCAGCAAGGGGAAGCTCGAGGATACAATCATCGGTTACAAACCAAAGGACGCACTGATGGAAACCCTCAGAAAGCACATGAACGATTAGGGCCGGGTCCTGAGGAGCAGGCATGGACGTCAGGAAGTTCCTTAAAAAAGAGAACATAGTTGCAGTGGTCGGTGTCACCACCAACCCTGAAAAATGGGGATACAAGGTATACAAAACCCTGAGGGAATCTTTCCCAAGGGTTTATCCTGTAAACCCCAAATATGAGAGTGTCCTTGGGGACAGGTGCTACCGGAATCTGGAGTCGCTGCCTGAGAAGCCGGATGTCGTTATAACGGTCGTGCCCCCGGGAGTCACAGAGAATGTCGTTAAATCATGCAGGGAACTCGGGATAGGGATGGTCTGGATGCAGCCGGGCTCTGAATCCCGCAAGGCCATAGAGTTCTGCGGGAGGAACGGGATAGAATGCATGCACAGTGCATGCTTCGTGGTTGATGCTCTCAAGAAGAGGTTCGTTTGAATGAATACAATAGCAGTCACAGGAGGAAAGGGAGGGACAGGCAAGTCCACGATAGCGGCTTCACTGGCTGTGGTGATGTCAGATAAGAGGAAGGTCCTGCTGGCAGATGCTGACGTGGAATGCCCCAACGACCATTTAATCCTTTCTGTGAAGAGAAAGAAATTCAGGGACGTCTACCAGCCCATCCCGAAATGGGACTTCTCCAAATGCACGATGTGCGGGGAATGCGCAAAGGTCTGCAAGCAGAATGCAATAGTCGCGGTAAAGGGAAAATATCCTGCATTCGTGCCTGACCTCTGTATTGGATGCAAGGCCTGCGTCGTTGCCTGCCCTGCAGGGGCGATAGGAACGGGCAGGAAGAAGATAGGAACCGTCTATACGGGAAAGGGATATGGCATTGAGCTTGTTTCCGGTGAGCTGAAGCTCGGCCAGCTTGCCTCAGGGGAGATTGTCGCTGAGACGAGGAAGGACAGCGAGGAGGTTGCAAGAAAGAAGAAATCCGATTTCATAATCGTGGATTCAGCAGCAGGGGTTGGGTGCCCTGTCATAGCGTCCATACAGGGCTCCGACTTCGTGGTTGCTGTCACAGAGCCGACTCCATCGGCGCTTCACGACCTGAAGAGGGTTCTGTACATAGCAGAGCATTTCAGAATCCCCAGGGGAATCGTCCTTAACAAGTCTGACCTGGACAGGGGATTTGCCAGGAAGGTGGAGAATTTTGCCAGAAAGAAGGGAATCCCCATCCTGGGAAGGATACCCTACAGGCAGGATTTCGTTGAATCGACCATAAGGATGAAGCCGGTTGTGGCACTCAACAGGGATTACGAGTCGGTTTTCAGGGAAATAGCAGAAAGGGTTACCGCTTCTTTAAAGCTTTCCTGAGCCCCTTATGGGTACAAAGTTCTCTTGCAGCTTACCCTTCTGCTGCCAGGCGCTAGCGGGAAAGCCTGCTCTGGAGAATCTTCCTCGATGCATCAATCTCACTTATCCTCTTGTTGACGCCCGGGGAGTCCTGGGATATCCGGTGGTAGTTGCATACGCCCTCGACCGTGGAGATTATGTGTTTTATGCCTTCCGTGTTCCTGTCAGACCTCCAGTTATAGGAGACTTCGTTCATATGCCCGAGAAGCTCGTTCAGCTTGTTCAGGGTGAGGTTTACGCTGTTGAATATCAGCTCCATCTGGAAGCTTCCGACGCTCTTCACGAATTCCCTTTTCTTTGAATGCTTTATACAGGTAACTCTCTGTATCTCCATGAGCGCATCATTGACGGAATTCATCGCGGACCAGAGATGCTCGGAAGCCCCCCTGGGGGTCCTGCCTTCGCTGAACCTGTGGAGCAGGTTGTCCATGTCAGACCTGGGAAGGTATAGCGCCGACCTCAGCCTGTTCACCTTCTCCTCGAAGGATATGTCGTATATCTCCTTGAGGATGGTTTCCTGCTTGAACGAGACCAGCTTCGAGATGACTATGCCGAACATCAGGAGACCGGTAACGGCCTCTATAACCGATATGAATCTCGACATTCCCAGCGGGGTTATGTCACCGAAACCGGTTGAAGTGGCCGTTATGAAGCTGAAGTATATCGAATTTAGGACGATTTCTGTCAGTGATTCTGATGAGAGGCCTTCCAGGCCGTTACCTGGCGAGGAATATTCCAGGAACGAGAACACGAAGCCGAACGCTATTATGATGGTTATCCACGCGAGGAATATCTTCTTGAAGCTCAGTGAGTCTATCAGGTTCTTTCTTACGAAATCCGGTATGGACTTCCCGTTCACGCTCCTTGCCTTGCTGCTCACCCTCATGGCGCCGGACGCAATCTTTCCTGGCTCAATCCCCCGGAGAAACCCCACCAGCTTTCCAAGGCGGTTTCTGGCAGTCCTGATGACGTCATGGTTCTTGCGCCTGTAAGAATACCTGGCCATACAGTATATCTTGTAAGCATCCCCCATATAAGCATTTCAGAAAAATCCCGGGCAAGTTCTGTTCAGTACCATCTATGCCCCGGGTTCCTGGGAACGATTATCCACATCACTATGTAAAGGAGGATTCCCATACCGTAGGCGAGGCTGAACAGGATCCACAGTAGCCTTATGAGGGTTGGGTCAACACCGAGGTATTCCCCGATCCCTCCGCAAACCCCTCCGAGTATCTTGTCTTTTCCTGACCTGTAGAGCCTCCTGACAGGAGGAGACGCGGGCCTCTTTTTGGAAACCTTCCCTTCGGCCTTCTTTTTCGCTGGCATTATGATAATTGGACTGGTTCTATAAAAATCAGATGAGGCCGGTCACCATCGCTATCCCAAGGCCCAGAAGAATCAGGCCTGCAACCAGGTGGAGGCGGTTTATGTTCTTTTCCCTCCACCCGCCTATGTGCTCGACCTCTGCAAATCCTATGTAGACAAAGATGGTTATCCCGATCATGGGAAGGACGAATATCACGTTGTATATGAGCAGAGGGATGAAGGCAGCCGTCCAATCAAGTCCTGAAAGAACCCCACCTGCAACGAAGTAGGGCCCTGCCGTGCAGGGAAGAAGGAACAGGCTGACTATTATCCCAACGAGGAAAGCGCCACCCGGAGAGGTGGTGGAGCCTATTATCCTCTTCATCCTGGGCCTCCATGACGTCGGAACCTCCATGGCGAACCCCCCGCCGCCGTACCTGAAGAAGTCCTTGAGGTTGAATATCCCCAGTATTATGGCAAACACGCCCAGTATCCTGTAGAACCACGCGGTGCTCAGCTGGGTTACCCCCGTGACTGCCTTGAATCCCATGATTATCAGAAGACCCATGAGGAAGTAGCAGAGGTATATGGAGAGCGTGAAGAGGATACCTGCCGACAGGGCCTTGTTTCTCTCTTTAGGATACCTGGTAAGGATTGCGGTGAGGAGTATGACGAGCACGGCGAGAGCGCACGGGTTCACGGCATCTACCGCGGCCAGGCCTGCCAGATGGAGGTAGTTTATCTCCGGAACCAGTCCCGTGTTGTCCGGGGGGCCGGGCTCTCCAAGGGCCTTCTCTATCTCCCCCTCGAGCGAGCTTATGCAGGTCGAGTCTCCTATGCAGTAATAATCACCGACAAAGACCTTTGGAACCAGTCCCCACTGCGTTGGGGGGACATCGTAATCCCGCTGCATCTGCAGGAAGAATTCCGGTTCGTCCAGCGTATTCAGCTTGTGTATCGTGACCGGGTAGCTCCCGTTTATGTTGCTGTCAAGGAAGTCTGAAACCTCAGAGCAATGCGGGCACCCCGGTGCATAGAAGAAATATAGGTCAGTTCCCTGCGCGGAAGCCATCGGTATAACGATTGTTAAAGCGAGCAGCGCAGCAATCACAGCCAGCCCTTTCATCAGAACCACATCAATATTTCCCGGCGTTGATATAAAAAACTTGCTGTTTGCTGCGGGCGCACCAATAAAAACCACCGTGACAAGTATTTGCATGTACGACCTTGCCGTAAAGAACGTCCTCAGGCAGAGGATGAGAACCACCCTGACCCTTGTCGGGATAGCGGTGGGGATAGCTGCCATAGTCGCGCTGGGCTCTGTCGCAGAAGGCCTGAACACGATGGTAAACGAGGAGCTCCAGATAATAGCAGGAAAGATAATAGTCTATGAGGAGGGGGCGGGGATGGCTGACTTCTACATGTCATCCAACCTGAGCTATGACGACCTGGAAGTGATATCCTCTATCGCCGGGGTGGAGGAAGTCATACCACTGATATTCTATTTCGAGGGAAGCATAGACTTTACAGACCTTAGCGGATACGTTTCTTTCATAGGTATAGACATGGAAAAGATTGATTACCTCATCGGGGAGAACATAAGGGTCGAGTCAGGTGAGCTTATCACGCCACAGGACAGGGGGGAAGCCATGGCAGGAATCAACGCGGCGAGCGTACTCAACATTGAGGCAGGGGATTATATCGAACTCAATGACGTTGAATACAGGATATCAGGAATATTCGAGGAAACAGGAGTCAGTGACATCGACCAGAGCATAATACTCAACATAGAAGACCTCCAGGACAACCTCGAGACAGACTCGTTTCAGATGATGTACGTCATACCAGAGGACATCACCCAGGTTGATGAGATAGCAAAGGCAATAGAGGATACTGACGACAGGTATATCACCCTTTCAGGGACCGACATGGCAAGGCAGATGGATGAGATGGTTGACCAGCTTAGGTTCTACACCACGGGCCTCGGAGCCATAGCAGCCGTCGTTGGAGGCCTGGGAGTCATGAACACCATGATAATGTCAGTGATGGAGAGGAGGAAGGAGATTGGTGTCATGAAGGCAATCGGAGCCACCAATTCCCTGATAATAAGGCAGGTCCTTACAGAGTCAGCATTCCTCAGCCTCATGGGAGGCATGCTGGGGATTTTCCTCGGCCTTCTCGGGGCGCTGGCGATAGGTGCCATGCTCGGGGGATTCTTCACCGCCGTCGTGACGCCCGGCCTCGCTGCGCTGGGTATAGGGTTCGCCCTCTTCCTCGGTTTCGTGGGAGGCCTCTACCCGGCGAGGCAGGCAACCCGCCTGGACCCGGTCGAGACGCTGAGGTATGAGTAGCACACAACAATTTCAGAAAGAGATGATAGCTTATTCCTCCCCTTCTTCCCTCTTCTTCCTGGGGGGCGGCCTGGGCTTCCTCGAGAGCATGTACCACTTCCACTTGTAGTGGAGCTTCCTCCAGAGCCGCTTCTCCCTCTCCCTCAGAAGCACGTGGAGGATTACCGCCGCTATTATTATTATAAGCCCGATGAGGATGACCGTGAAGTCATACTCGAAGATTTCCCTCTCCCCGTGAGCGGACACCCTTATCAGGCCGCTGCTGGTCACGGTCTGGTTGTCATACTTCAGCGATGCGTAGAAGAGATAATAGCCCGGCTCCAGCTCGTCGGGAATCCTTATCTTCCTCGTAACGGCCTTCTGCTGGGTGACTGCCATGGTCTCGTGGTTGAAGAGGATGTCATTCCCGTCAAAGTCTCTCAGGGAGTAGAAGAGTTCGACGTCGACCGGCTGGAGGTCACCGAAGTTGTACATATATATGTTGGCCGAGACCTGCTCGCCCGGGTATGCAACCAGGGGGACGTCGCCGAGGTCAACCTGTATGTCAAACAAGGCCGTCCTCTCCCTTATCTCCATTATCGCAATGACATACCTCTCCACAGGTCCTGCCTTTATGACAATCCTTCCTGTGTAGACGTCAACGTGCCCGTTCTCCGCGAGCGTGAACGCCACCGTAACCATCCTGCTCTGCCCGCTCTCCAGGACGAATTCCCTCTCGCTCAGGGTTATGTAATCCTTTATGCCGTTGATGACCTCAAGGCTGAACTCGAGCGCGTCTTCCCCGTTGTTCGTTACCTCCAGGTACTCGAGGACGGTCTCGCCCTGCCTCAGCTTTATCTTGATGACTTCCTTGTCGACCGTGAAGTTGTATACCCTCCCGACCCCTCCGCTTATTCCTCCCCCCGGCGGAGGCTCTTCAGGCGGTTGTGTGGGGCTCTCCGCTGCATAATAAACGCCGTCAAGCCCGTTCACTGTGAACATGAAGGTACCCCCCGTATAGCTTACCTCCTGGCACATGCTCACGGGACAGGCAGCCCCGTTCCTCATTATCATCGGGTCATTGAAGCCGAGCCCGTGAAGGTAGAGCATCGCGGACTTGTTGAGGCTGCTGATGCTGGTCGAGTTCACGGATATCCTGTTCGCCGATATGTTGACAGCATAGTCCAGGTCCACGACGTAATCGGTCGCAGAGTCGCCCAGGTTCACGTTTTCAGCGAACCATATCCTGCCATAGGGGTTCTCCAGAACCATGCCGCTTATGTTCCTTAGCTCATCGTTGGTCATGCTGCCGAAATCAGTCGTGCTCCCTGTGAATTCCGTGTAAATGACGGTTATGTCAGGGTCGACCTTTATGCTGGTCTCCGAGGTATTGACGGATGCATAGCCAGTGAGAAGCATCTGTATCTGCGGCCTGAATGCCCACATGGATATGTATATCAGGAACAGCGTTGCTACCAGGGTCCTTAGTTTCCAGTTTCTCATCCTTTAATTATTGCACTGGATATAATTTATAATCCGCAGCCTATCCCGGTCTCCACTGCCTTGAAATAGACGGTGCTGTTGTAAGTCCCTGCAGCCTGGCCCCCTGGCACGCTCAGCCAGAACCTGTAGGAAACGTTCGTGGATGGGTCGACATCGCTTGCCCTCTGTACGTAGCCGTTTGACATGGCTGCCGCGCCGCTGAGCCTGGGGTCTGTTTCGTTGTTCCCGTACTGGTCGTCGTCCCATAAATAGTTGCTGAGGTCTATCTCATCGCTTCCCGAGGTATTGAAATCGGTTGACTTCACGCACAGGTCCACGTTCGTGTTGGAGTCCTGTGCTACCTCTATCCAGTAGAGCGTCTCGTTGTGCCAGCTGTCATCGACCGTGCTGTTGTAGTTCTTCGTAGCGTTTATGTTTGTGGCGGGAAGCTCTGTTATCAAGCCGAACTGTATGCCAGCGGAGAGATTTCCGGACATTGATATGGATGCATATTTCTGTATCTGCGCCTCTGAGTAGACGTTCTGGATGTACGACTGCCTGCCGGTTATCTCGAGCGAAGACATCAGGAACAGTGATGAATTTATGAGTATCAGTGCGGCCACGATAAGGTAAAGATTCTTCCATCCTTTCATCGATTCACCCTATGTCCCGCATGCCGTCCCGTTCTCCACTGCCTTGAAGTACACCGTGTTGTTGTACGTCCCTGCCGGCTGGCTCGCCGGCACGCTCAGCCAGAACCTGTAGTAGTTGCTGCTTCCCGCGGGGATGTCAGCAGAACCCTTCACGTAGCTCGTGTTGGTCATGTTCCTTGAATCGCCGAGAGACGGCCAGAATTCGTCGTTGGTCACGTTATCCGACCAGTTGTAGTTCGTCAGGGGTATTTCGTCCCCACCGGACGTGTTCAGATTATCTGCCTTCACGCACAGGTCCACGTTCGTGTTGGAATCCCCTGAAACCACTATCCAGTAGAGGGTCTCGTTGTGCCAGCTGTCATCGACCGTGCTGTTGTAGTTCTTCGTGGCGTTGACGTCCGTCGATGGAAGGACGGTGATGGTCCCGAACTCTATTCCTGCGGAGAGGTTGCCGGAAGTGGAGATGGATATGTATTTCTGTATCTGCGCCTCTGAGTAGACGTTCTGGATGTACGACTGCCTGCCGGTTATCTCGAGCGAGGAAGAAGCAACGAAAGCAGCCTGTAGCAATATGAGAGCGGCTACGAAGAAGTACAGTTCCCTTTTACCTCTCATCATGAAAGCATGCAGAAACTATTTCTTTTTCTTCCTTATCCTGAAGTAATAGTAACCGCCAACCGCAACCACGCATACGACGCCTACTATGATTATCGTGTAGTCCCTCGGATACTCGTTGCACGTCACCCTCAGGGTAAGTGGCGCAGAGACGCCGAGGGCCGTGGTCGAGCCCATCGCTCCTGTCTGGCCTGACGGTGCTGCCTCCATGACTATGACCTCGCCATCGTACCTGACCTCTGGTTCCGAGCAGGTCTGTTCGCAGAAGAGCATGTTGCCTACAAGGCAGTCATCCGTGTAGACCTTTGGCACGTAGAAGCAGAGCTGAATCTGCTTCGCGTCATCGTGCATCGTTCCCGCAGCGAGGAACGTTGGCGTGCTGTATTCACCCGTGATAACCGGCCTAAGCGTGTCGGATACCGTAAGCACTGCCGTTACGTCCTCGTCCCAGGGATTGTATACCCCGTAATTTATGCAGTGCCTCGCATTCTCCGCGACCGCTTCTGTCTGGGTTGACCAGACTATCCCGACGCCCTTGCTTGCCATGGCTGCCTGTGGAAGTAAAACAAAGCACATTAGCAATGCTATTGACGCCAACTTCCTGCTATCCATCATCATTCCCCTTTATGATCCGCACGGCTGTCCTGTCTGGATTGCCTTGAAGTACACCGTGTTGTTGTACGTCCCTGCCGCCTGCGCCGCTGGTACGCTCAGCCAGAACCTGTAAAAGTTGCTGTCACCGGCCGCAACGTTCGTTGTACCCTTCAGGTAGGTCGTGTTCGTGAGATTGTAAGAGCCTGCAAGGTCGGGCCAGTCATAGTCGTTCGTGGTTGAGTTGTCTGACCAGTTGTAGTTGTTCTCGAGGTCTATCTCGTCCCCACCCGAGGTGTTGAAGGCATCACCCTTCACGCATAGGTCAACGGGCGTGTTGGAGTCGCTCGAAACGGCTATCCAGTATTGCGTGTTGTAGCTTTCGTTGTAGTTCCCTGTCGCGTTAACTGCTGTCGCCGGCAGCGACGTTATCGTCCCGAAGTTTATGCCCGCGCTTAGGTTGCTCGAGCTCGATATCGAGATGTAATACTGAATCGTAGCGTTCGATGTCGTTTGCTGTGTATAAGTCTGCGCACCCGTTATCTGGAGCTGGGGCATGAAGGTTGATATAGTTCCCACAATCAACACAACAAGAATAGCAGCCATCACACCCAATATCTTGTTCTCGGTATCCATTGTATATTATATTGGTCGCCAACCTATTTAAATTATTATGCCCCCACACCCTTCTTATGGGGCGTGCCCCTCGGGAACGCCTTTTATGTCAACGTTGTTCGTGTACGTCCCCGCAGGCTGTCCCGCAGGTGCGCTCAGGAAGAACTTCAGGTATATCACGCTCCCGTTCGAGAGGCCGGAGCCAATCTTGTTGTCGACGAAGCTGGTTGTCAGTGCGAACTTGCTCTGTGCAGGCACGGTGTCATCAGTCTCATTGTAGCTGAACGTCTCGTTGCCGAGGCCCAGCCGCTCCCCGCCGCCGGTCGTCAGGTCGTCGTCCGCCTTTACGTACACGTCAACATCGGTTCCTGATGCGCTCACCTCTATGTAATATGAAGTTGCCCCCGCGCCGTTGTTGTCAACCGCGCCCTGCTCGGTTATAGGGACGCTCGCTATGGTCCAGTTTATTCCCGACGAGAGTTCCCCTGACATCGCGATGGATATTGCCTGCTGCGCATTGACCTCGAACTGCCACGTATCAGAGACGTTGTCAGAGTACGTGTCATTGGTGAAGACCTTCCAGTAATAGACGTCCTCTGCAAGAGCCTCCCCTGAAGTGAGGGTGTATTCAGAACCCGAAAGCCCGGTCTTGACAACCTCAGGTGAGGTAAAGCCCGTATCATTATCGACCTGTAGCGTATATGTCAGTCCGTCCCCGTCCGGGTCATACCCATCCGTCCAGTTGAAGAAGGTTGTGTTGTCCCCGCTTACGCTCCCGTTGTCCGGCTCGAGCAGGCTGACATTCCAGGGAACCCTATTCTGGACGGTGAATGTTTGGAGGCTCCCAGCCTCGCTGTTCCCTGCGGTGTCGTTGGCATAGTATCTCCAGCCCACGCTCTCATGGTTGGATAATTCCGAACTGCTCACAGTATACGAATACGTGCTCCCAACATTGGTTATTCCGGTATAGTAATACGTCCACGAGCCTGACCAGTTCCCGTAAATCCAGGCGGAATCGAGGTTCCCCTCGGAATCCGTTATGGTCGCGTTGAGGGTCGCGTCATCGTCGTTGTAGCCCGGCTCCGGGCTCTTGGTCTCCCCTGATATCGATGGAGCGCTGGCGTCGCACTCCAGGCTGATCCCTGCCACAGAAGTCTCGTTCCAGTTATTTTCATCGTCCCTCGCGCCTGCCCACGTGAAGCCCACGCTGGAATCGCTGGCCGTGCAGGTCCAGTCATAATACCACATCGCGCCGCCCGAGTCAGTGAAGTCATAGGTCAATCCATTTATGGTCCCGTTCACGTAATCCACGTCAGACACGTCATCGTACACGTTTATGCTGAACCTCGCTGCCTCGTTCTCCCCGAGGAGGCTGTTGTTCACGCTCCCTGCGCTGAAGTACGGGGGTTCCGTATCCTTCGTGAACCACACGGTGTCATTGAGTCCCCAGTTCCCAGAGGAATCGTTGCAGTAAACGAACAACTGGTGGGTTCCTTCTGATGGGTTCATCGTGATGAACCAGTTCGTTCCGGAGTCGTTCAGAAGGGTCTCGTTACCTCCCCCGTCCAGGTTGTAAACACAGGAAACCGCGCTCTCGTTTGTCGTGACGTTGAGGTCTATCAGCACCGAGGAGTACGTCTGGTTCAGAGGCGAGCCAATAACAATCAACGGTGGAGACGTGTCAACAATCTCCAGTGTGTGATAGCTCTCCGCGCTGGTGTAGTTCTGGCTGCCGGAGTAGTTAGCCGTTATGTTGAACGTTCCGGCATAAGGATAGAACGATACGTTCTCCAGCGGGGAGACGCCCGAATCAATCTCTGAACCGTTCTCATAGAGATGGATGACAGGCGAGCCCTGGCTCAGGTATGCAGTGAAGTTTATGTATCTCTCCCTCTCTGACTGGTAGTCACCGTCAGTCCCGTTGATGAGCAGGGTCATGGTTGCGGCCGCCCTGTCAACACTGAAATACCATGTATCGGATACGTTCATGCTCCCCCCGCTGTCGTTCGCCCAGGAACGCCAGTAGAAGTCCCCTGCAGGAACCGTGGCATTAAACTGGTAGATGTCCCCACCATCCGTATACATCGTGTAGTTGTGCGGCGAGCCGGATATGTTGGTATCTATATATACGGTGTCAACAGAGCTGACGG
>CAZIAB010000025.1:0-12601 GCA_964537525.1 uncultured archaeon
GACCTATAAATGTCGTCATCTGCCAGACGAATGTATTTAACAGACCTGGACAATTATTATATTATGAAGGGTTTTGTGATAACCTTAGTTCTGGTTTTCCTGGCATGGATTGCATTAACCCTGTCCCTCTCTCCCGATGAGCTTCTGGTTGGTTTCGTTGTCTCCCTGGTGATAACGTCGATATCCCACAAGGTCCTTCACCCTGACAGGCCTGCCCTGATATTCAATCCCCTGAGGTGGGGCAACATGATTCTTTACATACTGGTGTTCCTTTACGTTGAGGTCCTCTCCCACATCGATGTGGTGAAGAGGGTATTCACGGGGAAGGTGAGGCCGGCAATAGTCGAGATAAGGACCGGGATAAGGTCAGATTCAGGGAAGATGGTCCTCGGTAACTCGATAACCCTGACACCAGGAACGCTCACCCTCAGGGTGGGTGGAAACAGCATGTTCATCCACACGATAGGATATGACAGGAAGAAGAGGATTGGGGAACTCTTCGAGGGATACTGGAGGAGGGCAAGCAATGATTGAGTATCTTTTCATGGCAGCTGGGATTATTGCACTGGTGAGGGCGGTCATCGGAAGGACATTTGCGGACAGGGTGATAGGGATTGGCGCCTTTGTCAACATGGTCATCGTCCTTATGGTAATATATGCAGTGAACACAGGGGAGGGGATGATTATTGACATAGCGCTCCTGCTTACCCTCCTTTCTTTCGTGGGAACGCTGTCGATTGCGAAGTACCTGACTCCCAAGGAGGAGATATGATAGACCTGATATCAGCAGTCCTGCTGGCAGTAAGCGGCATCCTGGCAGTGATTGGCTCAGTTGGTCTGGTGAGGTTCCCTGACTTCTATACGAGAACGCATGCAGCCACCGTCGTGGGGGTCGGTTCCTTCTCGCTTGCCCTTTTGGCAATCTTCATTGCGACCCTCTGGAGCGGGTTCTCGGTCAAGATACTTGCCATAATCATCATCAATCTCTTCACGAACCCCACGGCAACCCATGCGATAGCCGATGCCGCGTACAGGATAGGCATCAGACCGAAGGGTCTTGTCCTGAACGAGCTGAAAGGGAGGGAAGGGAAATGATATTCGAGATTGGCTTACTGGTTTTCATTTTCCTGACCGTCGCGGTCATAGAGAGCAGGGACCTGCTCTGGTCTGTCATATTCATGGCAGGGGCGGATGCAGTTCTGGCCATGCTGTTCTTCATGATGTCCGCGCCGGACGTCGCCATAACCCAGGTCTCAATAGTCGGGGGCCTGAGCACGCTGATATTCCTGATTGTCATCAGGAAGACGGGGAGGGGAAAACATGGAGACTAGGTACGTGGGACTCGTATCCCTTGTCGTTATCTCGGCATTCATGATGCTCGCCGTCGCAGAGCTCCCGGAGTTCGGGAGCTTCCAGAAAAAGGATATAGCGACATACTACCTGGAAAACTCCCTTGAGGACACAGGCTCTGCAAACGCCGTGAACTCGATTGTCTGGGACTACAGGGGATATGACACCCTGGGCGAGGAAACCGTCCTGTTCTGCGCAGCGCTCGGCGTCTTCACGATAATAAGGAGGAGATTCAGTGGACCTCATCATAAAGACGACCTCTAGGATACTGTTCCCGTTCGTGCTGCTGATGGGGATTTACGTGGCCCTCCACGGGCACATAAGCCCTGGCGGAGGGTTTTCGGCAGGCGCGATAATAGCGACCGGCTTCGCCCTCCTTGTCATAGCATACACCGAGGGGGACGTCGAGCACAGGTTCACGAAAGAGGAGCTGGTTGACATAAAGGCGGTGTCAGGGCTCATCCTCCTGATACTGATAATAAGCATGGGCTTTGCTTGGAGGCTCGAGCTCCTGAAGACCCAGTTCCCCCTTGCGCTCTGGAGCGGCGGCTTCACCCCTCTCCTCAACGTTGCAGGGGCCCTCATGGTGATAACGGCGATTGTCACGATTATATACGCTCTGGTGAAGGAATGATTGAATACCTGATTGCGATGCTGGCGGTGCTGCTGGGGATATATGCAGTGGCATTCAAGGACAACCTGATAAAGAAGGTCCTGGGACTGTCAATAATATCCAACGGGATCCATCTGTTCCTGATATCCATCGGTTACAGGACAAACGGAGGGATACCCATACTGAAGGACATGGATATAACGTCCTTTGCGCAGCTTGCCGTTGACCCGCTGCCTCAGGCGTTCGTGCTGACCTCCATCGTCATCAACCTGTCCGTGACAGCGGTCGCCCTTTCAATGATAATCCTGGTCTACAGGCATTTCGGTACGCTAGATGCCAGCAGGATAAGGGAGCTGAGGGGATGATATACGGTTTCTATGCAGTCGGGGTGTTCCTTGCATCCGCGTTCCTGACGGGACTCGTCAGCATAAAGAGCGACAGGTATGTCCCTCACATACCGATTGCCGCATCACTCGTTGCAGTCCTCCTTACCATAATGACCCTTCCTGATGTCTTCTTCTGGGGTGCGGTGAAGATGCAGATGGAAGAATGGATAGCTCCCATAGGGATAAGCATAGTGGCTGATACACTCTCGGTCACCCTTGCGCTGGTTACCACGGTCATCGCGTTCCTCATCCTCCTGTTCTCTTACAGGTACATAAACAGGAACAGCGCCAAATACTATTCCCTGCTCTCCCTGATGTTCGCTGGCGTCCTGGGAATCCTGTACACGGGCGACATATTCAACATGTTCGTGTTCTTCGAGGTCCTCAGCGTTTCCTCGTACGGGCTGGTTGCATTCTACAGGAACCGGGTCTCCCTGGAGGCGGGCATAAAATATCTGATAATGGGCTCTGTGGCGACGTCCATGCTCCTGCTCGGCATTGCGATGCTCTACGGGGTCACGGGAACGGTCAACATGGCAGACCTCGCGCTGAAGCTCCCCTTCGTGGGCGGCATGGTCCCCGCTGTTGCTCTCGCCCTGATAATGACAGGGATTGCCCTGAAGGCGGGCATCTTCCCGTTCCATGCATGGATTGCCGACGCATATGAGGGTGCGCCATCCCCTGTGAGCGCCGCTCTCTCCGGTATCGGGATAAAGGCGGGGGTGTATGCGATGCTCAGGGTGGTTTTCATAGTGTTCAATGCCCCAACGATCGTGCTGGACATGCTCCTTGTCTTCGGCGTGGCCTCAATGCTGATAGGCGCGCTGCTAGCCCTGGGGCAGGACAACCTAAAGAGGATGCTTGCATACTCCTCGGTGAGCCAGATGGGATACATATTCATGGCAATCGGCCTGGGGACGGCCCTCGGGACAGCCGCGGGCCTCCTCCACATAGTGAACCACATGATTATAAAATCCCTTCTCTTCCTCTCGGCAGGCACGGTCCTCTGGAAAGCCAAATCCACCAACATGAAGGAGATAGCCAACACCGTAAGGACCACCCCCCTGATGACGTATTCCTTCCTCTTTGGTGTCCTTGCCCTCGCGGGAATCCCCCTGTTCAACGGCTTCGTGAGCAAGTGGCTGATATACGTCGCGTCCTTTGAGAAGATGCCCCTCCTCACTGTGATAGCACTCGTTACGTCAGCCATAACCCTCGCGTACGGGCTGAAGGCATTCTATGCGGTTTTCCTCAGCAATGAGAAGGCAGGGTCAAAGGTCGTGTTGCCGCTCTCGATGAAAATTCCACTTGTAGTCCTGATTGCCATTATAATACTTCTCGGCGTCATTCCACAGATTGGGATATGGCTCGCGGAGATGATGTCAGGGAGCCTCAACCCCTCCCTGTACACGGGGGTGGTGCTCGGATGATATACGATGCCAACATGCTGCAGCAGATGATTCTCCTGTTTGCGCTGTTCTTTGCCGTATCACTTGGCATATACGTGGTGATAAAGAAGGAGGTCAGGGGAACCCGGGCGGGAAGGATATACGTCGGCGGCGAGGACCTCAGGCCGGATGACGTTGACATATCGCCGATGGATTTCTATGCGAGCATTGAGAGGACGCTGAGGGTGAAGAGGGTGGCTGACCTTCATAACGGCGACCTCAGCAGGTACCTGATGTGGATGATAATAGGGATGTCGGTGTTCATGATAATACTGGTGTGGGGGATGGCCTTATGAGGATGTCGAGGTTCAGGCTGGTTGACAGGCTGGTATCACACGCGAGGAGGAAGTCCCCGTGGGTCCTGCACCTGGACATGGCAGGCTGCAATGGCTGCTCCATAGAGATATTCGCCGCGATGAACCCGAGGTTCGACATAGAGAGGTTCGGCGGGATAGTGAAGTCAAACCCGAGGCATACGGACATCCTTCTCCTCGATGGGGCGGTCTCGAGAAAGATTGCCCCGGCCGTCAGAAGGATATACGAGCAGACGCCAGAACCCAAGGTGGTAGTCGCGGTAGGGGTTTGCGCAACGAGCAAGGGCGTCTTCCACGATGCGTACAATATAGTAGGGCCCCTTGATAGGATAATCCCGGTTGACGTTTACGTTCCGGGGTGCCCGCCCAGGCCAGAGGCCATATTGCAGGGCTTGCTGTTGGCGATGGAGAAATGGAAGGAGAAGTGGATGGTATGACAGAACGGTGGATAACCGGACTGGGAAAGGTCTACCATGAATGGAAGAACACAATCTTCATTGACGTTCCCGAAAAGGACGTGATGAAGGTTCTCGGCAGGGCAAAGGATAGGGGGGCCTGGCTGAATGACGTTGCCGGATATGACAACGGCAAGGAATACGAGGTTTCGTACACGTTCACCAGCGCGGGGATTGTGTTCACCATCAGGACCAAGATTTCCAGAGAGAAACCAGAGATAGAATCCGCCACGAAGCTCTTCCCCGGGGCAGAGCTGATGGAGAGGGAATGCTTCGAGTCCCTCGGTATCGACTTCCCGGGAAACCCCTACCTGAAGAACATCCTGCACGACAAGACCACGCCGAAGACACCGCTCAGAAAAAAGGAGGTAAAGGATGCCAGGAAAAAAGCCTGAGAGAACGAGGGAGGAGAGGAAGAAGATGTGCTACCACGTTCCGATAGGGCCGCAGCATCCCATGTACGTGGAGTCAGAGAACATAATGGTCCACCTGGACGGGGAGACCATAGTGGACGTCGATGTCAATATTGGCTACATGCACAGGGGGATAGAGGAGCTCATGCAGAGGAGGAATTACATACAGAACATATTCCTCTCTGAAAGGATATGCGGCATCTGTTCAGGAATCCACTCCATGACGTACGCGCAGTGCGTCGAGAACATGGCGGAAATTAAGGAAATACCAGAGAGGGCAAAGCTGATAAGGACCATAATCCTGGAGCTGGAGAGGCTCCATTCTCATCTCCTGTTCTTCGGGGTCGCGGGTTATGAGATTGGCCTGGACACGCTGTTCATGTACACGTGGAGGGACAGGGAACAGGTCCTTGACATGCTGGAGATGATATCAGGCAACCGCGTAAACTATGCTATGCCCACCCCCGGGGGAGTGAGGAGAAACATCCCGGAGGGGAAGATACCGGGAATGATAAAGAAGCTTGATTATCTCGAGAAGCAGTCAAAATATTACGCAAAGGTTTTCCAGCATGACAGGCTCTTCGGTGAAAGGTCAGAGGGTCTGGGAATACTGAAGAGGGACGACGTGCAGAGGTTCCACATAGTGGGGCCTGTCGCGAGGGCCTCGGGCATAAGGGACGACGCCAGGAAGAACGTGCCCTACCTGGTCTATGACGAGCTGGACTGGTCGATGGTAACGCAGACAGGGAAGGACGTGAAGGCCAGGGTAATGGTCAAGGCCCTTGAGATGTTCCAGTCAATAAAAATCCTGAGGCAGTGCCTGGCGAGGGTGGTGAAGACCCCCGGAGAGCTCAAGGTCAGGTTCCCGCTGGTCATCCCCCCGGCAGAGGGGATTGCCGTCATGGAAGCGCCCAGGGGCGAGTTGATCTACCATGGAAGGTCGAACGGGACTGACATGCCGGAAAGGATGAGGATAAGGACACCGAGCTTCGTTAACATACCCTATTCGCTCCCCCTGATGCTCAGGGACCAGCAGCTGGCAGACCTTCCAATAATAGTTGCCTCTATAGACCCATGCTTCTCGTGCTGCGACAGGGTTACCCTGCTGGACACGAAGACTGGGGAGAAGAAAGGGGTGGATGAAACCTTCCTGAGGAGGCTGAGGGATGTTTGAGATTCTGGTTTATCCGGGGGTCGCATTCATCGTGATAGCCAGCATGCTGTATTCGGGCATCATGAGGAAGCTGGCAGCCAGGATGCAGAACAGGAAGGGGCCCCCGATATGGCAGCCCTTCTGGGACTTCATAAAGCTCCTTTCAAAGGATACCATCCAGCCCGAGCAGGCAAGGCCCGGATACAACGTGTGGCCCACGCTGGGATTCGTTTCGGTCCTCGTTGCTGCCCTGGCAATACCGATAGGGGGGATGGCGGCGCTGAACCTGCCCGGGGACCTTATAATAGTCGTTTACTTCCTTTCATTCGGGAGCATGTGCCTCTACATGGCAGGCCTCTCGTCCGCAAACCCCTTCGGTGTGATAGGCGCCATGAGGGGGATAACCCAGATGGTCGGTTATGAGTTCCCGTTCCTTGCCTCTTTAATCACGGTTGCCGTGGCGAGGGGGACGCTGTCCCTGTGGAACATCAACTTCTTCCAGGTGAATTACGGCTACCTTGCCTTCTGGTACCCGTTTGCCTTCATCGCGTTCTTCGTTTCCATCATGGCCAAGGCAGAAATCCCGCCGTTCCACACCCCGACAGCGCACCAGGAGATTGTTTCCGGGTACTACACAGAATATTCAGGGACCAACCTGGCGATGATAGAGATGACTCATTACATAAAGCTCTTCGCCCTCCTTGCGCTGGGCGTTGCCGTCTTCTTCGGCGGCTCTGCCACCATATGGGGATTCCTGGCAAAGACCCTTGTCCTGCTCTTCGCGGTGGTGGTCTTCAGGGTCGTTTTCGCCAGGCTCAGGATAGACCAGGCATTCCGTCTGACATGGTTCTTCGGGATTGTTGCCCTTGTAGATTTGGTGAGGGTGCTGCTATGATTATGCTTCCGAGGTCCCTGGTGACGCTGTTCAGGAGGGTTGCCACGGAGAAGTACCCGAAGGTCAAGCCCGTCCTTCCGCAGGGTTTCAGGGGAAGGCCCGTCCACGACCCTGACAAGTGCATATACTGCGGGCTCTGCGAGAAGTACTGCCCATCAGGGGCGATATCGGTTGACAGGGCAAAGAAGACATGGACCCATGACGCTGGAAAATGCCTGTTCTGTGCCCAGTGCGAGGAAACCTGCCACGAGATGCCCAAGAGGGACGCTATCCACATGAGCCAGGAATTCGAGCTCGCCTCGAGGAGCAGGAAGCGCCTCGTAAAAATCAGCGGGAAGTAATCATTCGGCTATGTGGCTGCTTACCAGGCTGACGATGTCGGGGATTGAGCGCTTTACAGGGCCGCTCATCCTCTTGTTGAAGCCGATTGTCTTGGGCTGGACACCGAAGAACAAAAGTTTGAACTTCATCTTCCTCTGGAGGAAATCGATGAACAGCGTCAGGGGGAGCTTATGGGTCGAGAGGGAATGCTTCCTTATGGTGTGGTAGTCAATCTGCCTCACCTCCCCGGGATATCCGCTCATCTCAACGGAATCTATGATAATCATCTTGTCCGGGCGGAAGGTCTCTATGCTCCTCACGAAGCTCTCGGGACTTGCCTGGACGTTTAGGAGGAGGACGTCCTTCTCATCAGAATATGTCTTCTCCAGCTCATCTATTACTGCAGGGCCTATCCCGTCGTCGCCCCTTATCCTGTTCCCTACGCCAAGAACGCAGACCTTCATGGCTAAGAATTGTCAGGGTGATATAAAAAGCAAACTATTTAAGAAATCCATCCAACTATCAGCATGAAAGCGAGGATAGGGGAGGATTTCAGGCCCGCGCCGGAGTTCAGGAAGCTCTATTACATATACTTCACTCCGGTGTTGCTTTTCCTGATTTTCCTGCTGGTGTTCCCGCTCACGATGTTTGCGGTGCCGACCCTTTTCTTATTGGGTATCATGTTCTTTTTGCCACTCCTGCTGATTATTCTTTTCATATTATACTGGATACCCAAGTATTACCACTCGATGAGGTACAAGCTCACCAGGGACGAGATGACCTGGAGGAGGGGTGTCTGGTTCAGGAACACCGGAATCGTTCCCTACAACAGGATAACCAACGTGGACATAACCCAGGGCCCGGTATCCAGGTCTCTGGGGATAGCCGCCCTCAAGATACAGACCGCGGGATATTCGGGACAGACCACGAGGACCTCTGAGATAAAGATAGAGGGCGTGAGAGGGTTTGAGGAGATGAGGGAGTTCATTATGGAACTGGTGAGGGGCAGGAAGCCCGTTGCCGTGGAAACGTACGAATCATCGGACCCGGTCCTGAGGGAGCTGGTAAAGATAAGGAAGCTTCTTGGGAAGAGATAGAGTTTTTAACCTTCACTACCAATATCTAAGCATGTGCATGGCATGCCCCCAGAAGGTCGTGGCTTATGAAGATGGCGAGGCTCTGGTAGAGTTCGGAGGCAAACGGAACAAGGTGAAGTCCCCGATTCCCCTCGCAAGGGGGGAGTTCGTCCTGTGCCAGGCCGGTTTCGTGGTGAAGAAGGTCCCTCCTGAGACGGCAGAGGACATGCTCAGGGAATTCTCAGAGCTTAATGACTGGACAGGCCAGTAATCATTCCATAGCGTCGCTGACCTTTCCCTGCATCTCCTTGTGTTTCAGACCCCTCTGCTCAAGCGCTCCTGACATATTGGGGCCGAAACTTCCTGCCACCACCTTTTCAACCTTCCTGTCCGCAAGCATCTTCGCTACGGCAAAACCTGCCCCTCCACCACCGACTGCAAACGGATTCTCTATGGTTTCTGAGAGTTTACCACCCTCAAAAACGAGGTAATAGGGAGCACGCCCTGCCTGCTGGCTTATCTTCGATGACTCTTCCTTTCCCATGGAAGCAACTGCAATCCTCATTCTCTCACCTCCGCAAGTTTTCCTACTATCAATCCGTTGATTATTGAGAATAGAATCATATAAAAGCTTAGGACGAGCGTGAAGGCCCAGCCGAAATAGTATATCATCAGCGGCATCATGGGAATCTTGACTGCCCGGTTGTAGAGGAAAGCCGCTATCAGGGAGTGTTTCATCCCCTTCTCCCTGAGGTCGGCAAGCAGGGGATACCACATGTATATGGGACCTGAGGAGAGAATGCCTCCTGCCATGGCTATAAGCCATCCCTTAACACCTGAACCCTTTCCCATGTGTTGGACTATCCTCTTTGGGGTGAGGATTATGTTCGATACGAAGATGAGGCCGAAGACCAGGAGGATGACAGGAATAATGGTCCATAATATGTTTAGTGTGTAGTAGAGCGCGGAAAACACCAGATTGGTGTCAGCAAGCGCGGCTGCAAGGTAGGAGAGGAAGACTATCAGGAAGAACGTCCATTTGCTGAGGAGTTTCTGTTTCATCATGCGAGCACCCCCAGGGTCAGGACGACGAGGATTGCAGCTATTATCGCGGTCAGGAAGCTGACAAGGTTCCTAGCCAGGGAGAACCTTTTCCCCAGCATAAGGGATTCGGCAGGCAGCTGGACCAGGCCGACGGTCACCCAGCTCAGGATGAAGGCGGTTATAGCAACCATGCCGATGCCCTGTGCGAGAAGCTCTCCCCCTATTATGTATGAATTGAGCGGGTTGCCTGTTGTGATGCTGCCGAACACCGCTCCCAGGAAGGGGTCGAGAACAAGGTTGCCTGTAAAAACAGAGGAGTATAGTGATTTCGGGACGGATTTTATGAAGAGGCTTATCAGGAGGAGCATTCCCAGAAGGATTGGCATGTTCTGCTTGAAGCTGCTCCAGGTCTTCAGCGCGGATTCCCTGTATATCTCGCTGACCATAGAAATATAATGCCTAACTGACTATTATAATTTGTTATGTCAAACTATCCAGGTGACTTTGACGGCTTCCACCTCTTCCTGAGGTTTGCTGACGGGTGCAGGCACTACCTCGCCGACAGGGGAGTCATCTCCGCAGAGGACAGCGAAGCCATTTCCAGGTATCTCAGGAACCGGCATGAAATTCCTTCGGAGGATTTGGTCAGGAAGATTTACTACATGGCATATCCTGACCTGGCCAGGATAATGGAGGAAGAGGGGAGACGCTCCCCTTTCGAGAGGGATGCCGTTCGGAGGTTCTGCCTGATAGACCACAACACAAGGAAGTTCAGGGAAGGGAATCTCGTATGCATTGCCTATCCGGGAAGGGTCCTGGAGGAAGGGAAGAGGGCAAGGCCTGCGGGCCGCGATAAGAGTGTCCTTGAACAGGTTTATGAGGCAAGGGTCTCCCTGGAGCCGGTAACGGGAATCCTGACGCTGGAACCGGACATCCCGCTCAAGAAAGGCGACTTCGTAATGGTGCACAGGCTGAAGGTTATAGAGAAGCTCCCGAAGGTTTGGTATGACCGTGCCACCGGGCACCTCCAGGAGCTTGGCCTGGACAAGACATTTAAGTTTCCCAGGGCAGCAATAAAGTATCTCGAGAAGCTGGACGGGAAGGGAGACGTGATGTGATGCACGAATTAACGGCTGTCATGAAGGTGATTGACGAGATAAAGGGGATGGAGCCCAGGCCGGATAAGGTCAGGATTACCATGGGAAAGATGCTCGGGTCGGCAAAGGGCTTCGAGGGCATGTTCAGGGAATACACGCACGGGACTCCTCTCCAGGGGATAGGAATAGAGATTGTCCAGAAGGACGTCAATATAAAATGTCCTCACTGCAAATTCGAGGGAACGTTCAGGGTGGTGGAGCACATCCATTTCGTCAGGTGCCCCATGTGCGGCAAGGTCGCTGACATAATAACGGGCAACGAGCTGAGGGTCGAGAGGGTGAACTAGAACCCTTTTACTGCTAACCATTTCGCCGTTAACCACAAGGCAGGTAACAACAACGAATCTCACTTGCTGCCAAAAGCGTTCGCGGAAAAGCGAATGTAATTTTTGCTTGTTGCTTCTCGGCTTGAGACCATGAAAACAGAACCGAGCGACAGCGTCCGTAAGCCGAGGAAAGCTTTAAGGCATTCTATGACAACTATATAACGTGGTGTCCTGGATGAAGAAGGAAGGTTTGGGGACTGTTCTTGCGTTCATTACCGCGATAATAAGCGGTTTTGCCATTCCGGTCAACAAGATGTTCGTCGTTGACATTGACCCCATCGTTTTCACTGCGGTGAGGGCCATCATAATAGGCGTGATATTCTTCTTCCTGGCGGGGATGCAGTGCAGGTTCAAACTTTCCGGCTTCAAGAAAACCAAATGGCCATGGCTACTCCTGATAGGAATCGTAGGCGGGGGGATTGCGTTCGCGCTTTACTTCTCCGGCCTCGCACTGACCACCTCAGGAAGGGCGGCCTTCCTGCACAAGAGCCTTCCGGTTTACGTCTCCGTGTTCGCATACCTCTTCCTCAAGGAAAGGGTGACGAAGAGGCAGAACATCGCCCTCCTCATCATGCTGATAGGGACGTTCTCCATCCTTGCCGGCGGGGTCAATCCCGCGCAGTTGTGGGCAGACCCCTCCACAGGAGACCTTCTCGTCCTGGTGGGAACCATTCTCTGGGGCGTCGAGAGCACCATAGCAAAGAAGGCGATGCTCAAGGAGGAATCCAGCTTCACAGTGACCTTCGCCAGGATGTTCTTCGGTGGGGTCTTCCTGTTCGGTGTCGTTCTCCTTATGGGGAACCTTGAGGTTATGATGAACCTGAGCGCCCAGGAGGTAACCAATCTCCTGATATCCACGACTTTCCTCTTCGGCTACGTCCTGTTCTGGTACGCCTCCCTGAAGTACATCAACGTCTCAAAGGCGGCAATCATTCTCCTGTTCGCGCCAGTCATAAGCCTCTCCCTCGGGGCGTGGTGGTACGGAGAACCGGTCTCCATGCTGCAGGGAATCGGCTCATTCGTCATACTGATAGGCGCATATCTGGTCTCGGGAGTGAAGAGCGGGTTCTCTTCGGGTGTATAACTAGGTGTTCATCGCTTGGGTATAAAGCCCTGTTATCGTGTCTCCACCCGAGCAGACGCAGGAGCAGTCGCCATCGCATTCTATGAAGAGCGGGTCGTCGCAATGGACCTCAACCCCGTTGCACCAGCAGTGGGTAGATGGGTCGCAGTCAGGGTTACCGCACTGCGGGAGGTCGGGATTGAATACGCACTGGTCCGGGTGCTGCGGGTCGCAGGTCCCGTAGGAGACGAGGTTGTAGACCCCGTAAGCAGTGTAGAATAGGGACACGAACAGTGCTATGGTGAATACCCACGATATTGCCTCGAAGTGTTTGTGGACTGCCCTCGCGAGGCCGGTATGCCTCTTCATCAGGGCAGAGGTTACCTTGCTCTTGACCTTCTGGTCAAACCCGGTGTCGCATGGCCTCATGGTTATCCTCCTTCCCACGCAGAAGAAGGCCTCCTTTGCCCAGTAACGATACCTGGCAGAGAATATGCTCAGTATCCCCAGGACGACCATAGCTACGAGACACGCACTCATGTTATCACTACGCCTTTGATTAATTGTCTTTAGTGGGATAAAAAGAT
>CAZIAB010000026.1:0-11825 GCA_964537525.1 uncultured archaeon
ATGAACAACAAGCTGGTCCAGAAGGTATCGAAGAAGGCGGGGAAGCCACCGGGGGCGCTGGTTTTCATAGGGAAGAAGAAGCAGGAAAAAGTGAAGATACATTTAATGGATTATACTGCCTCGACCTTCACCGAGAAGGACGCGAAGAGCGTTGAGGAATGCTTCACCTACATGAAGAAGCCCACCACGACCTGGATAAACGTTAGCGGAATCCACGACGAAGATGTTGTGGAAAAGCTGGGCAAGCGCTTCGGCCTCCACCCCCTGGTCCTTGAGGACATCCTCAACACAGGCCAGCGCCCGAAGGCAGAGGATTTCGATAAATACATGTTCATAGTCCTGAAGATGATTTATTACAACGGCGGCACGAACGGGATTGAGATAGAGCAGGTCAGCATAGTGCTCGGCAAAGGTTTTGTCATATCGTTCCAGGAAAGGGAAGGGGACGTCTTCAACCAGATAAGGGAGCGCATAAGGAAGAAGGGCGGCAGGTTCAGGAGCCTGGGGAATGACTACCTGGCCTATGCCCTGATGGACGCAATCGTTGACAATTACTTCTCTGTCCTTGAGAACATGGGAGAAAGGATAGAGTCCATTGAGGACGAGCTTGTGGACAACCCGAACCCGAAGACCCTGGCCGAGATTCACAAGCTGAAGCGGGAGCTCATATTCCTAAGGAGATCTGTCTGGCCCCTGAGGGACGTGATAAACAACATCCAGAGGGGGGACTCCAAGCTCTTCACGAAAAAGACGCAGATATACCTGAGGGACGTCTATGACCACGCCATAAGGGTCTCAGAAACCATCGAGACCTTCAGGGACATGGTTTCCGGAATGCTGGACATCTACCTCTCGAGCATGAGCAACAGGATGAACGAGGTCATGAAGGTCCTGACCATATTCGCTGCCATATTCATCCCACTCACTTTCATCGCAGGGATATACGGCATGAACTTCAGGTTCATGCCCGAACTGGAATGGGAGTGGGGATATCCAATGGTCTGGACAATCATACTGCTGGTTTCCTTTACCATGCTCTACTATTTCAGGAGAAAGGGCTGGCTATAGGCCCGACCCGAAGGAAGCTTTTAAATAAGCCCTACAATATCATTACATGCTTTTTGAAACAGTGCATAGCCTGCTGCTCGGGCTCTCACCGGCATCGCTCGATGCCTACATGGAGTTCCTGGCAGTCCTTCTGATAGTCGGAATGTTTGCCGTCATAGGAAGGGTTGTCAACAGGATAATCAAGTCCCTTGCCCCGAGGCTCTTCGGTAAGACCAAGACCACCCTCGACGACCTCCTGGTTGAGGCGGTGAGGAGGCCGATATTTATTGGTTTTGTCCTGACAGGAACCTATCTCTCCCTCCCGGGCCTTTCGTTCCTTGATGCTTTCGGCTACGGCGTCTACACCATATACAGCCTCGTCTACATCCTCTTCCTGGGATGGGCCGCCGTGAGGGTCATAAATGCCTTCATCGAGTGGTACATGGGAGAGGTTGCCGTAAAGACGAAGAGCAAGAAGGACGACCAGCTAGTTCCCGTGGTCAGGAAGGTCCTTTATGGAGTGGTCTTCCTCATAGCGTTCTTCTGGATTCTCGGGCAGTTGGGTGTTGAGCCGACCGCCCTGGTGACCGCGCTCGGGGTCGGTGGCCTTGCGATTGCGCTCGGCCTTCAGGACACACTGAAGGAACTCTTTGCAGGGGCGTTCCTGATAGCAGACAGGCCCGTGAGGATAGGTGACCTCATAGAGCTAGACGGAGGTGACAGGGGGACGGTCGTTGACATAGGGATGAGGACGACCAAGATAAGGAACTACCAGAACAACTTGATTATCCTCCCGAATTCGAAGGTCGCTAACAGCAGGATACTGAATTTCGAGAGCCCCAACGAGAACTACCTGTTCTACATAGACAATGGCGTCGCTTATGGTTCTGACCTCGACAAGGTGGAGAAGGTCACCATCCAGGTTGCCAACAAGGTCCTCAAGAAGATGGGCACGGGGGTGAAGGACTTCGAGCCCTTCATGAGGTTCGGGGAGTTCGGGGACTCCAACATAAACTTCAAGGTATTCTTCAAGGTGAACAAGTACGGGGACCAGTTCCCGCTGAAGCATGAATTCATCAAGGCTCTCAAGAAGGAGTATGACAGTCAGAAGATTGAGATATCGTGGCCGGTCAGGAAGGTCTACAACTATAATGCAAAAAAGTGGTAGGCTTGTTTTTAAAGCACCAAACCAATAAGACTCTGGTCTGAATGCTTACGAATCTTCTCGGGTTAGGGGGGATGTTCAACGAGACGCTTACCCTAGTCATAGACATAATCCTCGTCCTCGGCATCACCTTCGTTGCCGCAAGGATTATGGGCGCTGTTCTGAACCGCTCCTTCAGGAGGATGTCAGAGGACCTCAAGGTGGACGAGACCCAGTTCAGGGTGCTGAAGAGGGTGATAAGCCTCGTCGTATACATAGCCGGCATCGCGGCAGCAGCGAGCATGATACCAGGTTTCTCTGGGGTGGGAATATCCCTCCTTGCCTCTGCAGGGATACTTGCCGTCGTCGTCGGCTTTGCTGCCCAGCAGACGCTCTCCAACATAATAGCGGGCATATTCATAGCGATTTTCAAGCCATTCAGCGTTGGCGACAGGGTTAGCATAAAGGACGATTACGGGACAGTTGAGGACATCACCCTGAGGCACACGGTGATAAGGACATGGCAGGAGAAGAGGATAATAGTCCCGAATTCCGTGATAGGCCAGGAATACGTCACGAACTATTCCATAGTGAACCCGGCCATACTGGGGACGCTTGAGATAGGCATAAGCTATGACTCTGACATAGACAAAGCAAGGAAGATAATGGTGGAGGAGGGATTGAAGCACCCAAACCTCCTTAAGGAGGTAAAGGGCGTGGATAACGAATTCCTTCCCACGGAAAAGCTGGTGAAGGCGAGGCTGGTAGAGCTGAGCGACTTCGCCCAGGTCATGCGCCTTTATTACTGGGCGCCCAACCAGTCAGCTGCCATGATAATGAAGTTCGACCTGACTGAATCCACAAAGAAGAGGTTTGACAGGGAGGGAATCGAGGTTCCGTTCCCCTACAGGACCATCGTCTACAAGAAGGACATCGATGCAGCAGAGAAGCGCAGGAAAACGAGAGAGAAAGCGAAAAGGTAGGCTCACCATCTTCTTGGCCGTCTTTGATACGTCTTCTGGTATGGTCTCCTTCCGGGACCGCCACCGTCGCGGGGATATCTCTCGAACATTGCCCTCCTGAAATGGGGCATCTCCATGGGCTGGATGTCCAGCTCCCCGTCCCTGAGGACTCTCCGGAAGTTGTCATGGTCCTTGTGCGTGAGCAGGGTTACGGCGTCTCCCTCCTCCCCTGCCCTGGCTGTCCTTCCAATCCTGTGGATATATTCCTTTGAGGTCTTCGGGACATCGTAATTGTACACGTGGGTGACGTTTTTTATGTCAATCCCCCTCGCTGCCACGTCTGTGGCAACCATGATATCTGTCCTCTCGTTTTTCAGGGAATCAAGCGATTTCTCCCTCCTGTCCTGGCTCATGCCCCCATGAATCGTTGAGGCGTTCAGGCCATTCCTCCTCAGGTTCCTTGCAACGATGTCAGACTCGGTCCTTGTTGCACAGAAGACCAGCGTCAATCCCTTTGTGCTGTTCTTCAGGAGGTGAACCAAAAGGGAGAATTTCATGTTCTGGTCCCTGATCTCATAATACACCTGCCTCATCTTGCTCTTATCCACATGGGTCCTCGTGTATACGAAGACCGGCCTGTATAGGTGCCTGTCTATGATGTGGTCCACAAGACCGTGCATCGTGGCGCTGAACATCAGGGTCTGCCTCTTTCTCGGAACCTGACTGATTATCCTTTCAACATCATCAATGAATCCCATGTCAAGCATGCGGTCTGTCTCATCCAGGACAAGGAACCTCACCCCTCCCAGGCTGATTGTTCCCCTGTTCATGTGGTCCAGTATCCTTCCGGGGGTTCCTACCACGATTTCCGTGCTGCGAAGCTTTCTTATCTGGTTGTCAATGCTCACCCCGCCGTACACGCTCGTGACGTTTATGCCGAGCCCTCTTCCAAGGTCTTCGAAAACATCAGTTATCTGGACGCACAGCTCCCTTGTTGGTGTCAGCACAAGTGCCTGGATACCCCTGCGCGGTTCTGTCCTCTCCAGAATAGGAAGCGCGAATGCCACGGTCTTTCCTGAGCCCGTCTCTGCCTGCCCGACAACATCCATTCCGTCAAGAATCTTGTTTATTGACCTCTCCTGGATTCTGGTCAGTTTCTCAAATCCCAGCCTTTCGGCATTCTTTATGATTTGCTGTTTTACCCTAAGTTCTCTGAATCTCATTGTAACCCTCTGCTCACTCATGTTTATCATAAGCGAGGTTAAATAGTTAACGGTTGATATCGAAGCTGAATGGTAAGGGGGCAAGGCTTTTTAAGGAAACCTTTAAATACATTGATATAAAATAGAATACCCATACGGAAAGAATGAACGAGGTGTTATGATGCAGAGACCGCTTGACGTGCTCGGAAGCTCAACTGACAAGAAGATAATAGTCAAGACAAAGTCAGACGAGACTGTTACGGGCATACTGAAGGCCTTTGATTCGCATATAAACATATGGCTCGACGAGGCCACGATAACAGGGAACGACAAAGAAGTTAAGCTCGGAAAGGTCCTTATCAGGGGCGACAGCATAATCTACATCTCACCTGAGAAGTGAGGCTGATTTTATGACAAAGGGAACCCCCAGCATGGGAAAGAGGAACAAGAAGACCCACTTCATCTGCAGGAGGTGCGGGAAGCACGCCTATCATATAAGGCACAAGGAATGCGCATCATGCGGCTTCGGCAAGACCCCAACAGTGAAGAAATACTCCTGGCAGTGGAAACCCGTCCACGGCAACAGGCTTAAGTGATCGGTTGCGAACACCCTGTTTTTATAAAAACTAGAATAAAATCCGATTAATGAGTTACTCAGATGAATTGGAAGAGAGGCTCGGTGTTAATTATTTCATTAACGGTCTTGAAGAGCAGTTTGATAAAAGCGAGTATTCAGGTGGAGCCAAAAACCCCCAGAACACGTTAAGAAAGCTTAAGCTATTCCTGTATCGGGAATGGGATGAATGGAGACCCTCATCCAAGGGTACAATAATTGATTCTACTGATTGCTTATCTCTTGTTACGATAGTTCATTTATTAGCAGCCCGAAAGGGGGTTGAAACCATAATCGTGAGGCCTAAAAACATCACGAGATACTTTCATGCCCTGCTATCTTATGAAGACAATGGCAATGATGATATTTTTAAATTGTCAGGAAGATACCGCAACTATGATTGTTTGCCGATGGGTGTTGATCAGGTTGAAAGAAGGATCAGGTATACAAGACCCGTGGTAAATTTAGTAAACACTCTTCGTTTTGGTAATAACATAACTCCTCCATATCAATAACTACCCATTGACCAGCAGAATCCAGTACATCACACCTATCCCCAGGAGGATGAATATCAGCTGTCCGGCCGACTTCCTTGCGCCGGTCTCCTTCTTGAGTTCTGGTATCAGGTCAGAGGTCGCTATGTAGAGGAAGTTGCCTGCAGCGAAAGGCACGAGGAAGAGGGTCAGTCCTTCCATGTACATGCTCGCGACCAGCGCCACCGCTGCCCCTGCGACCGCAGTCAGGGCGGTGAGGAAGTTCATGAGGATGGCTTTCTTCTTTCTGAAGCCACCATGCACCAGGACCCCAAAATCTCCGATTTCCTGTGGTATCTCGTGGAACAGGACGGCCAGCGTGGTGGCTACTCCCAGCGGGATGCTGACTATGTAGGACGCGCCTATCACCAGCCCGTCTATGAAGTTATGGACGCCGTCACCGAAGAGGTTCATGTATGCGAAGGGGTGGGGATGCTTGTCAGAGGTGGGAATGTGGCAGTGCCGCCAGTGTATGAACTTCTCTATCATGAAGAAGCTCAGTATACCCAGAAGGACATAGAGAGAGATTTCGGCGCCAAAACCTCCCGACTCCTCAACGCTCTCGGGAAGGAGATGCAGGAAAGCCCCTCCGAGCATCGCGCCTGCAGAGAAGGAGACCATGTAGAGGAGCATCTTTCTAAGGATGCTGTCCCTGAGGGATAGCGTGAATATCCCCACGAGTGACGCGAGGCTCACGAGAATCACGCTGCCTATTGCATAGAGCCAGATGTCAGACATTGTAAATAATTGCCCTGGGTGATTTAAGAATCAATACCCATCTCCATGAGGCACTGGGTGCATATGAAATACTTCAGCTGGAAGTCAAAATCCGGGAATTCCTGTCCGCACTCGGTGCAAATAAGCATATTCACCTCTACAGAATTGTAGGAAAGGTTTTTATTGTTTGCGCTCCCTTTTCCTGTAGTCCTCTATTGCCTTCTTCAGCGCATCCGCAGCGAGCAGGGAGCAGTGAATCTTGTTCTTGGGGAGGCCTTCAACGACATCCACTATGTCCCTGTTGCTTATCCTCTCTGCCTCCTCCAGGCTCTTTCCCTTCACGAGGTCTGTTATCGCAGAGCTCGTGGCAATCGCGGCAACGCACCCGAAGGTCTTGACCTTGATGTCCTTGAGATATTCCTCCCCGTCCTTCCTCTTCCCCACCTTTATGTAGAGCCACATGATGTCCCCGCACTGAGGGTTACCAATCTTGCCTATCCCGTCGGGGTCCTTTATCTCACCCATGTTGTGGGGGTGGTGGAAGTATTCCATCACTTTCTTGCTGTACATTCTTTCCCTCCTTTATCCTTCTCTATGTCCTTCCAGCCCTTCCCGTAGGGCGATATCTTCCTGAGTTCTCCAACAACCTTCCGGATGGCCTTCGTTGCCCTGTCAACCTCCCTCTTGGTGGTGTGCCTTCCAAGCGTCAGCCGCAGGCTCCCGTGTGTCTGGTGCGGCTTCAGGCCGAGCGCTGTCAGGACGTGCGAGGGCTTCAGCTCCCTAGAGGAGCACGCGCTCCCTGTGGAGCCCTCTATGCCGTGCGCATCAAGCTTGAGTATCAATGCCTCGCCTTCGATGTAATCGAACCTGAAGTGGGCGTTCCCTGGCAGCCTCTTTCTGGGGTGGCCGTTGAGATGGGTGTGGGGAATCTCCAGCACCCTCCTTATCAGGTAATCCCGTAAACCAGTAAGCCGCCCGGCCTCCTCTTTCATCACCTTAAGGGAGATTTCAGTGGCCTTTGCGAATCCCATTATACCAGGGAGGTTCTCCGTGCCTGCCCTCATTCCTTCCTCCTGGTTGCCTCCATGGACCATGGGCGCTATCTTAACGCCCTTCCTCACGTAGAGCATACCCACCCCCTTTGGGCCGTATATCTTGTGTCCGCTCGCCGAGAGCAGGTCTATGTTCATCTTCTTCACGTCTATGGGAATCTTCCCATACCCTTGGACGGCGTCCGTGTGGAAGTAGACTCCCTTCTTCCTGCATATCTTCCCTATCTCACTAATTGGTTGCACTGTACCTATCTCATTGTTGACCATCATGACAGAAACCATGCACGTCTTCCCGGTTATTGCCTTCTCCACGTCCTTTGGATTTACCAGTCCCTGCTTGTCGACATCAAGATACGTCACCCCGAAGCCGTTCCTCTCCAACCATTCGCAGGTCCGGAGTATCGCGTGGTGCTCTATCCTCGTCGTTATTATATGATTCCTTGGCCTGTTCGCCATGGCAACCCCAACCAGTGCGAGGTTGTCCGATTCCGTTCCCCCTGAGGTAAAGACAATCTCACCCTCATCCGCGTTTATCGCCCTGGCAACCACCCTCCTTGCCTTGTCCAGAGACAGCGCGGCCTCCCTCCCTGTTGAATAGATGGAGGAAGCATTTCCGAAGTCCTTTAGGAAGAACCTCTCCATCTCCTTCACGACCGCCGGCTCAACAGGGGTGGTCGCCGCGTGGTCAAGATAAACCCTATTCATGAAAACACACCTCATCGAAGCATGCCCTGCAACCCCCCGGCGAGTTGCCAAGCTTCTTCCCTGCCTTGCACACAAGTCCTTTCATCCTGCAGAGCCTCACGATGCGCTGAACCTCTTTCATTGCATTCCCGCCCTTCATCACGCAATCCGCGGACTTCTCTATCTCTATTTTCATGGCGGAATCGAACCTGACCTCTGACGCCCTCTTTGATTTCATGTACTGGGATATTGCGGCATCAGTGACACCCAGCCTGTCCGCAACCTCCTTCTGCCTCAGGCCCTTCTTCAGCATGGCCTTTGCAAGCTCCCTCCTTATGGCAGGGATTATGTACCAGACCTCTATCTCCTGGGGAAGATTCATGGAATTAACTATGGTTAATAAATATATAAAGTTAACGGTTGTTAATCAAGTCACTAGAACGTGACTTCATGAACCCTTCCGGGTTCATCTATTTCTTCTTTGCATCAACAAGCTTTATTGCCTCTACAGGGCAGTTCTCCACGCAGGCCGAGCATGCCACGCAATCCTGCGGCCTTGCTACCACGGACTTCCCGTCCTTCATCTCAAAGACGTTCTGCGGGCAGACAGAAACGCAGGTCCCGCAACCTATGCACTTCCCCTTGTCAACGACAGGCTTCTTATCTCCCATCCAATCACCGATTTATTATTCTCAGAGCTCTTTTAAATCCTTTTTGGGCTTCTTCTTCAGGGCATCGTTCATCTCTTTCAGCATCTTGTCCATCTGCTTGTCATCCATACCATGCCCCTTCGCGCCCTGCTCTATGGTCTCCCATGCAGCCATCTGGCAGCCTATGCAATGAAGCCCGTGCTTAAGCATCACCTGCGCGGCCTCGGGATACCTGCTAACCAGTTCTCCTAGCTGCATGCCCTTCGTTATCTTTTCCTTTGCCATGAAAATTCCCTCTCAAAAAGATTGTCTTGCTCCTTTATTAATGTTTTGTTCAGGCCCTCACCTCAACAACGTCAAAGCAATCCGAAACCATAGAAGCCATCTCCATGAGTTCCTTTTCAGAGAACGTTGGCTTGCCCTTCAGTCCCGGGTCAAGCGTCTCCCCTGACCTGAACTGCTGGATGCAGTATTTTTTTGCCCCCTTAAGCCACTTCCCTATCTCCCTGACATCCTCTTTGTTGTGCAGTTCCGGGACGAGGGTTGTTCGGAACTCGTAATCCAGCCCTGACTTCATTATCATGGAAACGCTCTTCCTGATTGCATTCATGTCAATCTTCCTTCCGCTGGCCCTTTCATACCCGCCCGGGGAGGACTTGATGTCCATCGCTATGCAGTCAAGCAGACCCTCTTTAATCAGCTTCCCGACCATCCCTGGGTTGGTCCCGTTGGTATCGAGCTTCACCAGGAAGCCTGCCCCCTTCACCTTCCTGATGAACCCGGGGAGGTCCCTGTGGATGGTTGGCTCGCCACCGGATATCACCAGCCCGTCAACCCACTTCCTTCTTTTTCTGAGGAAGGATATGACCTCCTCTTCTGACATGCTTTCAAGTTTGTCCGGGTCATTCACGAGCTCGATGTTGTGGCAGAAAGGGCACCTCATGTTGCACCCGCCCAGAAAGATTTCGGATGCCATCTTTCCGGGGTAGTCGATTACAGTTGATTTCAGCAGTCCGCTTATCTCAACCATGCTATCACTATCAACAAAGATGAAACCTCTGTATACGGAAGGTGTCCACCATGTTTGGACACATGAACCTCGCCGGTTTCGTGACCAGACATTTCATCGTTCGCACTCCTTACATTCAAACGTGCAGAGAAGTTTCTTTAGTTTCTCTATCTCTTCGATTATAATCCTGCATACATTCATATCCATTTGACCACTCACTCTATCGCTATGCAATAGTCTTAGAACTGTTGACCCGGTCGTTATGAGCGGCCTTCACTTTCCAAAACCCTCAAGCGCCTTCTTCTCAGAGAAGTTAACCCTCTCCCTGAATTCCTCTTTCTTCCCGTCGTTCCACAGTTTTATCGGCCTGTAGTATCCGACTATCCTCGAGAAGACCTCTGTCTCCTTGTTGCATTTCCCGTTCGGTTCCATTCAAATCACCTCATCGTTAATTTCGTGACATCCAAACTACATGACATCGCGTGCCGAACACCATTCTGGGTCCGGCTTTTTGGTTCCTTTGCGAATTATTGGAGTTACGGCGGGGCTGTTAAGACAGCCCCCGGCCGTAACCTTTTGTACAAGTCCCGGGGCAAGCCGCCGGGATTCAAGTACCATGATTATCCGCCGTTGTTACTGAACGGACACGTGTGGTGCTCCCCTCTTATGTACCCGTGCACGGGGCACACGCTGAAGGTAGGCGTGAGGGAGAAGTACGGAAGCCTCGTGTTCTGCGATATCTTCCTGACCAGCGTTGCTGCAGCCTCCCAGCTCGATACCTTCTCTCCCAGGAAGGCGTGGAAGATTGTCCCTCCTGTATAGAGCGGTTGTATGTCGTTCTGGTGCTCCAGGGCCTGTACAAGGTCATCCGTGTATCCAACAGGAAGCTGCGTCGAGTTGGTCAGGTAGGGAACCTCCCCTCCAGATGTTATGATCTTCTTCCCGTACATCTTTTTGTCTTCCCTTGCGAGCCTGTATGAGGCCCCCTCTGCGGGTGTGGCCTCCAGGTTGTATAGATTCCCGGTCTCCTGCTGGAACCCTTTCATCCTCTCTCTCATGAAATTCAGGGTCCTTATCGTTATCTTCTTACCTTCAGGGGATGCGATGTTCTCGCCTATCAGGTTCAGCATCGCCTCGTTCATCCCGACGAGACCGATGGTGGAGAAGTGGTTGTCAAAGGTCCCCAGATAGACCTTCGTGAAGGGCATCAGACCCCTCTTGAGGTTCTTCTCGACCATCCTCCTCTTTATCTCCAGCGAATCCTTCCCTATCGTCATGTAATGGCCGACCTTCTCAAGGAACTCGTCCTCGTTCTTTGCCTCATAGCCGAGCCTGTTCATGTTCAGGGTGAAGACCCCTATCGAGCCGGTGTTGTCCCCAGGGCCCCACATGCTGCCCGGCCTCTTCATCAATTCCCTGGTGTCCATGTTGAGGCGGCAGCACATGGCCCTTATCGAGCCGGGGTCCAGATTCGAACCAACATAATTCTGGAAGTACGGTGAGCCGTACTTTGCAGTCATCTCAAAGAGCTTCTTGGCGTTGTCAGTGTCCCATTCAAAGTCCCTTGTTATGTTGAACGTGGGTATGGGGAACGAGAACGACCTCCCGTTGGCATCACCCTCTGTAAAGACCTCCAGAAAGGCCCTGTTAATCATGTAAGCCTCTTCGCTGATGTCGCCGTATGCATATCCCTGGTCCTTACCTCCAACGATTGCCGGTTCGTTCTCCATGTCCTTTGGGACGCTCCAGTCAAAGGTGAGGTTGGAGAACGGGAACTGCGCTCCCCACCTCGAGGGTATGTTCAGGCTGAAGACCAGCTGCTGCATGTTCTGCTTTACCTGCTTGTATTCGAGCCCGTCAAACCTGACGAAGGGGGCAAGGAGGGTGTCAATGCTCGAGAAGGCCTGGGCGCCAGCGAACTCCATCTGGAGGCATCCGATGTAATTGACCATCTGGTGGACAACCGTGGACATGTGCTTCGCCGGCTTGCAGTCCACCTTGTTGGGTACTCCACCGAATCCCATCAGCAGGAGGTTCTTCAGTGAGTGGCCGCAGCAATATCCGATTACGCCGTGCGACAGGTCATGTATGTGAACGTATCCCTTCTTGTGGGCATCCGATATCTGTGGGGTGTACATCTGGTTCAGGTTGTAGTTCGACATCACCTTCCCTGCCGTGTGCAGGAGGAGGCCGGAGAATGAGAATGCCTCGT